>CAZVQJ010000163.1:0-6431 GCA_964629165.1 uncultured Puniceicoccaceae bacterium
CCCGTAGATCTTTGCAAAATCCGGATGGGCCACGGCGGCTTCGATCACCCGCCGATAGAGGGCATCGTTCCGCGCCTCCTCCGCTTGAAACGGGTTCTCGGTCAGGTTCCAATGCTGAAAGAATCTCTCGATGTCCATGGTATCGCTGCAGGGCTGCGCTGATTCGGCGGACTCTCGCGACGGAGAGAAACGCTTCCCGTCAAGGTGCGGAGAGTCTTCGTAAATGCAACCCGCAGCATGGGCACGCGGTCCACCGATCGAGCAAAACACCCTCCGGGGTGTCCTGAAACCGCTTTTCCCGGACTTCGTGCGCGGCCTCATTGCCCAGCCTCCACTTGACAGCACCCGATCCTGACGGACGTTCCTCACCGTGCAGAACCTGCTTGAGAGCTTCCTCAACCTGCTCAATGCAAACGCTGAAGCGTTCGATCTTGAGGTCTTCGAGATGGTCCTGCGTGCAGTCGTCGTCTATCTTTTCGCCGTTCTCGCAGTCCGCCTCGGGCACAAGCGTTTCATGGGGCAGACGACCGCCTTTGATCTGATTCTCGGCATCATTCTCGGCTCGGTTGTGAGTCGAGCGATCACCGGCCAATCCCCCTTTGTCGCGACCCTCTGCGCCGCCGTTGCGCTGATTGTCTGCCATTGGATGTTTGCGTTTCTGACGTTCCACTTCGAGCTGCTCGGCCCATGGATCAAAGGGAAACCGAGGCTTCTCGTCCGCGACGGCAAGATCGATACCCGCAACATGCGAAAGAGCCTCATCGGCCAGCGCGACCTCGATGAGGCCCTGCGCCTGCGCGGTCAATCGAGTGCCATCAACCGGGTCCTTCTCGCACACCTCGAACGAAGCGGCGTGATCAGCATCATCCTGAAAGAACGTGAACCGAAGGTGATCGAGGTGAGGGTCGAAGACGGCGTGCAGACGGTTCGCGTCAAAGTTGAATAACCGCGATCACTCCGTCTCCACCCGGCTGGGTCTCCTGAGCTTGCGTGATAGCCAGAACGCGCCGAAGACGGCCGCGAGAAATCCGACCACGGAGAAGATCACGATGAACACCGCACCCGTGACGGCTCCGATGATCACGGCCACAATCGCAGTGATGATGAGTAAAGGGATGGCAAATCGTGCAGGCATACGCGTCGTCTTTTCCCGATATGGTAGCAACTTCCGCCCAATCCGCGAGTCATTGCCTCACTTCTCTCAACGATGTCATGGAAAAGTGAGTACGATCTTCCCGATGTGGCGATTGCTCTCCATCAGGCGATGAGCGTCAACGACGGATTCGACCGGAAAGGTCGCAAAGACAGTCGGTTGAAACCTGCCCTCCGCAATCAACGGCCAGACTTCCGCTTCCACGGTCTGCGCAAGGGCCGCCTTGAAGGCATCGTCCCGGCCGCGCAGGGTGCTCCCTGTCAGATGGAGACGGCGGGACATCAACTCCACGAGGCTCAGTTCCGCACGGGCTCCGCCCATCACAGCGATCATCACGAGGCGGCCCTCCGGACGCAACAATTGCAGATTCCGGCCCAAATAGTCGCCGCCGACCATATCGAGAATAACATCAACCCCCTCCCTTTGAAGTGCCTCTTCGAAGGCGGTCTCCCGATAGTTGATCGCGCGACGGGCACCCATCCGTTCACAGGCGGCACATTTTTCGGCAGTCCCCGCCGTCGCAAAAACAAGGGCTCCGCGTGCATTCGCCAACTGGATCGCGGTGAGCCCGATCCCGCTACTGCCTCCGTGCACGAGGAAACGCTCACCCCGGCCGAGACCACCACGCTGGAATACATTGCTCCAAACGGTGAAGACAGCTTCGGGGATCGTCGCCGCTTCCGTCTGGGTGATGGCCTGCGGTATCGGGAGGCAGTGAGCAGCCTCCACCGCGACGAACTCAGCATATCCACCTCCGGCCAGAAGCGCGCACACGGCATCACCCGTTTGCCACCGCTCCACTTCGTTTCCACACGATTCGACGACGCCCGCTACTTCGAGCCCGGGCACGTCACCCGGTACCCCCGGTGGTGCCGGATAGCGCCCTTCCCTCTGCATCAGATCAGCCCGGTTGAGTCCTGCCGCGGATACCCGAATCCTCACCTGTGAAGGACCCACCTCCGGCCGTTCCCGCTCATCGATCTTCAATACCTCCGGGCCGCCTGGCTCCGATATGACAACTGTCTTCATACCCACGACGAAGAGCTTACCAGCCACCGCCGCCCCTGCCAGCGGGATTCCCTGAAGCCATCAGAAGGAGGACATAAAAACGCCGAGTCCCCTTTCTCGAGAACCCGGCGCAAGAAAACTTGAGAGGGAATGACAAGCCCGCGCATGCGCACCGGCTCCCCACCCAGACAAGGCTAGTTGGTCGCGTCTTCAATGGCGTCGCGCGTGTCATCGGCGGCGTCTTGCATCTCATCACCCGCTTCATCCATGGCATCGCCCAGATCGTCGTTATCGTCGGCACACCCGAACGCGAAGATGGCGATAGGAAGGCTGAGGAGGAGCAGGAGTGTACGGAGACTATGTTTGTTTTTCATCATGGCATAGGTATTCTCCACATTAGATGCCAAACTGGCTACACTTTTCTACAGGGTGTTGATAACCAATTTGTTACTGCATATCGTGTTTAATTCTGCGATTTTTGACCGGGCAATCTGCATGAATAGCAGGTGAGGCAGCCCGAAATAGCCCGCATTGTGCACGTATTCGACCCGCTTTGATTCCGTATCACCGCCGCCTTCATCCGCTCCGAGGCTTCTTCAGCTTGCGGCGGACGAGGTAGAGCACGGCCATAATTGCCAGTACGATGCCGATTGACAGCGCACCTGAGCCGATGTCGCGCTCAACGAGAGAGTCACCGAGAATGACAAAGGCGAACGCATAACAGGCCGTCACGCTGAAACAGATGATGAAATAGAGCGGGAACGATATCCCCGACATCCCGATCACGTAGGTTTTGAGAAAGGTCGGTAGCCCGGGGGTCATTTTCACGAGGAGCGCAAAACGCACCTTGCTCCGGTTGTCGAGGACCGGCATCTCGCGACCGCACTTCTTCAGCAGCCAGAGGAAAACCGGCCGGAGCCCGCTGTTGGCGAGCCAGTAGCTCAACGCGACGTTGGCTCCGAGACTCACCGTGATCCCGATTGTATTCTCGAGCGGCGAGAAGGTGGCGCCCGCGAGCATGAAAAACGGTGTCGTCGGAAAACCGATCGCAGGGAGCAAGGCCAACGCGGTGAAAAACCATGCAGGATGCGCCTCGCGCCTCCATTCCGCAAACGCGGCGGGATCGCCTTTGAGCCAGATCCAGAGAGCGCCTCCCAAGACCAGCACCATGACGGCAGCGGAGAGGAAGCTTCGTGCATTGGGCGCCCAGCGGCGTATTCTTCGTTCGTCTCTACGATTTTCTGACATCTCAGCGGTCGTCGGCAATTTGCCCGCTTTCCGCAAAATGGAAAGGGACAATCGCGTATCCTCTTCCTTTCCACGTGAGGATTTCGCTCAAGAATCACGGGTTGCGTGCGTTTGCGCGACTTTAGGGTAGAGTTATCAGGGAGCACCCCCCTCGCCTTCCCGTTCACCACGACCTTTTGCCAATCATGAGACGATCCCGCATCAATCAAGCCTACCGCAACGCTCGCAGCTGTTTCGCTCGCAACGGATGGCACCTGCCCCCCAATCCGAAATGGGACATCACCGACTATGGTCTCGACGATTTCGACAAGGCCGGGCTGATTCTCATCAATCTCGCGGATGAGCCGGAATATTGCGAAAAGCTGATGTATGCCCACCAGGGGCAGGAGACTCCCGCGCATGCCCACAAGCAGAAGAAGGAGGATATCATCTGTCGGACGGGAGTCCTCTGCATCCAGGTTTGGAAGGGCCATCCGGAAAAATCGCCCGACCCCGACTTTGAGCTCCAGGTGAATGGGGAGAGGCAACCGATGCGCTCAGGCCAGATCCTCCGTCTACAGGCTGGTGAACGAGCGACCTTTCCTCCCGGGATCTATCACTTCTTCTGGCCCGAATCCGACGAATGTATCATTGGCGAAGTTTCCACTGCCAACGACGACGAGAACGACAACTTTTTCGTCAACCCGGACATCGGCCGCTTCCCGACGATTGATGAGGACGAAGCACCCGAGGTTCGGTTGTTGTCGGAATAAAAGGCGCCGCTAGCGTCCGAACATCCATGCACGCATCATCGAGCCCGGAGCCCACCAAAAGCCATCGTTCACGCCGTCGCTGGGTTCCGCGGACGTTCGTACAAAAGGCCGTCTTTGCCGCTCTCTGCCTGGGAATTCTGTATCTGCTGGGCGGTTTCCTGCTCCTCCCATGGATCCTGAAGCACCAGTTGCGGTCTCAACTCAGTGAGACCACGGGCCGCGCCGTCTCGGTTGGAAGCGTCCGCTTCAATCCGCTCGTTTTCTCGCTTTCGATCGAACAGTTTGCGCTCGCCGCCGAGGAAGCGGCAGGCAGTGGAGAGGCCGATCTGTTGCGCTTCGACCAACTTATCGTCGATCTTTCCGTCACATCTCTCTGGCATCGGGCGCCGGTCGTCGAGCGCCTCCGCCTCGACGGGCCAGCGGTCACGGTGGTCCGCAACCGCGACGGCGTCATGAGCTTTCAGGACATTCTCGATCGAATCGAACGCGATGCGACCGAAGAGGATGACGATGAGCCGGACGAATTGCCGCGATTTCGGGTTCATCGTCTCGAGATCCGCAACGGCTCGCTTGTGATGACCGATCACGCCGTGGCGGACGAGTTTTCCTACGAAGCGACCCCCATCGACCTGACCCTCCTCGCATTCGGGACCTTGGGAGAGGCTGAGAACGAGGTTTCCCTGGAAGCGCTCACCCCCCAGGGAACGTCGTTTTCCTGGCGGGGCACGCTCGTCCTCAGTCCATTCTCCAGCGAAGGAGAGTTCCGCATCGGCGCGCTCCGGTTCGAACCCTTCCGCCCCTACCTGGAGTCGTTCATCGCGGTCGAATTCGGCACAAGCCAACTCTCCCTCGCGCTCCCCTATCGGTTCAACACGAATCCACAGGGGGAACTGCTGGAAATCGTTGCCGGAGAAGTTCTCCTCGAATCTCTCGAAGCGGCAGAACCGGGTGCCGAACAATCGTTTTTTGCGCTCGACGCCATCGGGATCAACGGAATCTCCGCGCAACTGACGGCCCAGTCCGTGCACATCGAAGAGATTGCCATCCGCGACGGCCGACTGCTTCTCGAGCGGGATGAGGACGGACAATTGCGCCTCGCTGAACGGCTTCCACCGCAAGAAGACGATCCTCGCCCGGCCCCGGCCGAACCGGGTTCGGCCGATAACGAATGGCAGTACCGGATCGATCGGCTGCATGCGCAGAACCTCAGTTTCCTCGTCCGTGACGAGAGTTTCGGAGCCCTCATGGAGCTTCCGTTGACGATTGCTCACCTTCGCCTCGAAAACATTTCGGAAGCCCTCGATCAACCCGTCCCGTTTCACCTCGAAGGCACCGTCGGAGAAGCCGGTTCCTATCTTACGGAAGGGACCGTTTCACCCCTGCCACTGCGTGCTTCACTCACGCTCTCTCTGCAAGAAATCGCCTTGTCCACCGCCAATCCAGTGGCCGCAGCACTCTCCGGCATACACGATATGAAAGGCTCTCTGTCGATCGAGGGAGCTGTCCAGATTCGCCCCGGAGAGGAAAACCCGACAGACGTTTCGGCCCGATTTCAAGGAACGCTTTCGGTCGACGAACTGGCCCTCGCGACAAGCGCCGAAAGTGATCCGATTCTTCAGCTTGGGCGGCTCGGAATCGACGGAATGGACGCGCAGCTGACACCCTTTACGGTCTCCATCGAGGCCCTTTCGATGGAGTCTCCGTCCGCACTCATCGAACGATCGGAAGACGGCATGCTCAACTGGCTAACCCTCCTGGAGCCGCCTGCCGAGGAGTCGATAGCACCCGCCGGGGAGGGGCCGGAAACGGCTGCCGCCCCGGAGCCGGAGAGCGGTGCAGAAGAGCCCGGAATCCATTTGACCGTTTCTCAGGCGACGCTGCGCGACGGCACCATCGTGTTCGAGGACCGGATGGTGGCACCGGCAGTACGACAAACCTTCAGCGATTTCGAAGTCACCGTGAATGCCTTCTCGCTGGACGGCACGACACCCGGCGGTCTGCATGCGCAGGGGACAATAGACCAAGCCGCCACGTTTGCAGCCGATGCGAACTGGGAAGGAGGCGATTTCAGGCAGAACACGACCATCAAGGTGGCGCTCGAGGCGTTTCGGTTGCCCTCCCTCTCGCCTTATTCCGCCCATTTCATCGGGCGCTCCATCGCGGAAGGACGCCTTGCCCTCGACCTGAATGTTGCGATCGAGGAATCCCGGCTCGCCGGAAACCAGCGATTAACGCTCGCCGAGTTCGAACTGGGCCCCGGAAGCGGTGAA
>CAZVQJ010000164.1:0-6429 GCA_964629165.1 uncultured Puniceicoccaceae bacterium
GGGCCTCGATGTGCTCCTCTTCGTCGATAACATTTTCCGCTTTTCCCAGGCGGGCTCCGAGGTCTCCGCGCTGCTCGGACGCTCCCCCTCGGCGGTCGGTTACCAGCCGACCCTGGCACAGGAAATGGGCAATCTCCAGGAACGCATCACCTCGACCAAGAATGGCTCGATCACGTCCTTCCAGGCAGTGTACGTGCCGGCGGACGACCTCACTGACCCGGCCCCGGCAAATACCTTCGCCCACCTCGACTCGACGATCGTGCTGGAGCGGCGGATCGCCGAGCTGGGCATTTATCCGGCTGTGGATCCGCTTTCGTCCACCTCCACCGCCCTCGATCCGGCGGTTGTGGGACAGGAACATTTCGCCGTTGCGCGGGGCGTCCAGAACGTCCTCCAGCGCTACCGCGATCTTCAGGACATCATCGCGATCCTCGGTATCGACGAATTGTCCCCGGAGGATAAAATGACGGTTTTCCGGGCCCGGAAAATACAGAATTTCCTGTCCCAACCCTTCAACGTGGCGGAAGTCTTTACAGGTATTGCGGGCAAGATCGTTTCGATTGAAGATACCATCCGGGGCTTCAAGATGATCCTCGACGGTGATGTCGACCACGTCGATGAATCCGCCTTCCGCTACAAGGGTGGCATGGATGAAGTGCTGAAGGCAGCCGAAGAGGACAATTAACCGCGACTGAACCCGATGCCGCTTCAACTCGAAATCGTCACCCCTGAGCGCCTGGTCCTCACGGAAGTCGTGGAGCATGTTGTGCTTCCCACACAGGCAGCCGGCGAAATCGATATTCTCCCGGGGCATATCCCGCTTCTGGCGATGCTCGAACCAGGAGAACTGCGTTATTTCAAGAACGGGCGCGGCGAGTCCATCGCGATTGATCGTGGCTTCATTGAAGTCCAGCACGATACGATCCGGGTCCTTACCGAGGCCGCGATCGATGTTCAGGCGATCGATGTGAATGCGCTGCAAGAGGCCCGCGCCCGGGCGGAAGAGGAGCTGCGGACGGCCCGCGAGAGCGGGGAAGATCCTGAAATTCTGGAAGAACTGGAGACAAAAGCCCGCTTTATGGTCGTGCAGAGGCTGGTTCACGAGGCGCGGCGGTAGGCGCGAGGCACCTGAAGCGATCGCTCTGGTCTCTTCTGAGTGCGAGAGCCCTTCAATTCCCGGGGCAAAAGAGAGCGCGTCTAGGGCCATCCCTGATCATTTGTCATGGCTTTCGACTTAAGTTTCTACTAGATTTGACGATGCCATACTAAACGGGATTGTTTCCCTTGGATCGCGCGCTCTGTCCGCGTCCTACCCGGTGTTCCCTAGCAGCCATGCAGAAAGTTTACATTATCGAAGACGAGGTCCTTCTTCGGGACCTCTTGGGAGATCTTATCAAATCGCAAGACGATCTCGAGATGATCGGCTTCAGCGGGGACGGTACTGAAGGGCTGCGCGAGGTGCTGGAAATGAAGCCGGACATCCTCATTACCGATCTGCAGCTGCCAGGCCTCAACGGCGTTGAGATCGTCCAGCGGGTGAAGCAGGAGATGCCACAGATGAAAATCATCGTGATCAGTGGCCACTTCAACCTTCCCCGCCTCAAGCGCGTCCTCATGACAAAGGCCGAAGGCATCATGGAGAAGGCGGCTGGTCTCGCAGAAATGGAACGAGCCCTTCGCACCGTCGCGGGAGGACAAACCTACTATAGCCCGTCGATCATCCAGCGTATGCCGGAGATGCTTACGGTCCAGGATACCGATTTGTCGGTGGAAAGTCTCACTTCCCGCGAACGCGAGGTCCTTCAACTGATCGCCGAGGGGAACACGACGAAGGAAATTGCTGCGCGTCTGGGCATCAGCGCCCGCACGGCCGATGTGCACCGCACACACATCATGCAGAAGCTGGGTGTGCACAACGTGGCTGGCCTGACGCGGATGGCGATCGCTTTCGGATTGATCGAGACACCGTCGGCTTAAGAGGCCATTCGCCAAGGACTTCCGCTTGGCAGGAAGATAAAACTTTGCAGTTCGCATGGGCGACTGCCGTTGAATTTCCTGTAAAACGGCTCGCGGGATCCGGTTCCTCCTTGAAAAGAGCTACGGGATTCTCCTTATATACCCTCGTCTCAACTGCTTAGTCGAAGGCGATTCTCTCCGCCGAATGATGATGGTTTTCAGTCTCTCTTGTCCTGGATGATGTCTCTTAGCGATTTCGCTTAGTTCCCGTCTCTGTCTCTCACTGTCACTGTCTCTGGTTAGGAACTGAGCCGGATCCCACTGCCTAAACAACCGCCCCTCTCGCGAAGGGCGGTTTTTTTGTCGGTGTAGAGACTTTCCCAACCGTTCTGCGACAGAAACGGTGCTGTGCCTGCCGAGCCTTGCCCTTGGAGGGCGGCGCTCCTGCCTCTGATCATATTACCGGTCGTTATTCGCCGCCTGCTGATGCGAGCAGGGATTTGAACGGGCCGTCGCGCTGGACGAGTTCATCGTAAGTGCCTTGATCGGCGAGGCGGCCTTCGACCATGACGACGATTCGATCGGCATCCCGGATCGTGCTGAGGCGATGAGCGATGGTGAGGACAGTGCGGCCGCGGGCGAGGTTTGCGAGGGCGGCTTGGATGTGCCGCTCGCTTTCGTAATCGAGGGCGGAAGTGGGCTCGTCGAGAATGAGAATGCGCGGGTTGCGAAGGAGTGCCCGGGCAATTGACAGCCGCTGGCGTTGGCCGCCGGAAAGATTCGCCCCTCGTTCACCAAGCATCGTATCGTAGCCTTCGGGAAGCTCCTCGATGAAGCTGTGGGCGTAAGCGTTGCGAGCGGCGTCGACAAGCTCCGTGTCTGTCGCATCGACGCGTGCAAACCGGAGGTTATCTTTCACCGATCCGGACAGAAGAATGCTCTCCTGGAGAACGATCGCAGTCTGCTGGCGCAGCCAGCGCATATCCAGCTCGGGCTGGGCGATGCCGTCGATGATGATGGTGCCGCTGTCGGGGCGGTAGAGGCCGAGAAGGAGATTGGCGACGGTGGTCTTGCCCGCACCGGAGGAGCCCACCAAGGCAATCTTTTCGCCGGGGGCGATCGTGAGGGAGAAATCCCGCAGGGCATCGCGGTCACTCTCGGGATAACGAAAGCCTACATTCTCGAAGACAACGGCGCCGCGAAGGTTGTCGATACGCCGGGTGCCTTTCCAGTCTTCGACATAGGGGGCTGCGAGAAGTTCCCGCGCACTGCGATGGGCTTCGTTGCCGAGAAAATATTGTTCGCTGATGTTGGCGAACATCTGCACGGGGTTCACGAGCGCGGGCAATCCGGCGACAAACGCGATGACCACTCCGGTGCTGATATGCCCATGGATCGAGAGGATGGCTCCGCCCGCGATCACGAGGAGGGAGAGGGCCTGGATCGCGCCCCACGAAAAGGCCATGAAGCTGCTCGTCGTGCGGATCAGCTCAACCCGCGTGCGCGCAACCTCGTCGTTGTCAAGCTGAAGCCTGTTCTCCGCCTGCCGCTCTTCGCCGTAAAACCGGACCAGCCGCAATGCGGTGAAGAACTCGCTCGCGGTCCCGGTCATGCGCTCCTGGGCGAGTCGGCTGTCCCGGTTGCGGGATTGAAAACGGTGGAAAAAGTGTGCGCGCAGGTAGGCAAAGAGGGGAAGAATCAGAACAATCACGCAAGCGAGCTGCCAGTTCAGCGAAACAAGGATGACAAAAGTGAGGGCACTGTAGGTGAGGTCCGGGATGAAGCTGTTCAGAATGGGCATCATCACCATTTCGATCTTCTGCGTATCAAAGGCATACTTGGACAGGAGCCGACCCGTCTTCTGGTGATCGATGTAGCCAAAACTCAGATACTGTATCTTCTGAAAAATCCGTCCGCGAAGCTCGAGAGCAGTTTGGGCGACTGCGCTTCCGAGCCGGGCCGCTCCCGCTATATGGAAGAAATAGTGGGCGATGAGCAGCCCGAGGGTAAAGAGGCCGAAGAGGAGAATGCCGCGGACGTCTCCGGCGGGCATCAAACGATCGATGATGTGACGGAAGATGAGCGGAAGCGGCGCAATCGTGAGGATTCGGCAGAGGGCGAGAGAGAGCCCCGGCACAAATCGTTTCCGATGCTGCCAAAGCCAGGTCCGAAGGGACTCTGGAAGCTGCCGGTGAAGGGCTTCGTCAGGATTCATCTGCTATGGATAAAGGCCCCTGCGGCGCCTCAGCTGCCGGCCGGGGTTGTGACGGAGGAATATGGGCTGGCCGGGAGGGCAAAATCCTCTACCGGATCGGGTCGCGCCGGATCATAGGGCGGGACGTCTGCCCGAAGGTGGCGGGCGAGTTTCGGGATCGCCAAGCGGATGCCTTCGACCACTGCCTGGGCGAGTTGGTAGCCGCCGTAGGCATTGAAGTGCGTATCGTCCCGCAGTGGTTCTGACTGGTTGGTAAAGGTGTTCGCCGGGTAATGCACGAAGGCAGCCTTGGAGCCGTCGGGGCCGAGAGCTGCATAGATGACCCCGCTCATCAGATTGAGATCGATCAAAGGCACATCGAGTTCGGCCGCCACCCGCCGGACGGCAAGCGGATAATCGCCGAGGGTGGCGGGCTGGCGTCCTTTGTCGTCAAACCGGCGGCGCTGCATCGATGTAATGAGAACCGGAATACCGCCGTGTTCTCGTGTCTCAATGACAAAACGCCGCAGGTCGTCGGAGTAGGATTCCCAGGGGCCGATCCCTTCGCCACTCTCCTTCATGTCGTTGTGGCCAAACTGAATGAAGAGATAGTCGCCGGGTCTCATCTGCTCGAACACTTTGTCGAGGCGCCCCTGCGCACGGAATGAGCGGAGGGCAAGACCCGACTCGGCGTAGTTGGCGATGGATACAGATGAACGGAAGAAACGAGGAAGCATCTGCCCCCACCCGATCCATGGCTCACGCGTCTGGTCGGTGACGGTGGAGTCTCCCGCAATGAAGATCGTGCGGGTATCGGGGGCTGGCGAGATCTCAAGGAGGGTGACCCGGGGCCGGGTTCCATTGAACTCGAGCTGAAGGCGTTCGTCCCAATGCCAGGCGCCAATCTCGCGTTCGTTCAGATCGATCGCGCCGCCATCGTGCAGCTGGCTCGTGCGTAAATGAACAGCGAAAGACACGGTTCCGATATCTCCGGCGGGCGGAGTGAACGATTCGATCATGAGCCGTCGACTCTCCGCCTTGATCGTCACCGGAGACGGGTCACGGTCGCCGGCGAGCTGCACCGTTACCTCATAATTTCCCTCGGGGAGGGCGACCGAAAAGATGAAGGGGCCTCCCTCTGCCGGGCTACCAAACTCGTAGCCGTAGCCGACGGTGTCGTCATACGCTTGGTCCGCCCGCACCGCGATCGCACCTGGCGACAGGTTGTCTTCAGCGAGAGAAAACTGCCATGTCCGCGCCTCGGCCGCCGATGCTGCGACAGGAGGAATGAGCGAAAGGAGGAGCCAGCCGAGGGGTTGTCCCCTCAGACGGAGTCTACATCGCCGCTTCATGACCGCACGGCCGCTGTCACAACTGTGCGCGGGGCTTGTCGAGGGTAAAGACGGTAAGCCCATCGAGGTTGTTTGGTTTTCCGGGAAGGATCAGGCTCAGCACGTAACCGACGACAAATGTCACGATCGAGCCGACCACGGCATAGAGCCAGAATGTGACTGGCGTGTATTGCTGAAGCCAGAAGACAACCGACATGCCGGCGAGCACCCCGAGCAGCGTGCCCAGTTGATGCGCGCGCTTTGTAAGAAGACCGAGGCCGAAGAAACCAACAGTCCCGTTCGTGATCAGGCCCGTGATGAGAAGGGCGGTATCCCAGACCGAGGTGGAATCCGAGAGCGAAAGGTAGAGCGCCCCGAGGATACCGCAGACACCCACGATGAGGGAAAGAATATAGCTCAGGCGCATCGTTGAGCGCTCGGTGACATTGCGATTGAAGCGACGATAAAAGTCATCGATCCCGATGTTCGCGACGGAGTTGATCGCACTCGAGATCGTCGACATCGAAGCCGCAAGAAGGGCGGCAATGACGAGTCCGGATACGCCGGGAGGCAGGTGTTGGGCGGCAAAGAGCGGATAAATCCCGTCTGTTTTCATCACCGGATTCAGTTCGCCGGGATGGCTGCGATAGTAGAGGTAGAGAGCCGTTCCCAATGCGAAGAGGAGGACGTTGATCGGAATGGCCACGGCCATCTGGGTGCCGATCGCCTTTTTGGCATCCACCAGCGTGGGCGCCGCCTGGACGCGCTGCACGTAGTTCTGGTCACCGATCCCGAGAAGGGTGGTGAAAACCGTCCCGATAAAGACCATCCAGACGGTCGGATAGGTGATATCCAGCTTCCAGTCGAAGGTGCGCAACTTGTTGTTCTCCTGCAAGGTGGGCCAGCTCTGGTCCAGGGGCAGGTCGATCTTGAGGACAATGAGACCGA
>CAZVQJ010000165.1:0-6424 GCA_964629165.1 uncultured Puniceicoccaceae bacterium
GGCGAAAATCTTTGGCAGCGCATCAGAGCGCGTCCTGAAAGCGCTCAACCGGCAGGATCCGTTGCTCGACATTGCCCGTCGCCTCGAAGAAGCCGCGTTGAACGAGGACTATTTCACCGAGCGCAAACTCTACCCGAACGTCGATTTCTACAGCGGGATCATGCTCAAAGCGATCGGAATCCCGGTCGATATGTTTACCGTGATGTTTGCGATCGGGCGGATGCCGGGCTGGATCGCGAATTGGAAGGAGATCGCGGAGAACTCCCAGCGCATCCACCGTCCACGCCAGATTTACACCGGCCGCACGCAGAGGGATTACGTCCCGATGGATCAGCGCGGCACGTAACGGGCGTTGGCCCGGGTCAGGCGTCCCGCTGAGGTGAGCGGTGCTGTTCCGCAACAGCTTCCTCGAAAGGAAGGCCGGTAAAGCGATCGATCGCCCGCATGAGGTAGAACCAGATCCCCAGCGTCATCAGGATGTTGGGAACGAAGAGAAAGGCCCATGTCCAGACCATCATCGATCCGACCTGGTCATTGAAGAGAGACCGGTTGGCAGGGTCACTGGGGTCGGTGGTCACGAAGTAATCCGCCAGGAAGTAGTTCGCGATGGCACTGGCAACGAACGATAGGCCGAGAAGGAAGGTCGCGATGCGCAGTGCGCGGATGAAGCCTTCGCGTGTTTTTCTTTCCATCAGGCGGGCCTCGATGCGATCGACATCAAACAGCTCCCGGTTGAAAAAGAGGAGACTAATGAGGGGCTTTCGCGTCGGCACGGACAGGAGCAGGACGAGGGCAATGAAGCCGGGCGGAAACAAGGCTTCCTTGATCAGGAACCAATCGCGGGGCAGTGAGAGGAGCCCCACGCCTCCCGTCATGAGGACGCTCACAAACCCGAGGATCGAGACGAGGTTGCGCTTTCCGCGGCGTCGCCAATCGTAGATGAAATACCCGGCCGGAAAGCTCAGCGCGATGACGAGGACAGTGGAGGGTTGGGCAACGAAATCACGTAGTTGTGCGAGCCAGCCGCCTGCGTCGGCAGGAAAGAGAAACCCGATCTTGCTGCCTTGACGCAGGATCAGGATCGGCGCGATCAGGTTCAGCGCGAGACTGAGAAAGACTGATTCCTGTTTTGGCGGTGTCGGCTGGCCGGGGTTTTCGCTTCCCTTCATCCGAGCGGATGGTTTTAGATCGAGCAGTTATGGCAAGACCCATTCGGTGTCTGATCTCGGCGGGGCCGACGCGGGAATATTTTGATCCAGTGCGTTACGTGAGTAATCCGTCGACCGGCAAGATGGGCTATGCCCTTGCGGCGGCTGCTTTGCGCATCGGCTGGAACGTCGATCTGGTCTCCGGGCCGGTCGCCCTTTCGGCTCCACCCGAGGCTTCGGTCACGTCGGTCCTCACTGGTGACGACATGTACACCGCGATCGATGCCCGTTTCGATGCGTGCGATATCCTCATCATGACGGCGGCACTGATCGATTTCCGCCCAAGGTTCAAGGCACCGCACAAGGTGAAAAAGGACGCCCTCGAAAGCGTCGTCGAAATGGAGCCGGTTGTCGATGTGCTGGCTGCGATGGGCCGCCGGAAACAGGAACAACTGATTGTCGGGTTCGCTGCGGAAACGAACAATGTGGAGGAATACGCCCGTCGGAAACTGGCCACCAAGAACGCCGATTTCATCGTCGCCAACCGGATTGGCGTTCCCGGCAGCGGGTTTGCCAGCGACGACAATGTTGTCATCCTCCTCAGCCGAAAGGGGGGACGGGAGAAACTCGGTCCGGCACCCAAGACCGAACTTGCCGAGGTTCTCATGGCCCGTTTTGCGGCAGAACTCGATTCGCGTCAGGTGCTTGTATGAAAAACTTTCTCGGCCAGAGCGATGATTCCTGAAGATCCGCTGCAGAACGTCCTTGGGCGCATCGACGATCTCGATCCTCGAAGCCTCGCGACCCTTGCCAACCGCCTCGCCCGCGAACGCAAACTATACCACCGTCTGTTCAACACGTTGCGGGAGGGCATCCTCGTGATCAATGCCCGTGGCACAATCGAGTATGCCAACGTCTCGTCTGCGGTGATCCTGGGATTCGAGCTGCGCGAAGTGGGGAAGGCCCTTCTCTGGAGACACGTTCCCGACCTCGCGCGCACGCTTCAATTCACCCGTGACGGCATCCTTATCGCCGACGCCGGCATCAGCCGCGAACTGGAATTGTCCTATCCCGAGCGCCGCCTGGTACGACTCTATCTGATGCCGTTCGACGCGGAAGAGGATGCCGACGGTTCTTCGATCGCCCGCTTTATTGTCCTCCTTTCAGACATCACGACAGAGAAGAAACAATCGCAGGAGGAGCTTGAGAACGAGCGGGTGCAGTCGATTCTCCAGCTCTCCGCAGGGGTTGCGCACGAGTTGGGAAATCCGCTCAACTCACTCAATATCCATCTTCAGCTGATGGAACGCTCGCTCAGCAAGGCGCGGATGAAAACGCCGCTGCTCGAGAAACTCGAGCAATCGATCGCCATTTGCAGCAGCGAGGTGGCCCGTCTGGACAGCATCATCACCCATTTCCTTTCCGCCGTGCGCCCGAGCGATCCCGATCTCTCCGAAGTCGATCTGATCTCGGTCCTGGAGGAGGCGATCGGTTTTGTCGGGCACGAACTCGAGAGTGCCGGCATCCGCGTCGATGTGTCCCTCGACAATACCGTGCCGATCGTGCAAGCAGATCGGAACCAGCTCAAGCAGGTCTATTTCAATATTCTCAAAAACGCCCGCCAGGCGATGAAGGTCGGCGGAGTCATCAAGGTCGTCGCCTCCAGTGACGACGAGTTCGTCTACCTGCGCGTAGGGGACACGGGAGAAGGGATTGCAGAGGAGGACCTGCCGCGTGTTTTCCAGCCCTACTTTTCCACAAAATCAGGCGGCCACGGTCTCGGCATGATGATCGTCGAGCGCATCATGCGCGATCACGGGGGCCAGATCGGCATCGATTCAAAACGAGGCATGGGCACCGTCGTCACGTTGCAGTTTCCACAGAAACACCGCCGCGTCCGCCTGCTCGAAGGGCAGTAGCCGCACGGTTCCGAACTAAGCCTGCGGCCGGAAGTAATCCGGGTGCTGCGGATGCCGCTTCGTTTCGATATCAGACGAAAGGATGGCTGAACGTTCCCGCTGTGAGGCAGGCCCGGGAACACCGAGCCCCAGCTCGGCAACCGCGGCGTGTGGAGGATAACCGCGAATAACCGCGAATGCTCAGGCGGCGAAAAGTCTCACAACCGGCCGCTGTGCGCGGCCTGCGCACGCAGAGTACGCGGAGAGGGGCACCGGCGGAAGCTTTGAAAAAGCGGTTCAGCATGAGGCAGAGGAATCCTGAACGAGCATGAAGAAAGGGTGGTGAGGGTCTCCCCTCTGCGTTATCCGCGTGCTCAAGCGAAGCGGGCGTGAGGATGTTGAGGAGAAATGGGAACCGGCTTTCGGTTCCTGGCCCTGCTACCTTTTGGAGGTACACCCGTACCCAAATTTGGGTGGGAATTTCTGAAGACAACCGTTGGCCAACGTGGTATAACGCCGTCCGCTTCTGAGCGGGTGCGTGCGACGGCCGGTTTCGGAAGCCGGTGCCTCGTCTCATCACGCTCTTCAACCCCCTCATGAGGATGTCTGATCCTGCCCGAACCATCCCGGTCCTTTTTCGTGCCACGGGAGCTTTTTTTGTCGGTCTTTTCCTGGCATCTCCAGCGCCCGGACAGCTGGTCGCGGAAGATCGGAACGTCCCCGCTTCTGAGGTGCCGCGAGCGGTGGCGGCTCAGCCGGTTGTGCAGCAGGTGCGCGTGCAGTTTGGCGGTTCGGGCGGTCCGGGTAACGGCTTTGATCCGCTGCTGAACTGGAGCGGCATCGATGTCGGGATTTCGCGGGTTGGCGATGCATGGCGGCTCCACGTGGCGACGGCGGATGGCGGCCCATGGGAGGAAACCGGGTTCGCGGTGAGCGCTCATGAATTTCCCGTCAGCCTTGTCCTGGAAGGGGTTCTTTTGTCCGGGGGCAAAGAAGGGATGTTGTTCGTGAACGGCTGGCCCATAACGGATATCCTCACTCTGAACCGTCCGTCGGAGGGTGCCGTGCCACGGATCGGAAATCGTTCCCCTGGGATAGCCGAGGGGTTCCGGACACGGACCAGAACCTATCCGAACCATGTCGTCCGCGCACTTCGCCGTCTGGGGTTCGAAGAACAGGCGATCGTTGATAAGACGGGGATGGAAATCTCCCGTTTGCGGGATCTGCCGATGCCGCGGGAGACCGCTTCCGATCAACTTCGGCTCACGAACGGCTCCTACGATGCGATCCGCGTGGATGTGTTTCCGGGAGATCTGAGTTTTGCGGAGGCGTCGTGGATGTTGACGCAAACGGTGAACCGGGAGCGGTTTTTCCCCGGTCGCACAGCCGATCTGAAGCGGGCACCCGCGTTGGTTCATGAACAGTCGCTGGCAGGCGCCGACTACCTGGCAACGATCGATTCACAGGACCGCAAGGCGGGTGAGGGGGACCTCGCGGGAGCGGATCGTTTTTTAGAACGGATCCTTGGCTACATTGTACCCGAAGAAAGCGGGGACTACGTCTTCTCGGTGTGTGGGGACGAGGCCGGAGCTTTTTTCATCAGTTCGGATGGTGCTCCGGCGAACCTTCGGCTGCAGGCCTCCTTCGACGTTTCCACCGGCCAGTATGCCTGGGATCAGCAGAAGTCGCAGCAGAGCGATCCACTCCCGCTCGAGCAGGGCGTGGCCTACTATTTTGAAGTTTGGGGAGAGCAGAACGGCGGCGGGCATTTCCTCTCGCTGGCGTGGCGGAAAAAAGATGAGGGAGCGGAAGCATTCACGGTTATTCCAAGCCATGTCGTGACGTCCTTTTATGCCGGAGAGCCGGGAACTTTTCCGCGTCGATTCGATCTTTCGGACCCTGCGCTGCTCGAGCCCTCCGAGGTTCCGACCGGCGGCTTCATGGCAAGCTACGCCAGTGCCGCCACCCGGCAGCCCGTGCCAGGAAAGCATCTCCTGCTTCCCGAAGACTTTCAGGCCGCGCGCGGGTCCTGGCGTCTGCACGCGGACACCGGCAACGGCCTTGGATGGATCGCATCGACTCCCGCTGCCTTTCCCCTCATCTGGAGTGAACGCGATCAGCACTGGTACGAATACATCGCCGGCACGGCCAATCCTCAGTGGTTCTTCAACCACTCGACAGGTCGCTGGTTCGCCTACGGACCCCATGATGGAGAGAGCTTCTGGCTTCAGGAACCCAGCGAAAGAGTGGAAGATAAAGGATCTTCGGAAGCGTTGGAGCTGGAAGACGCGGACGGCTTCAACAGCGAACGGGATCTTGTCGGGAGCGCGCATCAATCCCCGGGGGAAGCCGCCGCTTCTTCCGACGACGCAAACGCCGCGATCGCCACTGGAGCGCTCTCCACCCGGTATCCTGTCATCATCGTGCCTGACAAAGGCATTCGCGCGGTCCAGGCGGACCGAAAGCTGACCCGCGTGAACTGACGAATCTTCTCCCCGCATCCTATGTCCATGAAAGCCCGTAGAAAACGTATCCGCCGCTGGATAACAGCTCTTTCACTGAGTGTACTATTGTTGGGTGGATGGGTGGCGCTTGTCGTCATCAGCGGTCTGCACGGTGAAGAAACGGCACCGCCCGCGCCCGCCGACTTGCGGGCTGAAACTTTGCCTGCCGATACCGATGCCGTGGGCGCAGAGAAACCCGAGTATCAGGAAGAGGATCCTGAGCTGCCGGCAACGGTTGATGGCCCTCCCTCTGAGCAGGTCCTCGCCACGCGCCGGATGGTGGCGGCGCACAGTCCGCTGCGCGAACCGAGCGTCGCCGATCCCGACTCGCCCGAAAACAAGCAGATCCTGCAGGCGATGCTCGCGAAGGCTCTCGAGCAGCCGGGCGTGCATCACACCCTCGCCGAGCGGGAAAGGGAATACCGGCTGAAACCGCCAACCACGACCGCACACCCCTAAGCGCTTCTCTCCTTCCGCCCCCCCCCCATGAAAACCCGCTGCTGGCTCCTGAAGTTGATCCTCGCCGTGCTCGCGACCACGGCCCTAGCGCCTTCGGCATTTTCGGCGACGCTCGTAGGCACGCTTCCCGGTGATCTATCGGTCGATAACCGCGGATCCGCCAATTACACCGTTCCTCTCGAGGTGCCGCCCGGCATCAACGGCATGCAGCCGAGTCTCGCGCTTGCCTATAACAGCAACGCCGGAAACGGTGCGCTCGGCGTCGGCTGGAACATTGCCACGGGGTTTCCGCAGGAGATCACGCGCGGGCGCAAGTTCACGGCGCGGCACGGCTACGTCGAACGGCCCTATTTCAACGCGCATGACCAATTGTACCTGGACGGGAAGCTCCTCGTCCTGACTCAGCCGGTTACGA
>CAZVQJ010000166.1:0-6390 GCA_964629165.1 uncultured Puniceicoccaceae bacterium
GTGACGTCCTTGTTTTTACCGGGATTGTGGCGGGAAGCGGGGACCGTGCGGGTTTTCCCAATATCATTGGCGAAGCGATGGCGGTGGGTCGCCCCGTTGTGGCGACACGTGTGGGAGGTGTCGATGAAGTGCTCGAGGATGGCGTGAACGGCTTTGTCTCGAACGACGTCTCGGCGCAGTTGCGCGCATTGCGGCTGTTGCGTGACAACGACGATCTCTACGCGTGCGTCGCGGGAGCGGCCCGTGATTGGGCGAAGCGGGAATTTGATGCGATGCGCAACATGCGTACCCTCATCTCGACCCTCGAGTCGAGGGTGCAGGCTGCAGAAACCGCCCGGCCGCCCGGTTCTCCGCGGTGATCAGAGGACGTCGGCAAAGCCGTCCCGGAGTTTCTGGAAGACGGCGTACCCCGCCCAGGCGCAGAGCAGTCCGATCAGGTTCAGGGCGACGATGATGCCCCCGTTCACAGGCTCGTGATAGAGGAGGATCTTTCGGGCTTCGTCGATCGCCTGGAGGATCGGATTGAAACGAAGGATATTCCACAGCCACGGCGCCTGGTGCAGCATTTCCTCATCGTAGAACACCGCACTGCAATAGAAGAGCAAGGCGGCTCCGAAGCGCATGATATTGCGGGAATCACGGAAAAATACGCCGGTTGAGGCGAGAAACCAACCCAACCCCATCGAGATCAGGACAAGGGGAGAAATGACCAGCGGCAGGAGGAACCATTGCCAATCCAGACCAGGTCCCAGAAGGCATGCCCCCGCGAGAATGAGAAGGAAATTCAGGCCACACCGCAAAACCGTTGGACCTAACTCGGCGAGCGTCAGAATCGGCAGGGGAAAAACGACCTTCTTGACAATGCTGGCCTGGCTGATGACCGCCATGGGCGACTGGTTCATCGTCTCCGTGATGACGCCGAGAAGGGTCAACCCGATGAAAATCGAGAGCGGGTAGCCGATCGGGCCCAACGACTGCGTAGCGGTGCTGCCTCCCCGCATCAGTAGCCCGAAAATGACCGAGTACATCGTCAGCATGATGAGCGGGTCGAGAAGCCACCAGACCATCCCGAGGAGAGTCCCTCGCGTCTGCGTGGAGATGGCGCGTCGCGTGAACTGGCTAAGGATGTTGCCATATCCGATCCAGTCCGGGCGCGTCGGGCGGGGGAGTTGTTGTGGGGTGCTGACCATGCCGGCTTCATGTTTGGCAGCGGTTCTTCGACCGCAATCGCGTATTCAGGCGGAGAGACCGTTCTTGCCTCCTTAGGGGGCGACGGTAGCTTCCTTCTCATTGTTAACCGTGAACCGTTTGCTCCGCTTGCGCTCGTTCTCCAAATTCAAATCCCGCAGTTCCATCCTCCGCCGATGCGAGAAGGATGAACCCACCCGCGCCCGCCTGAAATACGATCTGTGGTATACCACATTCGACCGTGAAGAAGGTTCCTATGTCTGGAAGGACGGGCAGCGATATCTGATGCTTTCGAGCAACGATTACCTCGGATTGAGCTTTCACCCAAAGGTTCTTGAGGCTGGACGAAAGGCGCTGAAGCACTGGGGCTCCAGTACAACCGGGGCGCGGCTGGCAAACGGCTCGAGGAGCATCCATCGCGACTTTGAAATTGCGCTCGCAAGACATCTCGGCGCGGAGGACTGCATTGTCCTCTCCGCCGGTTATCTCGCCTGCATGGCCGCTGTCGGCACCTTTGCGCAGAAGGGAGATCTGATCCTCGTCGATCGCAATGTACATTCTTCGCTCTGGGCGGGAATCAAGCAGAGCCAGGCGGCCATCGAGCGCTTTGGACACAACGATCCCGCGGACCTTCAGGACATCCTCATGACGGAGGACCCGACTCGACCAAAGATGGTCGTGATCGAGGGGGTGTATTCGATGGAGGGACACATCGCCCGCCTTCCTGAACTCGTCGAGGTCGCGCGCAATCACGACACGTTTTTTGTCGTGGATGATGCGCACGGGCTCGGTGTCCTGGGGGACCGGGGGCAAGGAACGGTCGGGTTTCTCGACTGCCTCAACGGTGTCGATGTGATTTGCGGAAGTCTTTCCAAATCCCTCGCCTCGACCGGCGGCTACGTGGCGGGCTCGAAAGCCGTCATCGAATACCTCCGGACCCACTCGAAGCAGGCGATCTTCAGCGCCGCGACCAGCCCTGCCCAGATCGCCTGTGCCCATGAGGCCCTGCGGCTGATGCAGTCGGATCCGGAACCACGGGAGAAGCTCTGGGATAACACCCGCTACTTCAAACGCCTCCTCAACCACCTCGAAATCGATACCTGGGACAGCGAAACGCCCGCCATTCCGATTGTCCTTGGCACCCGTGAGCGGGCCTACCGGGCATGGCAACAGCTGTTGCGCGCAGGCATCTTCACCGTCATGGCAATTGCGCCGGCGGTACCTCCCGGGAAAGACCTCCTGCGAACCGCCATCTCCGCCCGCCACACGCGCGAGGATCTCGAGATGGCGGCCGAAAGCCTGAAAAAGGCATTGCGGACGTAGAAGATGTGCCAGCCGACCCAGGCACTTCCGTCCTCCCTCGGATTTAAACTGGACAATCGGGTCCTGTTTAGGGAAGCTGGCTGGGTGATGGAGCAGGGTTGGCTCTTGCCGGGTGATACGTCGCCCGCAGCGGCCCTTTATTTCTCAACTTTGACCGGAAGACCTTGAAAACGAACCCTCTGGAATTTGAGCGGCAGGCGTGGGAACGGGAGTCCCGCCGGCCCCATGTAGTGATTGTCGGCGCGGGCTTTGGGGGCCTGCAGGCGGCGAAACGTCTGCGGAGGGAACGGGTGGACCTGACGCTCATCGATCGGCGAAACCACCATCTTTTCCAACCACTCCTTTACCAGGTGGCGACGGCCGATCTATCGCCGTCGAACATCGCTGTCCCGATCCGTCCATTGTTTCGCCACAATCGGAATGTGCGGGTCGATTTGTCCGAGGTCACGGCCGTGCAGGCGGATCGGCGCTGCCTGCAACTGGCTAATGGCAACGAGGTTGGCTACGATTTCCTGATCCTCGCGGCGGGAGCGAAAACCAGCTATTTCGGGCACGACGAGTGGTCGAAGCCAGCGCCGGGGCTCAAGTCACTCGAAGACGCGATCGAAATCCGGAAACGTGTACTCTCGGTGTTCGAGCGTGCGGAGCAGTGCGAGGACCCAGCGGAGCAGCGAGCCCTCCTCACCTTCGTGATCATCGGCGGTGGACCGACGGGAGTGGAGATGGCCGGAGCGATCGCGGAAATGGCCCATCTCACGATGGCGAAGGACTTCCGCAACATCGTGCCGTCCGAGGCGACGATCATTCTCGCCGAAGGTGCCGAGCGCATCCTCGGTGGATTTCCTCCCGGTCTCTCGGAGTACGCCACACGGGCTCTGGAAAAACGGGGGGTGGAAGTTCGCACGAAGACTTTTGCGACGGCAATGGACCGCCATCAGGTGCAGCTGGAGAAGGAGATCATTCCCGCTCGTACGATTATCTGGGCGGCTGGAGTATCGGCCTCTCCTTTGGCGAAAACGCTCGGACTCGAGGTGGATCGCACGGGCCGGGTTCTGGTCGGAAAGGACCTCACCATTCGGGGCCATCCGGAGATCCAGGTGATTGGGGACATGGCCCGGTTTGAACAAGACGATGGTTCCGTCTTGCCCGGCGTGAGTCCGGTCGCGATCCAGCAGGGAAAGCATGCGGCAAAGAATATTCGTCGGGTGCTGGGAGGGCGGCCGCCGGTAGCCTTCAGATACCTTGACAAAGGTGTCATGGCCACGATCGGCCGGAACTCCGCCGTTGCGGACCTGCGGCTCTTTCGTTTTCGGGGGTTCTTCGCGTGGCTTGTCTGGTTGTTTCTCCATATCATGTACCTGGTCGGTTTCCGGAACCGGGTCGTGACTTTCTTCGAATGGGCCTACGTCTACTTCAGTTTCCATAAGGGATCCCGTCTCATCACCTGGGATCTGAACGCAGAACGGGAGGAGCCGGAGGAGAGACCGTTGAAATCCGGGACCTAACGGTGGTTGCTGGTTGCCGTGTCGGAGGTTCGGGTCCGGAGTGGGTTTGCGCATCAGGCGGGAATCAACGATGGGTTTTCTCCTGACGCGGTCGGAAATCATCCGGGGATTTGCACCATGCGAAGCAGCCATCCTCTCGCGAAAAGAACGATGACCGGTGCCCGTATCTGGCCGTGGTATCCGTTCGTCTTCTTTTCGCTCCTGTGTGCTCTCGCACCAGCCTTTGTGTATGCGATCATTCTGGGGCTCGCGCCGTCGCTGCGGTTGTTTCCCGGCCTTTCGTACCCGGCACTGATGCAAGGTCACGGTCATGCCATGCTCATGGGGTGGGGCGGGTCGATGATCCTGGGGGTGGCACTGCATTTTCTTCCGCGCCTGCGAGGGAGCAAACTTGCGCGTCCTGAATTCGTGCCGTGGGCGTTCTGGGCATTTGCCATCGGCACGTCGCTGCGCGTTCTCGGTCAGCCGCTTCTGGCTCTCGCGTCGGTTGAAACGTCACCTCTGAGAGTCCTCGAAGGCTCTCTCGGCGCGGCTGTCGCATTCGGGACGATCGCCCAAGCAATCGGCGTCGCTGGCGTGTTTTTCCTGCTGGGAGAGACCTTTCGCAGGGGTCCGCCGCTCCGAACCAAAAAAGGATTTCGCCAGATCACCCCTGCGGTCGCGGCAGCGGGTTTAGCGCTCTTGCTGGCGGAGGCGCTCTGGCTCTGGTCGGGGATCGGAGGGATCGTTGCCGGAAACAACCTCAGCCTTTTTGCGCCAGGTCCCAACCGCGCCGCGACGGAGATCCTCCTGTTCGGAGGGGTCATGGCGCTCTCCCTCGGCATGTCGGCACGGCTTTTCCCGATGACATTCGGGATGCAACCGGCATCGCCCGTCCTCATTGCGGTATCGGCTGGATGGCTGGCGGGGGGAGTCCTCCTGACTACCGCAGAGAGCGTGATGTCGGTGTGGGGCAAGCACGCGTCCGGGCTTGAGGGAATGGCCGCGCTCGCCTTTGCGTTGGGAATCAGTGTGGCGGTGCCCGCCGTGCGGGTACTGCACCGGCGGCGCGCTCGGACGCCGAGATCTCGAGAGGCCAAGCGCTCAGCGAAAGATCCGGCTGAAATCGGAATTGTGGCCGCCTATGGCTGGGCGATCGTCAGTGTCGTGTTTTTGTTGCTGTATGCCGGGCAGGAACTGGTCGGGCGCCCACTGACTCCGCACCGTCTCAACAAGGACCTTGCCCGCCACGCGATGGGGGCCGGTTTCATGACGACGCTGATCATCTCCGTGGGATGGAAGATGCTGCCAGGATTCGGAAAGGGTGTACCCTCCGGTCGACGATGGATCACACTCGCCATTTTCCTGGCCAGTCTTGCTGCCGGATTGCGCATCCTGCCCGGCACGCTCGCGCTCTGCGGACTCGGAGAACTCGCCCGCCATCTCTATTCGCCGTCTCTCGGCATGGCCGGCATCGCTGGCTGGACCGCCGTCGCGGCATTCGCCCGTGCCCTCGTCCTCAGCTGGCGAACGGCCACCCCGAAGGACCCGTAGGCGGTGCCGAGAAGACCCTGTCGCCGCCGATCAGTGGAGGGCGCGCCGAACCGCTGACGGATTGCTCACGAACAACTTCCGGGCCTCACCGTTGTAGAGCCAGATCTTGGCTCCGGCCGTCCGGTCGTCGGTCATGAATTCGACGCGTCCGGTATTCTGATGACGAATTTGCCATTTTGTCCCCGGGGCCTGCTGACGGAGGAAAGTGCGAACCTCGCGTTCCGGGATCCCATGGTAATGCGTGAGGGATTCCAGGATGCTCTCGTTCTCGAAAACCCAGACCTCGTGCAGAAGGGTTCCCTGATTGGAAAGCCAGCGATATTCGTCGACTCCGGGATGCGCGGGGAGCGAATACGACTTCGCTGGCGGACCGAGGCGGGCAAGTATGCTGTCGAGGCTTTCGCCAAGGTGCGCATGAACGGGGAACGCACCGAGCAGAGAGATGGCGAGAATCCAGAGTACCTTCGGGCGGAAAACGGTAGATTGCATGGCTCAGTCAGATCGATCTATCGGCATCGGACATGGGATCCGGATGGATCACGCATGAAGTGGGACCGATTGCCTGCGTAGATATATCGAATCGAAAAGAGATCGGTTTACCGAAATTTCATGCCGACTCCTCGCATGCTCGAGATCCCGTGCAACCACCGGTCCGGTGGCACCATGGGCCAATAGCGCGGATCCAGGAAGGCGTGCGCAGCCGGACGCGGCTGCCGGGAGGGGCGTCCCTTCCGATCCCATTCAATTTTTGGAGGCCGACAGGGTGCCTGCCGCGCGTCAAAAGAATGGTGCGGGCGGCGGGAATCGAACCCGCCTCTCAAGCTTGGGAAGCTCGCATACT
>CAZVQJ010000167.1:0-6374 GCA_964629165.1 uncultured Puniceicoccaceae bacterium
GATGCAACTGGAATCGGAACCGTTTGATCCGCGGGAGTGCCTTTCGGATCTCGCCCTCCTCTTTTCTCATCAGGTGGAGAAACGTGGCCTGGCCTTCTCAATTACGATCGATGAGCAAACGCCGCGAACACTCCTCGGCGATCGCAAACGCCTCGACCAGATCCTCATCAACCTGACCGCCAACGCGATCAAGTTTACCGAACGGGGTTTTGTCCGGGTGACCTGCGAACTCGTGCGGCGAGACGAGGGGATGGCGCACATCCGCTTCATTGTGACCGATTCCGGGATCGGAATCTCCGAGCACAAGATCCAGCAGCTCTTCCAGCCGTTTACCCAGGCGGACTCGACCGTCACCCGCCGCTATGGTGGGAGCGGCCTCGGTCTTTCCATCTGCCAGTCACTCGCGCGATTGATGAGCGGGTCGATCACTTGCCGCTCCACCCCCGGCGTCGGATCAAGCTTTACCTTTGACGCTCCTTTTCCCATCCCGGCAGAGTCGGCAAGGATGCCGCCAAAGGCCGCCGTGCCGGAATCTCCCGCTGGGGCCTCCCGGCCTCACCGGATCCTTGTCGTCGAAGACAACCCGATCAACCAACGCGTTGTCCAGATCCTCCTCGAGCAGATCGGGCATGAGGTGCACATCGCCGATAACGGTGTCATCGCCCTCGAGGTGCTGCCCACCCTCCGACCGGACCTGATCCTGATGGATCTCCAGATGCCGGAAAAGGACGGCCTTTCGACGACCCGGGAAATCCGTGAAGGCAAACATGACGCCATCGATCCCCACATTCCAATCATCGCCCTCACCGCCCATGCGATGAAGACGGAACAGGACAGATGCATCGCCCATGGAATGAACGACTATCTTACAAAGCCAGTGAGGAAAGCCCGCCTCGAGGAAGCGATTGCCCGACTTTCGTTTCCTCCCGTGGGCCCTTCGCCCTAAATTTGGTCACCGCGATCAATCTCGGCTGCATTTGTCCCGGTCTTGTGTTCCGGTGGAAGCATGTCGAATGCAGCGCATATAGTGGTCGTCGGGGGAGGGGCTGCCGGATTTTTCGCGGCGATCCGTTGTGCCGAGGCGGCGCCCAAACAACGCGTCACGCTTTTCGAGCGCTCCCGCCAGCTTCTCTCGAAAGTGAGGATCTCCGGAGGCGGCCGCTGCAACCTCACCCACCACTGCTTCGACCCGGCGCGGCTGATCGAGGCGTATCCACGCGGGGCGCGCGAACTGCGGGGCCCGTTCCACAAATGGCAGCCGCGGGATACGATCGCGTGGTTCGAAGAAAGAGGCGTCGCGACGAAGGTTGAGGAAGATGGCCGGGTATTTCCTTCGACCGACGATTCCCGGACCGTCATTGACGCGCTGATCACAGCTGCCCGGCGGGCAGGTGTCGAGGTTCGGACGGGCTGTGCCCTCGAGCGACTGGAACGCACCGGTGACGGCCGTTTTGCCCTGACCCTCGGGGAGGGCGGCGAGCTAGTTGCCGACCGCGTCCTCCTCGCGACGGGCGGATTGAAACCGGGGAAAATGACAGATGTCATAGAAAAGCTGGGACACACCATTACCCCCCTTGCCCCGTCGCTTTTCACCTTCCACATTCGCGATTCCAGGTTGACCGGCCTGGCAGGCATTTCCGCACCCCGTGTCACGCTCCAACTTCCAGCCTTCCTCCATTCGCGGAAAGGTCCCGTTCTGATCACCCATACGGGGTTGAGTGGGCCCGCCATCCTGAAGCTCAGCGCATGGGCGGCGCGCGAACTCCAGGAGCACAACTACCAGGCCGAACTCGTCGTCGGATGGTCCGGAGAAAGCGAATCGGTGGTCAAGGATACCTTCGCCCGCCAACGCCACCAACACGGGAAACGCCAGGTTCACGCGCACCCGCTCTTTGATCTTCCAAAGCGGCTCTGGCAGCGTCTGGCGACAGCCTCGGGCATCGCGCCAGAAACCCCATGGGGGCAGCTCGCGGGGGCGGCGGAAGAGCCCTTTGTCCAGGAGCTTTCGGGCGGGCTCTATCGCATCGACGGAAAAACCATGAACAAGGAAGAGTTTGTCACCTGTGGAGGCGTCTCCCTGCGGGAAGTCGATTTCCGCACGATGGAGAGCCGCACCGTGCCCGGCCTGTTCTTCGCTGGCGAGATCCTCGATATCGATGCCGTTACGGGCGGCTATAACTTCCAGGCTGCATGGACGACCGGCCATATCGCCGGACGTGCGCTGGCAGAGCCGGCCTGAAAAGTTCAATACAGGAAGAGCGCTCGTCAGATCCGCGCCCGCACGACACGCGCCGGGACCCCGACGGCGATACTCATCGGCGGAATATCCGTCGTCACGACGCTACCCGCTCCCACGATCGATCCATCCCCGATCGTCACCCCTTTGGTCACGATCACGCCCGCGCCCAGCCAGGTATCCGAACCAATCCGGGTGGGAGAGCCCCCAGCTCCGCGGGGAGTCATCAAATCTCCGTGATGTCTCCTCCCGTCATGGTCCGTGATGAAACAGCCGGGGCCAACCCGCGCTCCGTCTCCGAAGGAAATTTCTTCACAGGCGTCGATGACCGTGAATCGATTAAACCCACAGTGTTTTCCAATGCGGATCCTCGGGTGGCCGTTCCGCTTTCCGGAGACAAGGAGCGAGACATAGTCGTCCAGATAAGTGCCGTCACCCTCGATCAGGATATCGCTGAAATCGCCCCGCACCCGCACCCGCCGCAGGTGCACGTCGCCTCCAAGACGCATCCCCAGGCTGCGATACCAGCGGGTACGGAGACGCCGGCAGATCGCGTCTGTCTTCTGAACGAGAATATTGGATACCGAACGGGAGAACATCAGATTGCGCTCCTCTCAGGATGGATCATGCGTGGTCGAAAATTCATGGCGCCGGGGACGTCTCCCTCTCTCCCGAAAGCGGGTCCGCCGGATCCCGGACGACTTTCGCCGGCACACCGGTCGCATAACAGCCCGACGGCAGGTCTCGCGTAACGACCGACCCCGCGCCGACCACGCATCCGTCACCGATCGTCACTCCCTTCATCACTTTCACGCCCGCGCCGAGGGATACCTCCCGGCCAATCGTCGTCGGGGCCGAAACCAGGGGCTGCTCCCCGACCAACTTGTCCGCACGCGTCCCATGATTGTGATCCGTGATATAGACATGGGGACCGACCGTCGTCCTCTCGCCGATCACAATTCGCACAGACGCATCAATCAGGGAAAACCGACCGACGTGGCAATCGGCGCCGATCGTGATCTTCGCTTCGGGCGACGGATCCCCGGAGACAATGAAGACAGCGTAGTCGTCGATGAGGGCGCCCCGCAGGATTCGGATATCATGAAAATTCCGGGGAATCTTGATACGCCCCAAACATACCCCACCCCCGATCTTTACCCCTAGGAGCCGATACCAGAGGCAACGGGCGCCCCCGACGAGCGCGCGCGTGCAGCGCAGCAGGGCATTGGAAGAGAGACGCAGGACCATCGATCAGCAAGGAGTGAAGTGTCGGGAGCGATCGAATGACGCCATCAGCCACGCTGCAATCCGATTCCCAGGGCCTGGGTTGGGCCTTCCGCCATGAGCTGATTGTAGAGATGCCCGAGCTGATCGACGGAGTTTTCCCACCGGAGCTCCAGCGCGCGTTCCCGTGCCGCCGCAGCCCGGCGAAGGCGTTCGTCATCATCGTCACGGAGCCGAAGAATACCGGCTCGTAACGCGGAGATATCGTTCGGTGCCGTGAGTATGGCCGCGTTTTCTCCACAATATTCCGGAATGCCTCCCACCCCTTCCCCGACAATCGGGAGACCACAGGCGATGCCTTCGAGAAGGGCGTTGTTTGCCGTGGCGTCATCCGCTGTCAGGATCTGAACGGAGGCGGTCTGATAGGCATTGCGCAGCTCGTCATTCGAAAGGCCGCTCTCGAAGCGGACATTCCCGTACTGCGCAAACCGCTCCTCGACCGACGGGCTCGAGATGATCCTGAATCGCACATCCGGCTCGGTTTCCATCGACTCGATGAGCTGGCAAAGTGCCGGAAAATTCCGCCGGGTCTGCCCGACCGAAAGCACCGTGAAGACATCCTCTTGTCCTGGCGGCGTCTCCAGCGGCCGAAAAGACGTCACGTCGATCCCGTGATGCACGACATGCAGCCGCGACGAAGGCACGCCCCGCGCTTCGAAAAACGGTTTCTGGTGCTCACTCATCAGCACAAACGCGGAGACCGCCTGCAGCTCCTCCGGGCGCACAAAGACCGCGCCCATCCCGTCCGGGCAACTGTGCACCGTAACGACAAACGGAATCCGCATGGCGGCGAGGTGTTTGTGAATGAATCCCCAGTCGCGGTTTCCCCAGAGATGGTGTACCAGCTGCGGTGAACGCTCGCGGATCTGCCGCAGGGCCTCCTTTTCAAGCTCCCGGGAACTCAGCATATACCAGCTGGAAGCCGCCCCCCGTGCCAAGAGCCTCCTCTTTATCTTCTCATACAGATTGCGCGGATGCCGCCGCTTCCGCCGCACAACACGGGTGGTCGCCGCAGGGAAATACTCCACGAGAACATCATACCCCGACCGCCCCTGCTGGGTGCCGTCATTCGAGGTCATGAAGAGAATCTCCGGGAAGTTCACCACCCACCAACAACGCCGTGGACCCAAGTGGGTCAACCGCTAACCGCCTTCTCTCGCCGTTCGCCCTTCCCGGCCGGACTGCCCCCGTTTTCCCCCGCCCGGACTGTGCCCGAAGAACGATGGCTTGCCGCTTGACAGATGCCGTCGTCACCATCCGTTCCCACCATTACCGCCTCCGGGCCGAGATCCGCCGATCAAGCGAGTGCTCGAGCCGAGGCTATCCCCTCTCCATGATGAAGATTCTCAACCTCTTTGCGGCCCGGAGAATGGGCCTGCTCGCGTTGCTCTGGCTGGTTTTCCCGGGAGTCGCCCGCAGCCAGTCTGACGTCGTCGGGATTTACCTTACATGGCGCGACGATCCCACGACCACGATGACGGTGAACTGGGTCAACCTCTATGAACACACCGCCGCAACCGTCCACTACCGTCCAAAGGGCGAGCGTGAATGGAAATCCGCAGGAGGCACCCAACATACGCTGACGCCTTCGGTCCTCCAGGTTCGCCAGGGACATCTCGAGGGCCTCGAACCCGATACCGCCTACGAGTTCGCGCTCGGCGATCGGCCGCCAGCGGACGGCACCGTGCCCGACTGGTTCCGCACCATGCCGCGCTCACTCGATCGACCCCTGCGCTTCGTGACCGGTGGCGACATGATGCACTCCCGTGCGATGGCCGATGCCATGAATCGGCGCGCGGGCCAGATCGATCCTGATTTCGCTCTCCTCGGCGGCGACCTCGCCTACGCCGATGGCGTCAGGGCCACCCAGTGGATCGATTGGCTGATGTCGTGGACGCAGGAAGCGCGCGGCCAGGAGGGTCGCCACATTCCGATGATCCTCGCGATCGGGAACCATGAGGTTCGAGGCCATTACAACGGGCGTATTCCGGACGATGCTCCCTACTTTTACGGTCTCTTTTCACTGCCCGAAGACCGTTCCTACTACGCCCTTGATTTTGGTGACTATCTGAGCGTCATCGTGCTCGACTCCGGTCACACCCATGACGTTCTCGGGACTCAGGCGGCATGGCTTGCTTCCGCCATCGCGGAACGCTCCACCCAGCAGTTCCTCTTTCCCATCTACCACTACCCCGCCTACGGCACGACGAAGACACCCGAAGGAGGCCGCCTCCCCTCCGACTCGAGGATCTCCCGTCAGATCCAGGAGTCATGGATTCCCCTTTTCGAAGCGCATGGTGTCTCCGCCATTTTCGAGAACGATCACCACAACTACAAACGCACACACCGGATCCTGAACCACCAGCGCGACGACGAACGCGGTCTCCTCTTTCTCGGAGATGGCGCATGGGGCGTGCGTACGCGGGACGTGCCCGCCCCCGGCGAAGCCTGGTATCTCGCCCATGCCGAACCGCGCCGCCACCTCATACACGTCATCCTCCACCCCGACGGCCGCGCCGAAATCGATGCCATCGACGCCCATGGCGAAGTCTTTGACGAAGTCGACCTCGACCAACCACGCACCGATCCCGTGCCGCCCGCTATCCCGTGACCGTCACCCGAACGACTCCAGGGGATCGTCCCAACCGCTGGACGCTAATGGCACGTCCTTTCGAAGCCCTCCCGCAGAAAGCGCCTAACGAAAAGACCCGTGGTGTCGGTTTCTGTCACCGAAAAGCGCATGTGGTTATGAGGACGGCCGAAGATGTCGTTCTCAGCTTCAAGTTATCCAAACACAACCCCCCCCTGAGATGCTCATATGAAATGGTTTAAGCATTCATTCACTGACTCCGGT
>CAZVQJ010000168.1:0-6288 GCA_964629165.1 uncultured Puniceicoccaceae bacterium
AAGCGGAACTTCGGCCTGTGCTTCCACAACCTTCGCCTGCATTTCCTGGACCTTCGCCTTCATTTCCTGTTCGAGGGCGACCGCCGCTGCCCGGCGGATTTCCGCCTGAGCCTGGGCCATGTTCTTGTTTGCCTCTGCCTGCGCCTCCTGCAACTGCGCGCCCACGTTCTCCCCGACATCCACATCCGCGATGTCGATCGAAAGGATCTCGAACGCGGTGCCCGTATCGAGCCCCCGGTTGAGAACATTCCGGGAAATGGAATCGGGATTTTCCAGCACCCATTTATAGCTCTCTGCGGAACCGATCGTCGTCACAATCCCTTCACCGACACGAGCAATAATCGTCTCTTCCTGCGCGCTGCCGACGTAATGTTCGAGGTTCGAACGAACGGTCACCCGCGCCTTCACCTTCACCTGGATGCCGTCCTTCGCGACACCGTCGATCGTGGTCCGGCCGCCCGCCCGGGGATTCGGGCAGTCGATCACCTTTGGGTTGATCGAAGTTCTCACGGCCTCCAGGACGCTCTTTTCCGTCCCCTTCGTCGCGAGGTCGATGGCACACGCACGGTTCCAGTCGAGCGGGATTCCCGCCTTCTGCGCATTGATGAGTGACTGGGTGGTCTGGATGATGTCACCGCCGGCCATGTAATGCGTCTCGATCAGGTCGGTACTGACAGTGGTGCCTGCCTTCGTCGCCATGATGCGTGCGTCCACGATGAGCGAATAGGGCAGCTTCCGCAGATAGCGCATCGCCACCAACGTACCGGGACTGACGTATGCACCCGATGACCACGCCTTGAGGAATACGCCCAGAAAGGACAGTGCCAGAAAAAGAACGACGAGAATGATCAGGGACGCGGCCGCGATCAGGATGATATTGAATGACGTCATGGTGAGGATGAATGCGTGGAAACTTTTAACGAAAAGGGGTCGGCTTGTTTAATCACGATGCGAGTTCCCTTGGCAAGATAACCATCGAGGGAGACCGCCGTATACGTGCCATGGGCGATCCGCACTTTGCCGCCGGGGATCATCCGGGTGACGGTTTCCCCTTCCTGCCCCACCAGGTCGGTAACATCCGTGAACCCGGTGCGCGTGGTGTTGGTGTCGTGATGATAAAACCATCGCGCGCCAAGGCGGGTGCCGAGGAAAAACTTCAACTCGACGACAAAGAGGATGATCCCCGCAAGGAGGCTACCGACAAATACCCAGACGGCGGCGACAATGCCGTGTTCTGCCAACGTCATGGACGCGGCCACGACAAGGAGGAGCACCCCGATAATCGCAAGGACGCCTCCCGGCACAAAGATTTCGAGAAAGAACAACGAAAATGCGATGATGATAAGTAGCGCGATCATGCTCACGACTCCCCTTCCCGGCAGACTTCGAGCCCGAACTGGAGACGCCGGACGACCACGATGCGTTCACCCGCTCCCACCACGCCCGTCTCAACCCTCGCTTCGTAGCGTTTCCCGTCGATCTCAACTTCACCACTGGGTCGCAGAGGCCTCAGAACAACCCCTGTCGCGCCCGCCTCCGGCCATACAACACCGATGGAACCGTCGAGCGACAGGTTCATCCCGTCGGTCGTCGCGAGTTCGCGGTTCTGGAGCACAAAGCGGTCGAAGAGGCCGAAGTTTGGAAGCAGTCTCCAGAGCAGAGCGGAGGCCACCGTGCCGATCAGGACCGCCAGGGAGAGGCTTGTGGCCGCTTCGATCAGTGATTCGAGTTCAAACTCCCTCCCGCCATCGATCGTCGGCCACACGTCGGTGAGGGACCAGAGAATGGATCCGATGACCATCACGGCGCCCGTGACCATGAAAATGAAGGTGCCCGGAAGGAGAAATATCTCGATGGCGATCAGGACAAGGCCCGCGACAAGGACGATGAATGGCTCCCACCCGGCGAGTCCCATGATATAGTTTGTCGCGAAAACAGTCCCGAGGAGGAGAACCCCGGCCACGCCGAAAATACCGAAACCGGGGGACTTCATTTCGATAAAGACGGCCAGAATACCGAACGCGACAAGGAGCGGCCCGATCTTCGTCAGGTATTTGGCAAGCTCCTCGCTCCACGTCACCTCGAGCACCGACAACTCCCAGTTCCCCGTGCCGAAGCGGTCATCGAGCAGATCCTCCAGAGTCGGTGCCATGCCATTCCCGAAGAGGGCGGCGGGCGGATCCCCGTACTTCGTAAGAGCTTCCTCCGCGGTCAGGTTGAGCATGCGCCCCTCCGGGCTGATCACTTCGTCCCCCACCCGCAACTCAAAGTCCTCGTTCATCATCGCGCGGATCACATCGGCACGGTACCGGTGATTTCCCGAGAGGGCCCGGATTTTGGCCTGCACATAGGACTCCACCTTCTGTCGCATTGTATCGGGGATCTCCTGACCGGAACCCGCGACGACCCCTGCGGAACCGATCACGGCCTTCGGAGAATACCAGATCTCATCGGTAACGGCGGCCAGGAGGGCTCCCGCGCTGATCGCTTCATCATTTATGTAGGCGATCGTGATCCCGTGGTCGTCAAACCTGTCGATGTGCCCCATCATCTCGAGGAGGGTAGCGACGGAACCTCCCGGCGTGTCGATCTCAAGAATCAGCGCGTCCGCCTCCTCTTCGATCGCCATTTTCAGGGCCCGCCGAAGGACATACTCATTTGGGCTGGAAATGACATCGGTGATCGGGACCGAAACGACATGTGCGCGTCCTCCTCGCCACGGAACAAACGCGCCCGGCGTTACCGGCTCAACCACCGGCGAATCCTCGGAAGCCGCCGATTCCCCCGCCGCTGTCCCGGAATCCTGTGCCGGTTCTCTTTCCGGACGCTCCGGAAGAGCGGCCTCTGCCTGCGGAGCGGGGTCCGCCGTCGTTTCCACCACCGGCGGGTCCTCTCCCTGCCCCTTCAGGATCTCCGACGCCCGGTGCTGTGCCATCACCGGCAGAACGCCGAGAAGAGCCATCACGAGCGCCAGAACGAAACAACGCATCGTTGCAGAGGGGGGCATGGTCACAAGATGCGGAGCCCATCGCCGGAAATCAAGCGCGCGCCTCCACGGCAAGCCGGTTTGTTTCGGGGAATCCTCATCTCTTTTCGCGTTTCTTCCTTCCCGGCTTCCTCGCTCGTTTCACGACCGGCTCCGGCGCAAGCGCCTCGCAGCGCTGGAGATCCTCCGTCCGGAAATGGAGCAGGAACTTGTCTTCAAAATAGGGATCAGGGGTGAAATCCGAGAGCGTATGCACCCGAAAAGGTTCCAGTCCCAGCGGGCTCAGTTCTTCGATATAGCGGGTGCCCTTGAGATAGAGCACCCCGCAGGGCAGTTCCTCCGGTCCGCCGGCCCGGAGATTCTTCGCGATCCACCCGAGAAACGTCGGCAGCGCGGTGACCGCCCGTCCCAGAATGTACTCCCATCGGGATTCCAGCGTTTCCGCGCGCTTATGAACAACCTGCACGTTCTTCAGGCCCAGCTCCTCCACCATCGCCGCGACTGCACGCACCTTCTTCTCGACCGAATCGCACAGGAAAAACTGGACCCGTGGAAAGCAGATCGCGAGCGGAAGACCGGGCAGCCCGCCTCCCGTCCCGACGTCGAGAACCCGCGTCCGATCCGGAAAAGGCGTCACCCGCACGATGAGTAACGCATGCGAGAGGTGATGCGATTCAAGCCGCTCGACATCCTTGCGGGAGATCAGATTCAGCCGCTCGTTCCACGATCGCATCAACTCCGCCAAGTGGTCCATCCGGGCGGATTGCTCGGGCGTCATTGTCGGAAGAATCTCCTGCCAGGGAAATGCCATGAAGACCAGAATCTGCCAGGTCCGGCCGCCTGTGCAACGGGAATGAGCTTCCTGGGCGGCACCTGCGATCAGTCGTACAACTGGTATAGGGCAGCGAAATCATCCTCTCCCAGACCCCGTGCCAGCGCCTCTTGCAAGCGGGCCGCGAGGACCCGTGTGACGGGAAGTTCGTCCTCTTCGCCTGCTTCAAGGGCGAGGCGGATGTCTTTCTCGAGGTGCTTGATCGAGAATTGGGGTGAATAATCCCGCGTCCGCAGCTTGGGCTCTTTCAGCGCAATCACCCCGCTCCATGCGGCGTTCGGACGCAGGCATTCGAAAAAGGTGTTGTCGGAGATGCCGAGATCTCGGCAGAGGCGCAGACTTTCACACAGCGCCTGCGCCTGCGCCGCGATCTGAAGGTTGAAGGCAAGCTTGAGGGCGGCCGCCTGGGAAACCGTTCCGATGCGGAAATGCTTGTGCGAGAGATGCCGCAGAACGGGTTCGGCTTCCTCGATGCTCGCGTCGTTTCCACCCAGATAGAAAACGGTTTTTCGACTTTCCGCGCCCGGCTGGCTGCCGGTGAAGGGGGCTTCGACGTAGCGGGCGCCTCCGGCATGGGTGACATGTTCAAATCTCGCCGCACTGCCTGGATCGATGGTGGATGTCTGGATGATCAGGTGATGTTCACCCAGGGCCGGAAAAGCCGAGTCAATGACCGTCCAGACCGCCTGCGGATCGGCGAGGCAGAGAATGACCACCTCGCAACGATCGAGCACCACCCGCGGATGCGGGCACCACGCCGGAAAGTCCGGTTTCGGCGTCCGGTTCCAAGCCCCCCCGAGGATGCCGTCGGCATGCAGGTGCCGGGCCCAGATCGAACCGATCAGTCCCAAACCGAGGACACCGACTAAGCGCTCACCCATCTGAGTGGTGACAGTGTGGGCATTCCGGACGCGGGTCAACGCACTCCCTCCTTGACCCCGTCGAAAGGCATCTTTCGGTTGCGGAGATGGAGTCCACGGAACTTTCCCGCTACAGTCGGCAGATTATCCTGCCGGAAATCGGGGTGGAGGGCCAGGAGCGCATCAAAGCCGCGCGTGTCCTCATTATCGGGATGGGGGGTTTGGGCTGTCCGGCCGGGCTCTACCTCGCCGCCGCCGGGATCGGAACGCTGGGCCTGGCCGAATTCGATACGGTTGAAGCCCACAATCTTCAGCGGCAGATTCTCCACGACAATGCCGCCGTCGGGTCGCCCAAGCTCGATAGCGCAATGAGTCGGATCCGGGCGCTCAACCCCTTCGTCGAACTCCGGCCGCACCCGGAAGGTGTGACCTCTGAAAACGCCGTCTCCCTGTTTTCCGAATATGATGTGATCGTGGATGGGACCGATAACTTCCCGACGCGCTACCGAAACAACGACGCCGCCTTTTTCGCCCGGCGACCGCGCGTGCACGGGACCATTTTTCAGTTTGAGGGACAGGTGACTACCTTTGAACCGGCCCGGACAGGTCCCTGTTACCGGTGCCTCTTTCCCGAGATGCCCGAACCCGGATCGGTTCCGAATTGTGAGGAAGCAGGGGTTTTTGGCGCGCTCTGCGGAGTTGTCGGGAGCTGGCAGGCGATGGAGGCCCTTAAGCTGATCACCGGCGTCGGAAATCCGCTCCATGGTCGCCTGCAGGTCATCGACGCTCTCCAGGGCCAGATGCGCTCGATCCAGTTGAAAAGAGACCCGGATTGTCCCCTTTGTGGCGAACAGGCCACGATCCTGAGCGTGCAAGAGGAGAACTATGTCTGGCAATGTTCGACCGCAGCGGACTCGCCCGGGGTTCACGCGCCGCAATTTTCCATGCAAGTCCCGCAAATCTCCGTCCACGAGGCCGCCCGCGCCGTCCGCGATGGTGCTCAACTGCTTGATGTACGGGAGGATTTCGAGTGGTCGATCGCACGCATCCCGGGCAGCCTGCATCTTCCGATGGGGAATGTCCCCGACGCCCTCGGGACGCTTCCCCGAGAACAGAGGATTCTTGTCATGTGCCACCATGGCGGACGCAGCCAACGGGTCGCGACCTTCCTTCTGGAATCAGGATTTACCGATATCGCGAACGTCGAGGGCGGCATCGATCGCTGGGCCGTCGAAATCGATCCTGCTCTCCAGCGATACTGATCCACCACCTAGGGCTGGCGCTCCCGCGGGCGGTGTGGCTCCTCTGGATCAAACCACTGTTCCCAGGTGGGCGCCAGGAGAGCGGGAACCCCCTGAAGCTCAAGCATGAGATTCACCGCGATGTAGCGCGCGTCTGCGCCCGGGGGTGTGCGCAGTCGGGACGAGGACGCGACATCGAGCCGAAGATGCCAGATCTTCCCCGCGGCGCCCTCCGGCACCGCGATACGCGCGCCACCCGCCGCGTGGTGGAAGACCGCAACGGTGCGGTCGGGGGCATTGACGGCGATATGGGCGATCTGCTCCGGATCCCCTGTTTCGAAATTCAGGAAAAACGACTCGGTGCCCGGC
>CAZVQJ010000169.1:0-6101 GCA_964629165.1 uncultured Puniceicoccaceae bacterium
ACCGACGCCGCCGATGGGCTGGAACAGTTGGGACAACTTTGCGACGACCGTGACCGAGGCACAGACCAAGGCGCAGGCAGATTTCATGGCGGCACACCTCAAGGCTCACGGCTGGGAATACATCGTGGTCGACATTCAGTGGTATGAGCCGGGGGCAGAGAGCCATGCTTATCGGCAGGATGCGGTGCTCGAGATGGATGGCTTTGGTCGCCTCCAACCGGCTCCGAATCGCTTCCCATCGGCAGCGGATGGAGCCGGTTTCACGGAACTTGCTGCCTACGTGCATGGGCTGGGCCTGAAGTTCGGGGTCCACCTCATGCGAGGGATTCCGCGCCAGGCGGTCGAAAAAAACCTCCCTGTGCTGGGAACTGACGTCCGCGCCCGGGATATCGCGAACACCGACAGCATCTGCCCGTGGAATCCCGACATGTATGGCGTCGATATGTCAAAGCCCGGCGCGCAGGACTATTACAATTCCGTCTTTTCGCTCTTCGCGTCGTGGGGCGTCGATTACGTGAAGGTCGATGACATATCCCGGCCCTACCATGAACATGAGGCGGAAATTGAAGCTATTCGGCGGGCGATTGATCAGACGGGTCGGCCGATGGTCCTGAGTCTTTCTCCGGGGGCCACCGCGCTGAGCGCCGCCGACCACGTTCGCCAGCATGCGAACCTCTGGCGCATCAGCGATGATTTCTGGGATCGCTGGCTGCCCGTGCGGGAGCAGTTCACTCGCCTCGCGAACTGGAATCCGCACCGCACGCAGGGTGCCTGGCCGGACGCGGACATGCTTCCTTTTGGCGTGCTCGAGTTGGGAAAACGCACAACCCGTTTCTCCGAAGATGAGCAGCGGACGGTAATGACGCTGTGGAGCATCGCGCGTTCGCCTCTCATGCACGGTGGTGACCTGACAAAAACAGACCCGTTCACCCTCTCTCTCCTGACGAACGACGGAGTCCTCGAAGTGAACCAGAACAGCACGGGCAACCGACCGCTTTTCGAGGATGACGATCGGATTGCGTGGATCGCCGAAGTGCCCGATTCCGCCGATCGCTATCTGGCCGTTTTCAATGCGCGCGATCGTGTCCGACTCGGAGCGGAACATGCCGAGTTTGTCAGCCCGGCGCTCCAGCGCGGAGGTGTCTCGACGACCGCAATCGATGTCGATGTGACGGGAGGCGAACAGCTTTTTCTCGTCGTCGAAGCCACCCTTGAGGGCAGTGCATGGGAGCATGCGCTTTGGAAGGATCCGGCCCTGCACTTCGCGGATGGTTCGACCCGCTCCCTTGCAGCGCAGTCCTGGACGATGGCCGATGCGTTATGGGACAGCGCCCGAGTGCGAAGGAATGATGCGGATGAGCCGATCGGAATTGCGGTTCAGGCCCCCGCGAGAGTCGCCTACGCCCTGCCTCCGGACGCGGTGCGCTTCACGGCGACCGGCGAGATCGAACAATGGGGCACATCACGCGAAGGCACGGCGCGTTTCATCGTCGCCGTCGGGCGGCCGGGGAATACCGACTCGGGGCCCGGTATCGAGATTCCGGTGACGCTCGCCGACCTCGGGTTGAACAGCCCCGTTCATGTGCGGGATCTCTGGACGGAGGAGGATCTTGGGGTGTTCGAAGGCACCTTCTCGCCGGTGATTCCTTTTCATGGTGCGGGTCTCTATCGACTCAGCCCGCGGAAGAAGCCGTAGGTTCCGGAGGCTTCAATCCGTTCTCGTGCTGGGATCACCGGTTGGCGGCGGAGCAAGATCCCGGGAAGCCGGAGGGCCGAGGAGCTCGCGGAGAAGGGGCTTCAGGTTCCGGGCCCAGATGTCGTAACCCTCCAGAGAGAGGTGCAACCCGTCCACCGTGACGCCCGCAAGGAGTCTTCCGTTCTCGTCGGCGAGCTGGTCATTGATGTCGAGGAAATGCACGTTCTGGTGGTCGGCGAGCCTGACGATGAGCCGGTTGGCCTCCGCCACCGCGCGATTGGCTTCCGGGGTGTCATTGCGCGGAAAGACCGCCATCAGAATGATCGTGGCGTCCGGCGCCTCTTTCCGGCACTCCTCGATAAGAGCGGCGATGCCTTCGGCCACATCTGTGGCTGCGTCCGGGGCGGGATTGGTGCCGATGTTATTCGTCCCTGCGAGCAGGACAATGACAGCGGGATGGACACCTGCGAGCTGACCATTCCGGAGCCGCCAGAGCATGTGGTGCGTTGAGTCGCCGCCCCATCCAAAGTTGCCCGCGTTCCACCCGTGGAAGTTCTCGCGCCAATGAGCGAGAAACTCGGGGTAGTCGAGCGCGCCCCAGCGCCGGGTAATGGAGTCCCCGAGGAAGTAGACGTCGATCTGGCCAGACCGGGCCTTCTCGAGCAGTTCGCGATGAGCGATCCACCCGGTTTCGTTCCATGGCGGGAAGGCGGCGTGTTCCGCGACCGCGTTGTCATGTGCGCCTGCGGGCTCCTCCTGGGGGACGGTCCGCAGGGATATCGTCGCTTCTTCGAGCCCGGCCGATCTTGCGCGCACCTTGATTGTGCCGGATTCCCCTGGGATGGCGCGGACGATAACGAGGGCGAGCCCATTGAAGGCGTTCCGCTCGGACGAGGGGAAGGGCACGAGATCGGTCGGGTCGCCATTATCCGTCGCAACGATTTCGCCCGGCCCTTCGATTTCAAACCAGAGGGTGTCCTTGGCATGGGGGACCGTTAGCCCATGAAGATCGGTCACGCGAACCGTGATAAACGCGAGGTCCTTGCCGTCCGCGAAGATTTCCTCGCGATCGGAGGAAAGAGCGAGCTTCTCGGGAGGACCGGTCGTCTCGATCCGCTTTTCAGCCCATCGTTCACCTTCCCTGTAGACGATGGCGTGCAGTTCGCCGGGCGCGTAGACGACATCGTCCCAGCGCAGGCGATATTCAAGCGGGGCCTTTTTCTGCCGACCGAGCGATTCACCGTTGAGAAAAAGTTCGGCTTCATCGCCGGATGTGAAGACATGCACCGGGGTAACCTCTCCGACGCGTTCCGGCCAATTCCAGTGGGGCAGGATGTGCACCATCGGGAGGTCAGGGCGCCAGCGCGCCTGGTAGAGAAAAAAGCGGTCCTTCGGAAAGCCCGCGAGGTCGATGGCGCCGAAATAGGAACTGCGGGAAAGATAGTAGGGCGTCGGCTCCCCGAGATAATCCCACCCGCTCCAGACGAATCCACCCGCCACGTAAGGATGGGTATCGAGCGAAGCAAAAACCTTGTCGGCGGATGAGCCAAAGGGTGCCGTGTAGAGTTCGTAGGCGCTGACGTGGCGGGTATTCGGATCACCGCCGAGACCGTCTCGGACGGGAGCGCTGACGCCATCATGGACGGGGAAGAGGTATTCCCCACGGCTGCTCAGAGCGGCGGCGTTTTCACTGCTGACGATCACCTTGCGGGGAAAGGCTTCATGGAAAGCGGGGTAGAGCGGCGGAGTCGTAATCCCCTTGAGATCGGCGTAGGCGGGAGCGTTCCGGATGCCTTCGCCCTGGTAGTTCAGAGTGATGAGGTCCATCGTGGCCGGAAACGGCATGTGCGGTTTGGCAAAGTTCATCGAGGCGGTCGTTGGACGAGTGGGATCTTCTTCCTTGATCATCGCGTGCAATCGATGCCCGATGGCAGCGCCTTTTTCGCCCGTGTACTGTTCGCCCACTTCATTGCCAAAACTCCAGATAATGACAGAGGGATGGTTGCGGTCGCGACGGATGAAAGCCCGTAGGTCGGGCTCCTGCCAATCAGGGAAAATGAGGTGGAAATCGAGCGGTTGTTTCTTGCGCTCCCACGCATCGTAAATCTCGTCGACGACGAGAAACCCCATCCGATCCGTCAATTCGAGTAGTTCGGGCGCGGGCGGGTTGTGGGCCATGCGGATTGCGTTTGTGCCCATTTCCCGGAGAAGCTCGAGCTGGCGCTCCGCGGCCCGGAGGTTGAATGCCGCCCCAAGGGCTCCGAGGTCGTGGTGCTGATTGACGCCTTTGATGAAGATGCGCTCACCGTTGACGAAGAGGCCATTATCGGGGTCAAAGCGCAGATCACGAATGCCGAAAGCCGTCTCGTAATGATCGATTGTGCGACCGTCCTGTTGAAGGGTAGTCACCGCCAGGTAACGATGTGGCGTCTGCGTGGGCGGCGGTCCCCAGAGCTTCGGCTCGGCGATCGTGGCGCTGCCGGTGGTGGTGCTGCTCGCACCGGGTTTCAGCGTGACTTGCCGGGTTTCGATCTTCGCCACCGGTTCGGGGGCCTTTTGCCCGGCGGTATCGAGGGGGTAAATCCGAGTCGCCACATCGATCGTCGCAAGGGTGCCCGAGTGGTTGTCGATCGTCACTTCAAGGTCCACCGTGGCGGAGGACGAAGAGACATTCCGTGTTGTCACATAGGTGCCCCATTGACCGACATGGACGGGAGCGGTCTTCGTCAGCCAGACATTGCGGTAGATGCCACCACCGGGGTACCAGCGCGAAGAACTGGGCGGATTGTCGAGCCGGATCGCGAGCTGGTTCTGGCCGCCTGGTTCGAGATAGGGGGTGAGGTCGAGGCGCCATGAAGCGTAGCCGTAGGGCCAGCCACCGACGAGGTTTCCGTTCAGCCAGACGATTGCATACGACATCGCGCCATCCACGTCGAGGAAGACGGAGCGACCCCGGTCAGAGGCGGGGATATCGAGGGCCTTCCGGTACCAGGCGACGCCGGGACTGGGCAGGCGACCCATGCTTCCGCCGACGCCCTTCAGCCACCCTTCCTCGGCTTGATCAACTTGCAGGAACGGTCCCCGGATCGCCCAGTCATGGGGAAGCGTTACAGATTCCCATGAAGTATCATCGAAGGCAGCCCCGACAAACGGGAAATCAGACCCTGGGTTCCCTTCCGGGCGGACATGGCGGTTGGCCGGATCCTTGATAAACGGGTTTCCTGTGGGCAGTATCCATGGCTTCAGCACCTCTTGGGAAAGCTCGACCTCAGTCGCCTCGGTCGGTGGTGCATCCGCAGGTCGGTCGTCCTGGAAGGCATCGGCGCTCGGCCGCACGTCGTAGATCAGAGAATCCGTTTCGGCGGGCGACGGATATTTGAAGAAACGCCAACCCTCGTTGATCGAGATTCGTTCGCGGGGTGAATCGACGCGTGGTTCGGAGGGCATCTCTCCCGCTGCGGGCAGCGAAACCATGAGACAGGTCATCGTCGAGGTAATGGCGGCTCTGAAGGCTCTGAATCGGTGGGATCGCGGTTTCGTCATGATGTGTGCTGGGGGACAGACTTGCGGGTGTTGCAGAAAATGAATCTCCGGCGGAGGAATAGAAAAGGAGAGGGCACCGCCCGTCAAAGACGTGCTGTGCCGGAACGAATAGAATCGTGGACTCAAACGGGACGGTATTGGTGATGAACCATGCAGGGACAGCTTGATCCGGGCGGATGCCCTCGATGGGGTCCTCTTCGGTTCTGCTCCCGGTGGCCCGGGAGATCGAATGGCTTGCCGTTCCAACAATTGAACCGTTCCGCCGTTCGCATACCGACCACTCGTTCGAATCATCCATCGCGCGTTGCCGATTCTCATTCGTACTGTCCGATGTCCTCCCGATTCGACGCCGGGCGGAGTGTGGGGGTATTCATTGGCGGGTGACATTTCTCATTCGTATATCTTCCCGTGCGGGGCTGCTCAGCGGTCGACCGTATGGGTGCATGCTCCCCACTGCCTCCACTGATCAATGAAGTTCCTGCCTCCACTGTTTCTTGTGCCCCTTGTCAGTCTCTTCCTCGCGCCGTCGCTTGCGGCGGAGTTCAATGTGCGATCGTTCGGCGCGCAGGGTGATGGGGAAACCCTCGATTCTCCCGCGATCAATGCAGCAATCGAGGCTGCGGCCAACGCGGGTGGGGGAACCGTTCGCCTGCCTGCGGGGACTTACCTCAGCTTTTCGATCCGTCTGCGAAGCGACATCACGCTGCATCTCGAGCCTGGGGCGCGCCTGCTTGCCGCGACTCCGGAGGAGGGATTTGGTCACTACGATCCTCCGGAACCGAACCGGTGGGGTGATGAACTTCGGTATCAGGATTTCGGGCATAGCCACTGGCATAACAGCCTGATTTGGGGAGAGGACCTG
>CAZVQJ010000170.1:0-6025 GCA_964629165.1 uncultured Puniceicoccaceae bacterium
GAAAAAGAACGGAGACTCCGAAAGCGCAGCTTCAGAGATCGTCGTCACTTCCGATCGCAAGCGAACTGGCCTTGCGATATTCCGTGACGCGGCCTTCGAAGAAGTTCTGCTCCTTCTTGATGTCCATCATCTCGGCGAGCCACGGGAGCGGATTGAGCACGCCCGGATTCAAGGGCTCGAGACCGACGCTCTCGAGACGGCGATCGGCGATGAAGTCGATGTACTGGCAGAACTCCTCTTTGCTCAGCCCCACCGCATTGGTGGGCAGGCAATCGGCAATGAAGGCTTTCTCGAGCGCGACGCCCTCCTTCATCGTATCCACCAGTTCCGCCTGGAAGGCAGGTGTCCAGATGTCCGGGTTCTCGTCTCGAAGGTCGAGGAGGAGGTGTTTGAAAACCGAGATGTGGTTCGACTCATCCCGCAGGGTGTAGCGAAACATCTGCCCGATCCCCGGGAATTTGTTCTGACGATACAGACTGAGCACCATGCCGAAGAGCCCATAAAACTGGGTGCCCTCCATGACCTGGCCGAACATGAACATGTTTTTCGCCAGAGCCTGCTTGTGGGCGGTCTGGGTGAGGTCGTAGTCGCGGCGCATCGCGCGTGAGTTCGAGACGACAAAGTCTGCCTTGTTCCGGATCGTCTCGACGTCCTCGAACATCGCCTCGCAGTCGTGTGGATTGATCCCGAGGCTCGCGAGCATGTAGACCAGGCTGTCGGCATGGATGTTTTCCTCATGCGCATGCCGCCCGAGAACGAGCTTCAGTTCGGGGGCCGTCACGACCTCCCGTGTCACATGGAGAATATTATCCCCGACGATGCCTTCCGCCGCGCTGAAGTAGCCGATCGCCATGCGGATGATCCACCGGTCGATGTCGGTCACCTCGCCTGAGGTGTCCTTCCACTGATCGATATCCTTGCCCATCGGGATGTCCTCCGGTTCCCAATGATTGGCCTTCATCGTCTTGTAGAGCTCATAGGCCCAGTCGTACTTGAGAGGCAGGATATTGAAAAACATCGTGTCGCGACCGTTGATCACGCGTTTAGCCGCGTAAGCCTCCTCCGCCTTCGCGCGGTCGAGGGTGAACGTCCGGTCGCCGATCGTATAAGTGGTGGTGTCCATGAGCGCAGAATCTGTTGATGAATGGGGATCAATCGCGGGGGCTGAGAAGTCTTTGCAATCGGGGAAATCGTCAAGACGGGAATGACTCAGCTCCACAACATCTTGGGCAGACCAGAAACAATGAACACTAGATGTAGCGTCAACGGTATTCCGCGAGCCTGCCTCTCGAATCTCCGAATCGGCCGTCGCAGAACCAGAAGGACAGAAGTTCGAGGGCGGGACAAGGAGGAGATATGCGGAAGTTTTTCACCGATTCATTCACATCCGCGGATACCCGAAGGACCTCCCGATCAGCACCTTTCGCGGAACCTCTCCGGTTGTTCACAACCCGCGCAAAGAGAGGCCGTCGCGCGTGCTCTCGCTTGACGATCTTCCGCCGGAATAGTTGTTTCCGGTCTTCGAAATCCCATGCCCGCCCAGCCTCCAGCTTCCACCTCCCCAAACCCCGAGCTGAGCGATACCGATGAGGGTCTTCTCATGCACCGGATCGCGGGAGGAGACGAAGCCAGCCTGCGGGAGTTGATCGAGCGCTGGAAAACACCGCTCCTGAACTTCTTTTATCGGTCCACGAATAACTATGCGACCGCCGAAGATCTCACGCAGATTGTCTTCGTGCGCCTCTATCGGGCCGCGCCCCGTTACACCGCACGCGCAAAGTTCAGCACCTACCTCTTTCACATCGCCCGGCGCCTCCTCATCAACGAATACCAGAAAAACCGCCGCAAACCCGCCGATGCCGTCGATCCGGCCGAGATGCACGCCATCGACGACGACAGCTCCGCTCGCACCGTCGCGGAACTCGAAGAGATTTTCGCCCACGCGGTTGGCCGACTGCCCGAGAACCAGCGCACCGCCATCCTTCTCCTGAAACAACAGCAGCTGAGCTACACCGAGATCGCCGCTGTCATGAACGCGACAGAAAGTGCGGTAAAGACCTGGATCTTCCGGGCTCGCCAAACTCTGCAACAAGCGCTGCGTTCCGAGGTTTTATAGTAGCAATTGATGGTCATTTCCCACCAGACGTCCGATCCCCTCGACGAATTCTTTCATCGAACCGTGCAACCTCCGGCGGATCTCACCGAGCGTATTCTGGCCAACGTGCGGGAGAACGGGCAAAACACAGAGCCGGTCGACGAAATGGTCTGGCTGGAGACTGCTTTGGAAGCATCACCCGTTGCCACCAAGGACGATTTCACCGAGCGCACCCTCGCCCGCATTCGAACCGGGAAGCGCCGCGGGGCGCACCCATGGGCATGGCCCGGCATCGTCGCCGCCGGCCTGGCCGCCTCGATTGCCCTGAGCATCCTGACCGTCCCACAAGCCCCCCCTGCCGAACGCGACATGGCGACCACCCGCCCCTTCGCACCTGAAGATTTCGCGCCCCCCGGCCTCGTCGATGCTGAAGCCGCCCGCATCCTCGCACTCGCCGAATCTCTCGATCGGGAGGCTCGCTGGCTTCTCCATGAGGATGCGCTGACCACGCTCGCCTCCGCCTACTGATGCGATCACCGTCCCACGAGTTGCTCAAGCTGGCTGCCCGCTGCTTCGCCGGGGGCCTCTGCCTCGTTGTCGGGCCTGCGCTCCTCGCGGCGGAAGACACTCCGGATTCGCCCCCCGAAGGGACGCCTGAAGACGGCGCGACCCACCCCCTGCCCGGGCGGACTGATGCGAGCGAGCTTCACGCCCAGCTCGAACTCCTGAACGAATTTCTCCGACTGCCCCCGGAACAACTTCAGCGAATCCGCCGGACGATCCACCTGATTGAGAGCCTTTCCCCGGAAGAACGGGCTTCCATGCAGAAACGCCTCGCCCGGATGCAGCTCGATGCCTCCCAGGTCGCGGGCGATGTCGCTCCCTTGTCAGAGTGGCTTTCCCCCAAGGAAATGTCGCGCCTCAAGCGCTTCTGGCTCAGCATTCCCGAGGAGGAGCGCGGGCGCCTGAAACAGGAATACAAGCAGCTTCCCGAAGAAGCACGCAAACCCTGGGTCAAAAAATGCCTTGCCCGCTTCCTCGAACGCGAAGCGCGTATCCTTGAAGAAATGCGGCAAACCGGCACAGGAAACGGCCAAGGCGAGTAACGAAGACTCTCTCAGGCAGACACAATCAGGAGGCGGGCGCGGGGGGCGATATTCGTCCTTGCCTTCCCTTCAGGCGGGAAATAACGATATTGAGATTACAGGAACGGGAGTCTACCCCCCTCGCCGTTATCTGACTCAAGTCCATGGGCCGCCCCAGCACAGCTAAAGAACGCTTGATCCGCACTGCCTCCGCCGAATTTGCACGCGCGGGTGCCCAGGCCGTCGGAGTGGACGAACTCTGTCGCCGGGCACGCGCCAACAAGGGCAGCTTCTATCACTTTTTTCCCTCCAAGAACGACCTCATCCTCGCCTGCCTCGAAAACGCCTGGAAATCACTCCGGTCAGACGTCCTCGAGCCTGCCTTCGCTCCGGACCGCACCCCCCACGAACGGATCGTTGCTTACTTTGACCGCCTGATCCTGCGCCAGGAAAAGCAACAAACGCAGGTCGGCGTTTTCTCCGGTTGCGTTTTCGGCACCCTCGGCAACGAACTCTGCCTGCTGACCCCGGAAATCCGCACCCTCGTGGCCACCTATGCCGATCGCATGATCGCCTTTGTCGAGGGAACGCTCCGCGAGGCAGCTGAGAATGGACAGTTCGCCGGGGATCCCGAAGCCACTGCAAGAGCGATCCACATCATCATGGTCGGCGCTCATATCGAAGTCCGGCTTCGCCAGGACCTCACTCCCATTCGGCACGCCCGCGAAACAGCCGAAAATCTGATGCGGATCCATGCGCCAGCCGCCGGCGTTCCCCTCTGAGGCGCGATTCGTAAATTTTTTTAGAATTTTTGAAAAATTCGCGTGACATCAAGAGGAAGCGCCCTACAACCTTGAGCGATCCCCACCGTTACTCCGGAAAGCGCAGGAATTTCATTTTTTCGGCAAGCGATAGGCCGCTAGACCAATAGGTATACAGTAATAGACAGCGACAGAGATAGGGCATGATTTGACAGTGTCATTGCCCGAGAGCCGCCCACCTCCTGCGGGCGGCTCTAGTTTTTTCTGGATCCGAAGACCGTCCTGAAGATGGAACACCCCGGATCCGATCGCAACCGATGATCGAACAATTTCTTTCCTTCGGATGCTATTTCGAGCGGCTTCTGCGGGCGCCATCCAGTGGGAGGACAGGCCAAAGAGAAGCCCCCTTCGCGATTGACGCTCGCGCGGAAGAGGATCAACGTTGGGGGTGCGTATGAGCAAAGCAAACACTCCTGCCCGGCGACGATCGATTTCGCTGCTCTCTTTCGCGGTCGCTTCCTTTGCGGTGGCTCAGCCCGCTCCAGAAGCGACGGATCCTGGCGCGCCGACGACTGCGGCCACCGAAGAGCAGACCTTCGAAGCAATGGGGTACGCCCTCGCCGCCCAGATTCGCCTCAATGTCGGTTTCAGCGATGAGGAGCTCGAAGCGATCTTCGCCGGCATGCGACTCTTTGCACACGATGCGGAGCCCCCCGCGGGTTTCGATGAAGCCATTCAGGCTGCCCAGGAAATCTACTTTGCACGTTTCCAGGCATTCAATGCGGCCGAGCAGGAACGCATCCAGCAACAAGCCGCCGCCGACCAAGAAGCCCGGCAGGAACAAGCCGCGAAGAACCGGGCCGCCGGCGAAGAGTTTCTCGCCGACCTTCAAAACGCGAGCAACGTGCGCACGTCGGCCACCGGCCTCCTCTACGAAATTATCGAGGAAGGGCGCGAGCAGCACCCGCAGTTCGGTGAAACCGTCCGCGTCAACTATCGTGGATCCCGGATCGACGGGACGGAATTTGATGCCGGTGAAGGGGTGACGTTCCGGCTTCAGGAGGTGGGCGGACTGATTGATGGGTTCAAAGAGGGGCTCCAGCTGATCGGCGAAGGCGGCTCGATCAAGCTCTACATCCCGGCGGATCTCGCTTATGGCGACAACGCGCCTCCCGGAGCTGCCATTCAACCCGGAGATACGCTGATCTTTGAGATCGATCTGCTCGAGATTTCCCGGGCTCCGACCCGACAACCCTCCTCGCCACCCGACTATCGGCCATCGACTCCACCACCGGCCTCACCCCCGCCGGGCCCGCCGCCAGCCCGTGTTCCGGATGCCGCACCTCCCGCCCCGGGCGGGAACTAATCCGCTGCAAAATCTGATTTTTTCATGGGCCCGGAGATTCATCCGGGCCTTTTTGCATCCGCCGGTGCCATCGAATCGGGCGAGGGCTCTTGATCCTCACGCTTCTGGCGAACACCTTGAGGCATGTCCGTCTCGCCCTATCCCCTCCTGCAAGTACCCCGTTTCTCGCTCGAGGCCGCCGATATTGTCGTCCTCGCGCTCTACTTCGCCGTCGTCTTTGCGCTCGGTTGGTGGGTCTACAAGAGGACCCGGACGGGTGACGACCTTTTCCTCGCCGGACGCACGCTCACCTGGGGCGTGATCGGGTTTTCCCTCTTCGCGTCGAACATTTCGAGCAGCACGCTCATCGGATTGACCGGTAGTGCCTATGAAACCGGCATCGTCGTCTCCAACTATGAATGGATGGCCGCATTCATCCTCATTCTGATGTGCTTCACGACCATTCCGGTTTTTCTGCGCAACCGGATTCGCACGATACCAGAATATCTCGAGCGGCGGTTCGACCGGCGGTGTCGGTTGTACTTTTCCGGGCTGAGCTTGTTTCTGATTGTTGTCGTCGATACGGCAGGGGGACTCTACGCCGGATCCATTGTGCTGAGGCTCTTCTTTCCCGGGGCGGAGATCTGGCAACTGTGTCTTGTTATCGCGGTCCACGCCGGTCTCTACACGATCGGGGGAGCGCTTCGCGCAGAGGCATATACCGAAGACTTCCAGGCGG
>CAZVQJ010000171.1:0-5936 GCA_964629165.1 uncultured Puniceicoccaceae bacterium
CTGCCCACCGACGTGATCGGCGTTTCCATTTACGACGAGAAGAGCCGCCGGTTTGTTTTTAACCGGGGCCCGGTATTCACGAATATTCTCCTTGCGGACGAGATCAACCGTTCCACGCCGAAGACGCAGAGTTCCCTCCTTGAAGTGATGGACCGAGGTCGAGTGACGGTCGATGGGGAGTCGATTCCGGTCGGGCACCCATTCATGGTGATCGCGACACAGAATCCGGTGGACTACGCGGGCACATTCCCGTTGCCGGAAAGCCAGATGGATCGGTTCCTGATGCGTCTGGAGATGGGCTATCCGCAGTTCAGCGATGAGATCGGGATCCTTGACCGGGGGCTGCGTCATTATGATGAGATTGTCACGGAACCGGTCCTGAGCGCGTCGGAACTGCGGGAGACGCAGGCGGCGGTGGCGTCCGTATACGTGGAAGCGTCGATTCTGGATTACCTCCTGCGCCTTGTGACAGCGACCCGGACGGAGGCGGAGTTTCGTGCTGGCGTGAGCACGCGCGGTTCGCTCTCGGTAAAACTGGTGGCGCAGGCCACGGCCTTGTATCGCGGGCGTTCCTTTGTCGTTCCGGAGGATGTCGAGGAGGCGTTTATCCCCGTCTGCGCCCACCGGCTTTCGACGCGGCGCCAGACGAGCGATCCGATGGAGGAAAGGCGCGTCGTCGAGGGGCTTCTACGGAAAATTCTTGATGCTGTTTCGCTTCCTGTGGTGTGAGAGAAACGAGCGTATTGCGCACATGAGTGTCCTATCCGAGAGCGGCCGGACGGCTTGGACGGAGCCGGGCCTATCCCTGAACCGCTCCCGATTGGCTCGGCTCGCGAGGCGACCATGGCTCGTCCTGTGGGGACCACCAAGTTACCGGACCCGCCCGACAGTGACCGGCGTTGTTTTGATCGGACTCTCCATCTCGGTGGGAATGGCTGCTTTCAACTCGGCGCACAATATCCTCTACCTCGGCCTGTCTCTGATGCTGGGAAGCCTGCTCCTGAGCGGTTTCATGTCGTGGGTAAACTTTCATGGTTGCCGCTGGCGTCTCCGGGCGGATGTCCATGGCCGGGTAGGGGAATCGTTTCCGATCGCGGTGGAGCTCGCGAACGGCAAGAAGTGGTTGCCCTCATACGGTCTTGTCGCGGAGTTGGCCTTCAAGGATTCGCCGGAACGGATCTTTCTGGCGCAAGGCAGCCGTTTGCCCGCAGGCGGTCGATTGACGATGCCGGGGATCCTGCATCCGGAGGAGCGGGGCCAGCAGACCGTCCTCGTGGAAGCACTTTCCTCGCGTTACCCGTTCGGGTTTCTGCACAAGTCGATCCGCCGGACGTGCGCCCGGCCGGTTGTGATCTGGCCTCCCCGGGTGGAATACTCGCTCTCCGTCTTACATCGCTCCAGCTCGATTCGGGAAGGAGAGTTCCATGCCCGCAAGGGTCTTGGCTCGGAATTGATCGACTTGCGGGAATATCGCCCCGGTGACGCCATGAAATCGGTTCACTGGAAAGCTTCCGCGAGACAGCAACGGCTTCTGGTCCGCGTCACGGCGGAGGAATCATCGGCGCATTATGCGGTTGTCGTGGACACCTCGGGGCCGCTCTGGACACCTGACCTCCTCGATCGACTGGCGGCGGTTGCGGGAAGCGTGGCGGAGGATCTTTTTGTGGCGGGGCATCTGGCGGGCGCGGCTGTCAATGGCCGACATCTTGAGATCCGGCGGGTGCAGGATGTGCATGCTCTGCTCTCCGAGCTTGCTCTGTTGCAGGCGGTGGAGCGGGCAAAAGCGCCCCCTCCCTCACGTTGGACGCGCCTGGAGTTCCATCCGGGTCCACGGGGCATTCAAATCCGGTGCCGGGGGGAGGTCGTTGGTGAAGGCTAAAAACTGGCCTCTGTATCAATTGCGATGGGGGCTGGGGCAGGTCCTTGCGCTGATCGCCCTCGGTGGCGCCATTCGGCTTGAGGTCAGCGGAACGTGGCTCCTCTCGGGCGCGGCGATATTGATCGCGACGATGACGTTGCAGCCTCGCTGGACGGGTCGCTTTCAACCCATCTTGGTTCGTTATTTTCCCCGCGTGCTCCTCGTCGGAATCCTCTTTGATTTTGTCCTCTCAGGGGGAGACTTTTACCCGCCGATTGTCCGGGCGCTGGCTTTCCTCCTGACCTACCGCGCCCTCGAGTTCCGGATGCCCCGGCAAGATCGTCAGCTGGTTCTTCTCTCCCTTTTTCTTGTTCTCCTGACGGGCGTGCTGAGTGAGTCCTTCGGCCTCGCCATGCAGTTGCTCTTGTTCGTCCCGATCGCGATGGCATTGCTCACGGTCGTGGTCATCGAGGAAGATCGCGGCACCGTCGTGCATCGCTGGGAAGACGTCTGGGGCGACTTTTCATGGTATCGGTGGGGACGGATTATGCGCCGGCGGATCGACTTGAGGATGTCGTTCCTGATGGCGGCTCTATACAGCGGCTTTGTCGTGATGAGTCTGCTCGTTTTCTGGTCGCTTCCGCGGTTTGAATACGGGCAGCAGCTTCCGTTTCCGAAGCTCAGTGGCGGTTCGAGCCTCACTGGATTCAGCGATATCGTCCTGTTCGGTTCGGTCGTGGATATCCAGCAGGACCACCGTGTGGCGATGCGCGTGGATGTCCCGCGCGACGCGGTGGTTTCGGTGCCCTACTGGCGGATGGCTGTCCTCGACGAATATTTTGGCAGAGGGTTCCGGCAGTCGGAAAGCGCCCGCGAGGCGAATGAGGCATTCAATGATATTATGATCCGGGGCGGGGGCCCGCTCGAAGGGGAGGACCGGGGGACGTGGACCCATTATCTCGAAGGAGGGATCAGTCATTATCTCCCGCTGGCGGGGCGGTTTGAGGAGCTGTCATTTACTTCCCGACGGAATCTGCAGATTAACCGGGCCGTTTCGACCGCGGGTCTCGCGAAGACTTCGACCAATCTGCTCGTCTTTAGGACGAACGGGATCGAGCAGGATCGGGTAACATCGGCGGTGATTGCGGATGTTCCGCTGGCGACGCGGGGAGCGTCGGAAAACCGAAGAGAACCTCCGCCATATCCGTCGTATCCGTGGACAACTTTGCAGGTGCCGGAGGACGTGTTGGTGAAGGGCTTTCTCGCGGACGCTGTCGAACAGATCGGGGCCGATCTTTCGGGGGATCCGTCCGTTGAGCAATTTGCTCGCGAGGCCACTCGCTGGCTACAGGGCGGTCGGGGCTACTCCTTGTCTGCCCAGCTCGGTGAAGAGGGTGATCCGCTCGTTTCGTGGATGCAGAGTGGAGAAGGGGGGCATTGTGAACTTTTCGCCGGGAGCCTTGTGCTACTTGCCCGGCAGGCAGCGATTCCGGCGCGGCTCGTGACGGGGTTTTACGGCGGCACCTGGAACGGGTTTGAGGATTATCTGATGGTCCGCAACTCCAACGCCCATGCTTGGGTCGAACTGTATGACTCCGGGCGCGGCTGGATTCGCTGGGATCCGACGCCCGGAGAATTGACCCGGGCCGCTTCGGGAGCGGAGGCACGAGGGCCGGCGGCGGAGGGCCTGGAAGAGCGCTCCCTGGCAGCTTACCTCGACAGTCTGCGGGTGATCTGGTACCGGCGGATCGTCAATTTCGACCATCGCGATCAGCGCGCATTGATGGCATCCCTGAATGAGCATGCTCGATCTCTTCTCGAGCAGGCCAAGTCGACGCTTCAGGGTTGGTCTTCGTCGCTGGCTGATCTGGGGGGGCGGATTCGCGACGAGTGGTCACAGTATATCGCAGAAGGAAGTCTGCTCGCGGCTGCGGCAGCGGGGGTTTTCTGGATCCTCCGGAACTTTCGCTGGAAGATTCGCCGAACGACGGGAGAGATTGCGGTTCGTCGGGGCGCGCAGCGGAGGCTCCGCAAACTGGACAAGCTCCCGGGGGTTCCTCCCGAAACCGTCGCGTCGCTGCTCCATCTGCGGTATGGAAGCCCGCGTGAATGGACCGATCCACGGGGTGCCTTCAAAAGCGCCGATTCCGCCCTGTGGAAGTCACGGCGGGCTACACGGCCTGCAGCGTCACCGGCGTCGCCTCCGCGCAGGCAGCGGTAAGACGGACGGTTGTCCGGCGGATATGTTCCGCGATCAGGCGGTCGAGTTCCGCCTCAGAAAGACGCTCGATGGCCGCGTGACGCTCGGAGCGGGGCAACGATTGAAGACGGGTGAGGGCACCCGAGGCAGAAGGATCGCGCCCGCGGGAATGGTCGATCGTCGCGCGCAAATAGGAGCGCTTTTCGATAGTGCTGAAAGCAGGCATGATCCTGATGTGCCACAGCCTGCCCGACCTGTCTAATCAGATACGCTTCTTGGCAGATTTTTGGTCAACGCGAGCGGATTGGCGGGAAAGCCTCCCCGGCATCGCCTGGCAGGACGGGTGGCGGCAAGACGCGGCGCCGGTTTCAGTGATGGACAACGTCGGGCTGTAGTTTTCTTGAATAGGCGCGAATGACTTCCCCTGCAATGGGCGCGGCATGGGCGCCGCCGGCGTAGTCAGTCGCTTCTGCAGGGACCCCTTCGAGGGCAACGACCACCGCAATCTCGGGATTCTCGGCAGGTGCGAACCCCATGAACCACGCGATCGTCGTGGGTTCCCCGTCTTTATGTGCCTGCGCCGTCCCGGTCTTCCCCGCAACCGACACGCCCGCTGCCTGGGCGGCGAGGCGAGCGGTTCCCACCGCTCCGGCCTCACGCATCCCGGCATGGATCAGGGCCACGATCTGCGGATCGAGTGGTTCCGATTCAGAATGGGGATTCCGCATCGACGGATCCTGAACGAGGGTCGGGTAGGTGCGGGTTTCTCCCCGTGCAACGGAGGCTGTAAATGTGGCGACCTGGAGGGGTGTCACCTTGAGGAAGCCCTGTCCGATCGACATGTTGGCGGTGTCGCCGTCGTACCAGTTGTCGTACAAGCGCTCTTCTTTCCACGCCGGATCCGGGACGAGCATCATGTCTGTCTCTCCGAAAAGCTCGATTCCGGTTCGACTATCGAACCCGAATCGCCGTGCTTCTTCGGCGAGAGCGGAGACCCCCATCCTGAGGGCACGGTCGTAGAAAAAGACATTACAGCTGACGCGGATCGAATCGACGATATCGACAGGTCCGTGGCCAGCGCGACGGTGGCAGTGAAAGCGCCGTCGCCCGACCAGGAAATGGCCGGGACAGTCGATCACGGTCTCATCGTCGATGTGACCCGCGCGCATGCCCGCGACGGCGGTCACGATCTTGAAAGTGGAGCCGGGAGCATAGAGACCCTGGGTCGCCCGATTGAGCCAACCGCCCTCCTCACGAATTCGCTCATCGACGGCGAAGCTGAGAAACGGCGTGAGGTCGTTGAGGTCGTAATCCGGCTTGCTGGCAAGGGCGAGGACCTCGCCCGTTGCGACCCTGATGGCGACGGCGGCCCCCATCCGCTCTCCGAGAGCCTGTTCAGCCGCCAATTGCACGTCGAGATCTATCGTCGTGACGAGATCATTGCCTTTGACGGGCGACCGGAAAGCAATCCGCTCATGCTGGAAGCCTCCTGGGTCAACGCTCCAGACCTCCCCGCCAGAGCGCCCCTGAAGGTGCTCGTCATAAATGCGCTCCAGACCGCTGCGGCCCACTTTGCCTTCAAACTTGAACGTCAAGAGATCGTCTCCGGGGACGTCTTCCGTCCGAATATCATCGGTGGAAGAAACAAACCCGAGGACATGGCTGGCGGCGGCCCCGTGGGGGTAGAAGCGGGCACTTTCGGCGATCACCTGGACGGGGGACTCGACCGGGACCTGTTCGATCAAACGCGCGTAATCTTCAGGTGTCAGATCACTGAGGAGGGTGAAGGGCAGGAGCAGTGTCTGTTGGAAATGCCGCTCGAGAACCGTACTGTTCACCTCTTCCTGGCGGCCCAACAGATGGTTCAACCGATCGAGG
>CAZVQJ010000172.1:0-5895 GCA_964629165.1 uncultured Puniceicoccaceae bacterium
GGATGCCGAGCGTGTGGGGGGCCTGCCCCTCCGTCCATGCCGTGTTCCAGAAGATGCTTGAAAATCCGAGCTGAACCGCGCCCCGATCATCTCCCCGGAATCGCTCCCGACCCATCGCCAGCAGCACCCGCCGGCCCGCCCGAAGAGCCCTAAACGCCTCGTCCGGCTGATCTGTCAGCAAGACCTCGTCGGACGCCTTCGCGATCACCTCGGGATACACCCAGATGTCCCAGCTGTTCAGCGCATCCATGCGGGGGATCGAAACCTGGAGGGTGAACCGGCCCGGCACGGAAAGCCCGGAAAGAGGCACGTTGATTTCTCCCAGCCTGAACGGTCCCCCCACCGGCAAGTCAGCGCGCGGAAACAATCCATCCCGCACAACATCGCCGGCCTCATCCCGGATTTCCCACCTTGCCTCCACCGCGACCGCCGGCTCTGCCGCCCAATGCGCGACCTCGATTGTGGCAGTGAAGGTTTCGTTCGCCGTAAAGACCCGTTGGGCGAGGCGAGCGAGCGGGACGACCGGGCCGCAAAACTGACGAAAATCTTCTGGAGAGGTGTATCCTTTTGATTCCCAAAACGCATTCAAGACGCCTACCAACGCCGTCCCTTGTCCTGGAAAATCGTGCAGGTCAAGGAGTTGAAACCCCGCCATTCCCGGGGTCCGCAGTGCCGCCTCGATATCGGCCTTGTAACAGAGCGTCTGGAGCTTGCCCGAGGCCTCGACGAAGGCCTCCGCCAACGCCAACTGCCCGCTCGCTTCAAGACGTTCCCGAAAGATCTCGAAATTGCGCGGCTTCAGGTAGCCGGTATAACGCGCCATCTCCCTGAAATCCGGATACACACACCATTGCCCGATTTCATGGCTGATCAAAGGTGCCCGGTATTGGCTGATGTGTTTCTCGAAATCAAACAGGGTCTCCGGTGGCTCGGCATTGATACTCGATTCGAGGCCCGCGCCCCACGCCTGGATCCGTGGGAGCGTATCGAGGTGGAAATCGCTCTCCTCACGGATCGGCCATGCTGCCGCGGTCGTGTAAAGCCGGCGCGGATCGCACTCCCGCCAGCGATTTACCCAGCTCCCCAGCCAGTCGGCGTGATGCTCTCCGCCGGGCTCGTTCCCGGACGCCATGAAAAGAAATGACGGATGGTGTCCAAACTCCGCAAGGATGCGGCCCGTTTCGGCCTCGACCCATGCGTCCACCGGCTCCCCATCGCCAAGGCCGCACGACCAGTTCGGCCAGGAACCCGCCTCGATCTGGTAAAAAAAGCCCTCTTCATCCGCCGCCACAAATGCTGCTTCGGGCGGACACCACGAATGGAAACGCAGCGAATTCAGCCCGTGTGCCCGGGCAATACGCAGGATCCGCCGCCATGGCTCAATCTCCGTTGGCGGATAGCCCGTTTCCGGAAATATCGCGCATTCCAGCGTCGCCCGAAGAAAGATCGCACGTCCATTGAGGAGAATGCGCCGTCCGTCGGTGGCGATTTCCCGCAGGCCAAAAGTCCGCGACGAGGCACTCCCGACATCAGGCTGCCCCTTGAGCGTGAACAGGTTAGGAGCGTGTTCGTCCCAGAGCGGAGCATCCGCTCCGAGATCGAGGGTGGCTTCGAAGCAGCCGTTTTCATCCACTCCAACCGAGGCCTGCCCCCGGATGCGACCAGTTCCCCGTTCCTCAACCGAAAGGTCCACCCGCTCGACCGATCCCCGCACCTGCCCGCGCACGCGCACACGGCGGTCCTCCACCGAGGGAAACGGATCCAGCTTCTCCACACCCGACCCCGATCCCGCGCGGAGCTCGATCCGGCCGATCACCCCATTCCAGTTCCCCTGCGTATGATCGGTGATGGTGTGCGAGTTTTCCCCGATATCGACGAGCAAGTGCGAGTTGTCGATCCGCACCGTCAGTCGATGACGCCCCGGCACCGTGCGTTCCGGCAGGTTGTAGAGATGAGGCGTTGAGAGGCTGTCACAGGTACCGAGGCGGGTTTCATCGAGCCATACTTCGGTTGCCCAATGCGGCCGCTCAAGGAACAGCCTCACCGCATGGCCCGTCCACCCCTCCGGAATCTCCACTGTCCGCTGATACCAGGCGATACCGGCATAATGGGTCAGCGGTTGCAGGCAGAACGGCACCTTCAGATTGTCCGGGTCCCGATACTGCGCATATTCCGACTTCGTGAACCATGACCGATCGAAGATGCTGCCCGTCCACTTCGTTTCGACCGTAACGGGATCCCCGAATCCGTTCTCCCCCAGACAACCCGGAAGCGCCATCTTCTCGCCATCCATCTCCCGCGCATACCAGCGCGCCTCCCGTCCCTCCTGCGCGCGATCGAGAACAACCGTCCATCCGCCCGCGAGATCGAGAACCCAATCGCCGTCACCGTCTTTTGAAAGAGTCGCCATCTCTCCTCTTCTGACGGATCTCCTCACCGGCGTCAGGCAAGAGGCTCAGGACATCTGCCTTACAGTCCGAATCCACGGTTCTTTCCGACTCCAATCCGCTACCGCTATAACTACCCTCGACCCGGTCCAGCTCTTCGGAGCCCGCAAACAGACCGTCCTCTTCCCATGAACGATTCCTTTTCCAAAGGTTCCTTTACGCTCCCCGGCGAAGCCGGCTATGAGGACCTGACACTGCGCCTCGCCGAGACGTGGGGCGCCGACACGATCCGAGACAGCGACGGCACGCAGCTTTCCGACAAGATCCTCAAGAGCGGGTATGACATCTACTCGACGCTTTGCCTCGTCCGTGCGGACAATGAATGGGCGAAGGCAAACCGCTACGCCCTGCAGCAGTCCTACCTGATGAGCTTTCCCGTCACCGCCGAGAGCGACACGGTGACGATCGACCTCCTCAATGGCTTTTTCCGGGAGCAGTTCAGCCTCAATACCGACGATGATCCACATGAGTGGTGGCAGGTCCACAACCGGACGACAGGCGAAGAGGTTCCGCACGCTGACTGGACGATCGATCCTTCCACCGGAAAACTGACGGTCTCTTCCGCTCGGCGATGGCACCGCTATACCGTCAACTTTCTCGCCTATCGGATCTGGGAAGAGATCTCGATGTACAATCACGTGACGAACGATTGGGGGGATCAAGAGCACCTCATGCCGATCGATCCAATCCATCCGGAAGCACGTGAGCAGATGCTCGCCTACCTCGATCGCTGGCTGGAAACGCACCCGCATACGCAGGTCGTCCGGTTCACCTCGATGTTCTACAACTTTTTCTGGCCGTGGGGAGACTCGCCCCGCCGGCGATCCATCGTCAATGACTGGGGCTCCTACGAGTTTTCCGTGAGCCCGGAAGCCATCCGGCAGTTCGAGAAGAAAAAAGGCTACCGTCCCCAGGCCGAAGACTTCATCAACGGTGGGCGCTACTGCAGCTCACACGCCGTTCCGTCGCCCGTCTATCGCGACTGGATCGAGTTTGTGCACGATTTTGTCATCTCCTTCAGCAAGGTGTGCGTCGAACGGGTGCAGCAGGCGGGCAAAAAAGCCTATGTCTTCTACAACGACCATTGGATCGGCCTGGAGCCTTCCACACCCCGCTTTGCCGAAGTTGGTTTCGACGGCATAATCGATGGTATTTTCAACGGCTTCGAAGCCCGCAAGGTGGCGGAAACGCAGGGCGTGAAGGTGCGGGAACTTCGCTTTCACCCCTACTTTTTCCCCACCGGAGTGAACGGTGCGCCGAGCTTCCTGCCGGGCGGTAACCCGACCGAGGAATGCCAGACCTACTGGATCGACATCCGGCGTGCCCTCCTCCGCAAACCGGTCGATCGAATCGGCTTTGGCGGCTATCTTCACCTCGTCGAGAACCACCCCCCGTTTATCGACTATGTGAAGGGTCTGGCCGTAGAGTTCCGCCGACTCAAGGCACTGCACGTCGAGGGAGAACCCTACACCGCTCCCGTCAAGGTCGCCCTCCTCACCGCCTGGGGACAGGTGCGCGCATGGGCCTGCTGCGGTCACTTCAACCGCGACAACTACTACAACGAGGTCATGGAGTCTGTCTCGGGCCTCCCCATCGAGGTCTCGTTCCTGAGCTTCGAGGATCTGCTCGCGGACGGTGTCCCGGATGACGTGGATGTGATCATCAATGCCGGGAACCGAGGAGACGCCTGGTCGGGCGGGGAATACTGGAGCAATCCCCGGGTCGTGGAGTGCATCTCCGCATGGGTCGGCGCCGGCGGCGGCTTCATCGGGATCGGCGAATCGTCGGCCGCGCCCACCGATACGAACTATTTTCAGCTCGCGCACCTTTTCGGAATCGAAAAGGCCCTGCCGACGACCCGCGCCTTCCAGGGATATACCTTCGAAACGGCATCGGAACACTTTATCACTGCCGATCTCCCGGAGGAATTCAGCCTCGGCCGCGAAATTGACGACCTCCGCCTCGTGGATACCACCACCACCGTGCTTGCCGCCAGTGCCAAGGGCTCCCCCCGCATCGGCGTGCGGGCCCTCGGGAAAGGTCGCTTCGTCTACCTCTCCGGGCATCGCTACACGGCCGACAATGTGCGCCTGATCCACCGCGCGATCCTCTGGGCCGCCGCCAAGGAATCCGCCTTTGATCCCTGGAGCACCTCCCACCCGGCAGCCGAATGCGCGTATTTTTCCCACCGGAAGGAGCTTGTTGTCATCAACAATGCAAGGGAACCCATCTCCACCGAGATTACCCGGCCGGATGGACAGAAGTTTACTGTAAAGTTAAATGCAGCGGATGTAGCCTTCGTTTCCTTTTGAACGAAATCGAAAGATCTGCTGACTAACTTGTTTTTTGGGGTAGTTAGGTAAGGGCGGGCTCGAGGGATCGGGTCCGCTCGCTTTTTGTACGGGTCGGAAACGGCGGTTGCGGTACGCGCGCAGGGGTCCCGCCACACCCCCGGCGCACGCGACAGCCAGGCCGGGCGACGTTTATCCATGGGGCAACTCCCAGCCTCCCTCCGGCAGGAGGCCCCACTCAGCCTGCTTAGACCGGTGTGACGCCTTTTTTGAGCAAGATGTTCCCGTATTTCGCCAGCTCGCCGGTCATGACGACGGCAAAGGCGTTGCGGGCCCGTTCGTAGAAGGCGAAGCGGTCGATCCGGATGATGGCGGGAGCGGTCGGAGCATGGCGATGAAGTGCCTGTAAATATCCAGCCTCCACCGCCGAATCCAGAGTATCTCCCGGCACAGCCGCCATCATGACGAGCGGGTCCCCTGCATACCGGTCGATTTCGAAGAGCGGCAAGACGGCGTCAAGCATCGGTCCGATACCCACGCCATCGGCTCGCAAGACCCGGGCATTGATGGTTTCGCCCGGAAAATGGGCGTCCGCGAAGACGATCTCGTCGCCATGTCCCATGCGCGCCAGCGTGGCGAGCAACTCGGGTGAGATGAGCGGGGAAATTCCTTTGAGCATGAGCAGGCTTGGGGATTCTCGAAGACGACGGGACGATCAACCAACGGAACGGCGCGGCAGCCAGCGCGACAAGAACCCATAGGCCGCGATCACGACAAAACAGACGGCAGGCAGGAAAAACGACGTTCGAACGGAATCCAGCACGATACCGCCCAGCCGCAGGCCCTCACCATCGATGATCCCGCCCTGCAAACGCGGCATGATGGCGCCTCCCACAATTGCAAAGATCAGTCCCGCAGAACCCAATTTGGCATCATTGGGAGACAACCCTTCCAGCGCGATTCCGTAGATCGTCGGAAACATCAAGGACATGCAGGCGGACACCCCGATCAGACAGTAGAGACCAGCCATGCCCTCGACAAAGACCGCTCCGAGAGTGAAAAAGAAACCGCCAACCGCGAGCAACCCGAGGAGGATCCCCGGCTGGAGAAACTTGAGGATAAAGGTGCAGATGAAGCGGCTCGTCAGGAAAATCACC
>CAZVQJ010000173.1:0-5867 GCA_964629165.1 uncultured Puniceicoccaceae bacterium
AACTTGACAAAGGTGCTCTTGCCGGAGCCGCGGGGGCCGACGAGGGCACAGAACGTTCCTGGCTCGATCGTGCGGGTCAGGGCACGGAAAACTGGCTCGTCACCATAGCCGAACGTCACGTGATCGAAGGCAATTTTGCCGTCGATGCGCGCGGGCCATTGACGGGCGAAATGGTCGGTTGAGGGCTCCGCCGCATCCGGGGCCGAAGGGGCGTTCAGGATCGCCTGCAAGCGTTCTGCGGCACCCTGTGATTTCTGCACCTCATTGAGGACCCGAAGGAACCGTTTGACGGCATCGGTCGTGAAATAGAGGGCGATCCCGAGGGCGAGGAAGACGCCGAATTCGAGTTCCTGATAGTAAGCATAGACAAACGCGAGAGCGACGACGACGACCGCTTCAAGCTCCATGATCGGCTGGGTCAGCTTGTCATATTTGGTCATCTTCATGAATGAGCGGAAGTGCGCATCGAGGGCGGTCGCAAAACGAGCACTCTGTCGCTCTTCGAGGTTGAAGGCGCGTACTTCGAGGACGCCACGCAAGTTCTCCTGGAGCGTATGGGTGGTGTCGCCGAGGGCTATCTGAACCTGTCGTCCCCGATGTTTCAGGTGTCGTCCGATGAGATGAACGGGGAGGATAATGAGGGGCGCGAGAAGGAAAAGAAGGAGGAGAAAAGCGGACTCCTTCTCACGAATCGAAAGGGATACGAGGTAGCCGATCCCCGAGAACACCACAAACGGTGCGACCACTCCGTCGCGGGCAACGTTCATGACCGCATTCTGGATCTGCTGGGTGTCGCCGACGAGCCGGGAAATGAGGTCGCCGGTGCGTTGGCGCTCGAAGTAGGCGAGGGGCAGGTGTTGCAGTTTGTCGAAAATGCGCTGGCGCACAGAGCGGAGCACTTCGAGTCCGCTCCGCGTCATGAGATACTGGTTTGCATAGGCGGCCGCGCCCCGAAGCAGGAAGACGGCCGGAAGGAGCGAGGCGACGAGGAGAATGTAGCTGACGGAGTGTCCGGTTGCCCGCTCGTCAAAGAGGCGCCCGTAAACGACTTCCATGAAATAGGGAACGGCCGCGCCACTGGCGATTCCGGCGACCAGTCCGGCGATGACGCCTGCCCAGAGGATGCGCTGGTGAGGTCGGAGGTCGGGCCAGTATGCGAGCAGGTATTTCATCGGGGGGGAATCGAGAGGCCATCGGTACGCAGGATCTCCGCGATCTCTTCGTCACTCAGGTCCAGCTTGTTGAGGACGCGCCGCCAAGCTGTCCATGGTTTTTGGCGGTAGGCGGTGGAATTCACCGTAACGGTCGTGTGGAACGCTCCGTGTGGGGCGCCGGCGAGAGAGACGCCGCCGCGGAACTCACAGTGGATCGATTTTGCCTCCAGCGTCGCGAAACGGTCGGGGTCGAGCACGAAGAGGGCGTCGATGAAATCGTCATTGATCTGCTTCCATGCCTGCCGCCGCTGTCGCCGGTCGGAGGGTAAGTCGATCCGCCGGTCGTGCGGCGGAAGCGCGGAGCCCGCGAGGGTGGCGGGAACAAGCAGCCAGATGAGGACGTCCGGACGTTGGCGCCTGATCACCCTGATGAGCTTGTCGGCGGCGGGAAGGCCGGCGGGATCCGTGTCCAGGCGGAGTGCAAAGCGGGTGTTGCGCGGCAGGCGCTCGATCCCAAGCAGCTTCATTTGTTCCTTCAGGTACGACTTGCGGCGCGGAAAGGTGAGCACTTGGGAGGGGCGCAGGAGTCCCTTCCACCGCTTGTGCGCCCAGAACCAGTCGGCGCAAGCGTCGTCACTCGAGGAAAGGAGTTCCTCGAGCGCGCGGTTGGCCGCTGCCATGATTTCGCCGGGACGAGAACTTTCGGGCAGCGGGTGGGCCTCCACCGTGCCCCTCCAGAAGCCTTCCCGCCGGCAATGGAAGAGAGCGGGCAGGGCGTTCGCCTTGACCGCGAGCAGACCGGGCAGATTTGTCGTGCTGCAGACCCGGTTGAAAAACAACATCAGATGCCCTTGGCTTCCGGCACTCTGGTCAAACAGGATGGCGGCGATTCCCCGCCCGCTCTGAAGCTGCTGCTTGGCTTGCAGAAGGCCTTCGCGGCGCGACACCAGGCGAATTCCGAAGCGTTCGCGGGCCCAGTGTACAAACCGTTCGGCCGGTTCGAAATCAAGCGCACGATAGAGGGTCGTGACGGGTGGAATGCCCTCGTGCAGGACCGGCAGGAGCGTCAGCGCCTCCATCAGGGAGGCATGGGGCACAGCGAGCACTACGGGCCTCACCTGCGCGGGCCCATCGAGGAGTTCGGCACAGGAGGGAGCGATCCGGATGCGCTTCAGCTTTCTTTGGCTGAAGTAGGGTTGAGCCGCAACGAGAAGAAACATCTCGAACATGCGGGCGCAGTTCTCCCGGCAGATCCGGTCGCGCCAGGCGGCATCGCGCTCCGGAAACGAATGGGCGAGGGCGGAAAGGATCGTGCGGCGACGATTCGAGAAGCGATAGGTCAGAGCTCCCAGCACCCGGCACAATCCCGCGACAAGGAAGGTCGGGGATTTCGCCAGGCACCAACCCAGACTCGCAAGGAGACAATATGCGCATCGAGCCACGGTTCCATGACGCGTCTTTGAAGCGTGCATTTCAATCAAATCCAGCACGCCGCCGATGAGAGACAGGGTTGCGCCGACACCCCTCGCCGGATCTGATTGCTTCCTCCAGAAGCGTTTCGCAACGTTCGGGGATGGTTGTGAAGAGCATTGCCCGGTTTTCTCTCTGGTCCATCGCGGTGTCGACGATGAGCGCGGAAGGATTTCCGCCCATCGCTGATTTGTTCGAGGAACGTGCGTCCACAACGGTCTATGTGAGCTTCACGGTGGAGCTTGAAATGGAGCGCCAACGGGCGAATGCGGTCGGGCTTGTGGTCGATGACGAAGGCCTCGTGGTGCTTCTCGGCCCGGCGATGCCGGACTGGCTGCCTCCCGATCAGCTGATCGATCTCCGCGTGCATGCGGCGAACTCCGTCGGAAACGGATTCGCGGCGGAATATCTGGGCATCGACGATCTCAACGGCTGGCATTACCTGCGGGCGGAAGAAAGCGGCTGGAACGAGCTGCGCCCGATCACGGGTTTTCCCGCCGCTGGACCGACCATCGGTGAAGAGCTCTGGGGCATTTGCCTGACCGATGAAAACCTCGATTTTCTTCCCTACTATCGCTATGGCCGTCTCTCCGCGCACCACGGGCTCCCGCTCATGACAGGTTTCCTGACGGATGATGTGGCGACGCCGGGCGGCCCGATCTTCAATCGGGCGGGCGCCTTTGTCGGGTGGTCGGGGGTTTCCATTCCGGTGGAGAGGGAGGCCTGGATCGGGGGTGAGTATTACCGGGTCAGTATCCGGAACCCTGACGAGAGCTATACCTTCCTCTTTGCAGAGCCGTTTCTCGAAAATGTCGCGCGGGTTCCTCCATCCGTCCTCGGATCTCCGCGGCCGTGGCTGGGAATCTCCGGATTACAGCCCCTCGACGGGGATACGGCGGAGTTTCTCGGTTTGGAGCAACAGGGCGCTTTGATTGTCAGTCGCGTTCTCGCGGAGGGGCCCGCCGCTGAGGCCGGTGTCCGGAATCGCGACATCATCGTCGCGATTGATGGTGAGCGCCTGCCTCGCTTGAAACCGGATTCGGTGGTGCCGGCGTACGTTGAGCGGGAAATCAAGCGACGGTCAGTAGGGGACTCGATGCGATTCACGCTCGTGCGCGGGCAGGAGGAGATCGAGCTTGAAGTCAGATTGGGCGACGGCCCCGTTCTTGTCCGCGAGGCCCCGCGAGAGTACCTCGAACCGCTCGGGATCACGATCCGTGAACTCGTCCTGAGCGATGCGCTTCAGCGGCGGGTGGAACCTCGTGAAATGGCGGGTGTGATGACATCCTTTGTCCGCCCGAACAGCCCGCCCGCCTCGGCCGGACTGGCGCCGGGAGACTGGATTCTCGAGATCGAAGGCGATGAGGTGACGACCTTGGAAGAGGCGATTGCGGCGTTTGAAGTGATCATGAACCGCGAAGAGAGCCGTGAATATGTGCTCCTCGTCAGCCGCAACAACGAAACCACCGTGCTCCGCGTGCGCCAGGATTGAGAAGCGATAATCGGGTTTGCCCCGGCGTGTCCCGGCGTTTCTTGTGGGCATCATGTTCACCGGAATAGTGGCGGAAAGAGGCGAGGTCCTGGCCTTTGAGGCGCGTGGAAATGCGCACCGGCTGCGCATTCGGGCGCTCGAAGTGACGAAAGATGCGGTGCCCGGAGACAGCATCGCGGTGGACGGCTGTTGCCTCACCGTCACTTCCTGCCAGGCGGATGAGCTCACCTTTGATCTGCTGGCGGAATCGGTCGCGAAAACCCGCTTTGCCACGCTGCGCCCGGGCGCGGTTCTCAATCTGGAGTCCAGTCTTCGGTTCAACGGCAAGATGGGGGGCCATTTCGTCACGGGCCATGTCGATGCGGTGGGAACGATCACAACCTTCGAGGAGCGCGGTGACGACTGGTTTCTGGAGGTCGCGCCCCCGGCGGCATTCATGAAATACCTCGTCTACAAGGGAAGCATTGCGATCAACGGCGTGTCCCTGACGGTGGCCGCGGTTTCGCGGGAGTGCTTCGCGGTGTGGCTGATCCCGCACACGCTCGAACGAACAAACCTGCCATCATTTTCTGTGGGGGATGCGGTCAATCTGGAATTCGACCTGCTTTCAAAATACGTGGAACGGTTGCTCCCGGGACACGCCGAGGGGGCGTCGTCATCCGTCCAAAACTGTTAAGTTTATTAACTTGCCCAAGATACCCATCTTTCAACAGTTTCTGTGATTATGGCCAGTGAACCATCTGCAACCAAGCCCCTGTCGAAGGACGAGGCGTTAAAAGAGGAGAGTCGTTTCCTGCGAGGCACGATCCTGGAGAGTCTCGCGGATCCTCTGACTGGTGACCTCCCGGCGGTGGACGCCAAGCTAACAAAATTTCACGGCACATATCTGCAGGACAATCGCGACGAGCGGAACGAACGCCGCAAGAAGCGCCTCGACAAAGCGTACGGCTTCATGGTGCGGGTACGGGTTCCGGGCGGAGTCTGCACCCCTGCGCAATGGCTCGAGATGGACCGGCTTGCCGATGCCTATGCCCACGGGGCGCTCAAGTTGACCACTCGCCAGGCCTTTCAGTTTCACGGCGTCCTGAAGTTCAATCTGAAGCGCACCATCCGGGAGATCAACGAGGCGCTCCTGAGTACGATCGCAGCCTGCGGAGACGTCAACCGCAACGTGATGTGCAATCCAAATCCCTACGAAAGTGCCGTTCATGCGGAGGCCCAGGCGATCACGCAGGCACTGAGCGACCATTTCATCCCGAATACACGTGCCTACCACGAAATCTGGCTGGACGGCGAAAAACTGGGCGAAGGAGAGGAAGATGTGGAGCCGATCTACGGCAAGACCTACCTGCCTCGAAAGTTCAAGATCGTCGTGGCGGTGCCTCCGAGTAACGATGTCGATGTCTATGCGCACGACCTCGGATTCATTGCGATTCTGAAAGAGGGTAGGATTGTTGGATACAATGTGACGGTCGGTGGGGGCATGGGCATGACGCACGGCAATGCCGCGACGCGCCCGCGTCTCGCCGACGTGATGGCCTTTTGCAAGCCGGAGGACGTCATCGCAGTCGCGGAGCAGGTCGTGACGACGCAGCGGGACTACGGTGACCGAACGAACCGCGCCCATGCCCGGCTCAAATACACGATCGAAGACCGGGGAATCGATTGGTTCCGGGAAGAGGTCGAGCGGCGCCTGGGCAAGAAGCTCGAGGATCCGAAGCCGTTCCACTTCGATCACAATGGCGACCGTT
>CAZVQJ010000174.1:0-5794 GCA_964629165.1 uncultured Puniceicoccaceae bacterium
CCGGTGTCGCCCCGTAAGCGAGAATCGCGCTCCGGTGGGCGGGCGTGCCATACCCTTTGTGGTCCCGGAATCCATACTGCGGGAACTTTACATCCAGATCCTCCATCAGCCGATCGCGAACGACCTTGGCGATGATCGAAGCGAGCGCGATCGCAAAGCTGCAACCATCTCCCTTGACGACGCCGACATGCGTGTAGGGAAACCTATGCATGCGCTTTCCGTCGATCAGGATGCATCCACCGGTAGATGTTGACCTGCGCGGCCCGAACAACTCGCCGACCGACGCATGGGGCAACGCACGCTCTTCCGGACACGCCGCTTCGAGAGCGCGCTGCATGGCAAGGCGGGTCGCACCAAGGATGTTCTCGGTCGCGATTTCCCGCACACTTGCCGTTCCGCTGGCGGCCACCAGCCGACCGCCTCTGCACGCCTCCTCAACGGCCCCGAAAATCTCGTCCCGGCGAGCGGCGGTCAGCTGCTTCGAGTCGTTCACGAGCTTCCATGCCTCCGGCCAAGGTCCTTCGAGGATTCCGCGATCGACAAAGACAGCCCCCGCCACGACGGGTCCGGCGAGCGCTCCGCGACCAGCCTCATCAATACCGCACAACCAGCCGGATTCAGGAAGGTGCCCGAGATCGAACCGCCGAAGGGCTTCATGACAGGAGCCGCCCACCTCTCTAGCGTCGCCCGTAGAATTTCGGTTTCTCCGGCACCGGGAGCCCGAGGACCTCGTATGCCGTCTTGAAATGGACTTTGGCGAAATCCTTCAGCCGGTGCGGCCCCAACTTCTGCACCAGCTCGCCAGCCTGTTTCTTGACGGGCGCGCCGGACCCCTTTTTCAGTTCCTCCCCAAATTCCGTGCTGAGCTTGCGCAATTGCCGCACAAACTCCGCACGCGCACAAATCGAAGCCGCCGCGACGACCGGATCGTCTTCCGCCTTCGTTCGCATGCGCAGGTCGAACTGCACGCCGTCCTTCTTCAATTGCTGCTGGGTCAACGGCGCCTTGCTGAACTGGTCGACAAGGCCCCACTCGATATCGCTGCGCACCGCGAGGGCGGACTGAAGAGCCTTGCTGTGATACCAGGCGAGCAGCTTGTTGAGGTTCGCCCCCGGGCGTGCCATGAGGTCGTTGTAGCGCTGCATCCCGGCGAACATCTTCTTCACCACGACGCCCTTGGTCGAGAGGATGATCTTTTCGAGCCGGAGGATCGAGCCGTCCGTGAGCGCTTTGGAATCCTTCACCCCCTTCTCCCTCCACTCCCGCACCATGTCACCGTCGGCGATCACACAACAGGAAACGAGCGGACCAAAAAGGTCTCCCTTCCCCGCTTCGTCGAGGCCCGCATGCGGCTCAAACCACTCCGGGTGATGGAACTCCTCGTAGCCAAGTTGCGGTTTGCCGGTGATCTCGGTTTCGATCGTGTTCTGCACGAAGTTTTCCGTTCCCTTGCCCTGAATGACCACTTTACCGCTCTTGTAGGCAACGATGTTGACACCCTCGTTCGGCGCCTTGAAAGCAAACTCCGAATGATCCACGTGGTAGAAGCCGTAGAGCCGATGATCACAGATCTCGGAGAGCTTTTCGAGCTGCGCCGGGTCGAGTTTGACCGTGTAGGTGGAGAGAATCTTCGGACCCTCTTCCGCTTTTTTCTTGGGCATGCCCACGTATAAGGCAGACAAAGTCAGCCATTGTCAGACGTAAAATCCAACCCGATATCCGCAGGCGCGGAAAACCTCCGGCAATCCCTGCACGCGTGGTACCATTCGCACCGACGCCCGCTTCCGTGGCGCACGCGGCCTTCGCTCTACGGCACCGTCGTTTCCGAGTTCATGTGCCAGCAGACCCGGATCGAGACCGTGCTGCCCTACTACGCGCGCTGGATGGCGCAGTTCCCGGACTTTCCGGCGCTCGCCGGCGCCTCCGAGGAGGCCGTCCTCACGGCATGGTCAGGCCTCGGATATTATGCCCGCGCCCGGAACCTCCACCGACTCGCAAAAGCGATTGCCGCCCTTCCCGAGCTGCCCCGGACCCCTCAGGAGTGGGAGAAGCTTCCCGGGATCGGTCCCTACACCTCCGCAGCCATCTGCAGCATTGCCTTCGGATATCCCGCCGCCGTCGTCGATGGGAACGTTGTTCGCGTCCTCAGCCGCCTGCAGGCCATCGACAGGCCACTTTCCGGCAGCCATGCGGGCGTCGCGGCGGTCGGCCCTCTCGCCCGTGATCTCCTCGATCGGACTGATCCCGGCACGCATAACCAGGCGGTGATGGAACTCGGGGCTCTCGTCTGCACCAAACATCGCCCCGCCTGCCTCCTCTGTCCCTGGCAGGGATCGTGTGTCGCTTTCGCCCGCGGGTTGCAGGAGAAGCTCCCGCGCCTCCTGCGTCGCCAAACAGAAAAGGTGACCCTCGACCGTCTGTGGGTCGTCGCGGGCAAGAGCATCCTCCTGCAGCGGATCGCCTCCGATTCAGATCGTCTCGCGCAGATGGCGGAACTCCCGCTTCTCCCTGGACTCCCCGGCACCTTTTCCCTCGTTGCCACCAGGAAGCGCAGCATCAGCCATCAACAGATTACGGAGCGCTTTCTCCGTCCGGATGAAGACCATCCTCCGGAGGCCTGGCTGAAGGTCGCTCCCGGTCTTTTCTGGCATCCCTTGCATCGACTCGGGGAGATCCCCTTGTCCGGTCCCCATCGACGCTGGATCCGCGAACTTACCGGAGGACCGGAGCTGCGCGGATAAGAATGAGCCCCCGGATTGCTGCCGGGGGCTCTCTCGGAGAGATTGTCTCTCATCCTATCCGAGGTTTCGTCTTAGCTGTCTCTCACTATGATCTGCTATGGAACTTTCTGTTTCCCTCTGAAATCCCGGACTCTTAAACCTAAACGGTCGGTCCACGTCGTCCTCTCACCGCGTTCGCAACGAGAGAAATGACAAGCAATACGAGAAAGACAAAAAACAGAATCTTCGCGATTCCGGCCGCCGTGCCCGCGATCCCGCCGAAGCCCAGGACTGCTGCCACGAGCGCAATAATGAAAAATACGAGTGCCCAACTTAGCATGATTGAATCCTTGTAGAGGTTAAAATTAGAATCTCTATAAACAGGAAACACGCGGCATGCCAAACCGCTTGGGTATCACTCAATTTACTGATGTGCCGCTAGTTACGAAATACCGGATCCTCCCTAATCGCTGGCCCAAGGCTTCTTCGGGTGCAAAGCGACTGACCCCCGAACGACCAAACGTGCAGAACGCACATCCGGCGAGGATGCACCCACATCCGGCGAGGATGCGCGCGAAGGAGCCATCCTCGGCCCGCTCCCAACGCCAGGTCCGGCGCAAGACGGGCGAAACCGATCACTTGCGGGAACAAACGATTTGCAGTTTTTCCGATAGAAGCTCATGTGAGGGCCGACATCTGCTCATCTCCGACTTGCGCTCATCAGCAGAATCAGCCACCCATCTCCTCGTCGCCCAATCTGTAACCTTTGTTCGACCACTCACTCATACCCATGTCGAATTCGGCCGGAACCATATTTGTCGTCGATGACCTCGAACGAAACCTGCAGATCGTGGGGGAACTGCTGACGCGTCATCATTTCGATGTCGTTCTCGCGCAGGATGGCGAGAGCATGCTCAAACAAGCGGAGTCGCGCACGCCCGACCTGATCCTGCTCGACCTCTATATGCCCGGCATGAGCGGGCTCGACGTCATCCGGCGGCTGAAAGCAAAACCGGCCTGGATGGCGGTGCCCGTCATCTTCCTCACGGCGGCCAACGAAAAGTCCACGATTGCGACCGTCCTCCAGTCGGGTGCGGTTGATTTTCTTTCAAAACCCTTCGATCACGGCGAGCTTCTCGCCCGCGTCAAAGTGCACATCGATCTCAAGCGGGCGCGCGACGATCTCCAGCTCCTGATCGAGGAACGCAATCGGCTCATGGCGGTCCTTGCGCACGATATCCGCAACCCCCTTTCGGCCATCCAGATGAGCGCCCATCTGCTCGAGAACAAGGTGCAGAACGAACATGGTACCGAGCTCTTCCGGACGATCCGCAATTCAGCCGATGTCATCAATCAGCTCATCGAGACCCATCTCACGGAATCCGCCGAGGCCCGCCGACTTGGGCATATCGAGCTGCGGCCGGTCAACCTCGATGAGCCGATCGGAGAAGCTTTTCAGACCCACCTCATGCGCGCCGAACGCAAGCAGATCCTCCTCGATCTCGACTCGACGGTGGATGATGCCTGCTGCGTTCATGCCGATCCTCTCGCCCTCCGGCAGGTCCTCGAAAACCTTGTTTCCAACGCCATCAAGTTTTCCCCGCCGGGATCGACCGTCGTTGTCCGGATTTCCGACGCCGATGAATCGATTGTCGAGATCGCGGTCGATGATGACGGACCGGGCCTGAACGAAGAGGATCACCGCAAGCTCTGGATGCCCTATGCCCGTCTCAGCGCGAACCCGACGGCAGGCGAACCGAGCACGGGACTCGGCCTGAGCATCGTGAAAGATCTCGTTGATCGCATGGACGGTGAGATCGAATGCCATTCGACCCCGGGCAAAGGCGCCAGCTTCCGCATTCGCCTCAAACGGACGGGGGTCGAAGTTCCGGTGACGACGGAGTGATCGCCTCTCTCAGGGGACATAACTTTCCCCTGCCGGATTCGCCGATGAGCACCTCGGGGTCGTCGTGCGCGCCCGCCTCCTCTCAGGGGACATAACTTTCCCCTGCCGGATTCGCCGCAAATCGCACCGCCCGGGGACTGACCGAAAAACGGAGTTCCTGCCCTGAAGTTACCTCACCGTCGATGCTGATGGCGACATCGCGGTCACAACGGAGAACCGCCGTTTCAAACTGCCCGTAGACGACGTGTTTGAAAAGGGCCGCATCCTTTCGTATCCAGTCTTCAACGACCCCGGTAACCTCTCCGAAATCAACAGCAGGAAGAATCGCCGCATCGAGCCGACCGTCACAGGGCGAGGCCTCGACTCCCGCACGCACTCCGCCACCGACAAAGGCACCATTGCAAATAGTCAGCGATATTGCGCGCCCCCGCCACGTGAATCCACCACCCTCCAGGCTCAGTTCAAATGGGTCGGCGACAAACGCTTTCCAGGTGGTCATGAGGGAATAGCTCAGCCCTTTGACGAGCCGTTTGAGAACAGGAGGGGTATCCCGTGTCGCCTCTGCGCCAAACCCCACCGTAATCGCGTTGATAAACGGGGCGTCGCCCGCCCAGGCCACATCAAGTTCCTTCAAGAAATCCCCCGTCGCGACCTCCAGCGCTCTCTCCGGATCCTCTGCCACGACCCCGAGAGAGCGGGCAAAGTCGTTCCCTGTTCCTCCCGGCAGGATGCCGAGCGGGATCTTTGTCCTCGGCACTGCCATCACCCCACGGACGACCCGGCCGACCGTTCCGTCTCCACCGCAGACAACGATCCGGTCGATCCCGCTCGCGACAACCTCCCGAACCTGAGCGACAGTGGAGTTTCCGTTCTCCAGACGATAGACCGCCGCCACCGGGAAACCCTTCGCAGATAAAGCAGAGCGATGCGAAGCCAGCGTCTCCTCGTCCACGTTTGGCGACAGAAAAAGACAAGAGGATCGTTCATCAGGGGAGATCATCGAGAATGTGGCGAGAACCCGCCTGGACAGTACCAGGTTCTCTTCATCTTACCAGTTGCCGTGCCACCTCCCCCAGCCCAAGGAAGCTGAAGCGCGCGCAATGCAATGCGGAAGCAGGCATCGTGCATTTCGCATTCCCTGACCGGGCAGTTGATTTGTCCCGGTTTC
>CAZVQJ010000175.1:0-5784 GCA_964629165.1 uncultured Puniceicoccaceae bacterium
TTTAGAGGGCTCCGTCCCATCATATCTTTCCGGATCTTTGGCGCCTTCGAGAGAACCGGAAAGTGGCGGCATCGCCGGTTACGCGCGCGCCAAAGCGTAACGCAACCAATTCCGAGCACAGGCTCCGGCTTCGCCAACTCCGACCTTCGCCGGGCGCACACACAAAAAAACCCGGCAACGAGGCCGGGCTTGGAAAGCGAATACAAGTGGACGGCGACTCAACCCACCGCTGCCTGATAACGCGCTTCCACTGCGTCCCAGTTCACCACATTCCAGAAAGCCGCGATGTAGTCGGGGCGTTTGTTCTGGTATTTCAGATAATAGGCGTGTTCCCACACATCGAGACCGAGTAGCGGGGTGCCTCCGAGGCCGGCCACCTCCTTGCCCATATAGGGGTTGTCCTGGTTTGCGGTGGAACCCACCGCGACGGAGCCATCCGGATTGGCCACGAGCCACGCCCAGCCGCTCCCGAAACGAGTCGCGGCGGCGTTTCCGAACTGTTCCTTGAACTTGTCGAAACTCCCACAGGCCGCGTCGATCTTTTCCGCCACCTGCCCCTTCGGCCGGCCGCCGCCATTGGGCCCGATAACCTTCCAGAAGAGAGAGTGATTGGAGTGGCCACCACCATTGTTGCGCACCGCGCCGCGGATCGAATCCGGCAGCCCGGCGAGATTACCGATGAGCGCATCGACGGATGCCGGTGCATCCACGTTTTCGCTCTTCAACGCTTCGTTCAACTTGGTGACGTAGGTATTATGGTGTTTGGTGTGGTGAATCTCCATCGTCCGAGCGTCGATGTGAGGCTCAACCGCATCATAACCGTAGTCCAGTGCAGGAAGGGAATATGCCATAGTCTGTATGATTAAATGATAATTCTGCTTAGCAGGCATCCTCACGATGAATTCAAAATCAGTCAACCTGTCTCGCACGATTCAAGCCGCGCCTCCCTCAGGAAACACGGTGCCGATGCAGCACCCCGCGACTTGAATCAGAGGCGAGGAGGTCAGCAATCGCCACCGCCTGGCGTTCCCCCCCCTTGAAATAATACAGATGGGAGTACCCTTCGCGCGCGAGATCCTCGGTCACCTCGCGAAAGTACTGACCGACGGACTGCGGGCGGTGGGCATCGGATCCGATCGTCAACTTGAGGCCCATTTCGGATCCCCATTTTCGGATCAACGGGTCGGGGTGTTCGATTCCGGGGCCTTTCAGGCGGCCGCTCGTATTCACTTCCCAGCACACATCGTTTTCAACGGCGGAAGAAATCGCCGCACGGATGACGTCTTCGTATTCCTCCGGTTGAAAGTCACCGGCGAGGGTTCCATATAAACGAATCACATCCGGATGGGACATGCTGTGGAATAAACCCGTGGCGGCCCCCTCACGCAGCGCTTCGAAGTAAGCGCAAACAATCGCTGAATCATCGACGCAACCGCGCTCTGAGAACCATTTCTGGAAGGCAGGCATGTGGTGGTGGACGGAGCCGAGGACAAAGTCGAAGGGATACGAACCGATCACCTCACCGAGCCGGGCCTGCATGTCGGCCTCCGGAAAAACCTCCCCTTCGATTCCGGCAAGCACTTCCACTCCCAGCCTTTCACCAGCTTCACGCGCTTCGTCCACCATCTGGAGGTATTGAGGAAACTGGCGGGCGAACATCCGCATCCGCGGGCCACCGAACGCAGCCTCGTCGAACGGCATGTGGCACGTCACGGCCATGCGCCCGATTCCCTTCCGCGCGGCCGCTTCGACATATTCCTGCGGCCGCCCCCGGGCGTGGCCGCACAATGCCGTGTGGGTGTGCAAGTCGAACCATTCGGAGCCATTTGCCATATCCGGAGAAGCGTCGCGTACCCCGACCAGGATGGCAAAACCTTAGCTCGACCGGGGCCTCAAGGCTCACCCGACGCCTCCCCACCCGCGTCGAAGGTGCTTTCATGAACAGGCGGCCCCCGACTCCCACCGAGCAGAAGGCCCTCCGCAGCGAGCTGATCGGTCCGGAATGGATGGGCGGAGAACCCAGGGCCTGACGCCCGGCGCAACCGCCTCCGCGCCCTTCCCGTAACGATCGGGACCCGCCCTTTTGTCCCGCATTTCAGTTTGCACTCGACCGACGCCTCTTCAACCTCGGCCCGCATGCAGGTGCTTCCGAACCGGAGTGATTTCTGCGCATTGGCGCAGCAAGGTAATCTGGTGCCCGTCTATGCGGACCTGATGGCAGATTTTGAAACGCCGGTTTCCGTTTATTCGAAACTGCGAAAGCTCGGCCCCGCCTATTTGCTGGAGTCGATCGAGGGGGGGGCAACCCTCAACCGGTATTCCTTCATCGGGTGCGAGCCGGAAGCGATCATCGAAGCGCGGCTGGGCGGTGAAACCCGCATCGAGCGGGCCGATGGAACCGTTCATCGCTTTGCCACGCCGCCAGATCCGTTGACCGTTATCGAGGAAGAAATGGCACGCTACCGGCCGGTGCGGATTCCGGGGCTGCCAAGATTCGTTGGGGGCGCGGTGGGCTACCTCGCATACGAATATATTCACACCGTCGAAAAGACGGTTCCATTGGCGGAAGAGGATGTCCTCGGCATGCCGGTAATCCACTTCATGATTACCCCTACTCTGGTCATCTTTGATCGTGCTCGCCAGACCGTCCGCCTCCTCACCAACGCCTACCTCCCCGCAGGGGCCGATACGAATCAGGTTTATGACCAAACGGTGGCCCGGATTGCCTCTATCGCAGAGCACCTCGAGGAAGGGCGGGCCATTGCCACCGTACCCGTTCCCGCCGTATCCGGAAAAGAGACGCCGAGCGGGAATTTCGAACCCGCCGGATTCGAGGCCCTGGTCGAGACGTGCAAGGAGTATATCCGCTCCGGAGATGCTATTCAAATCGTTGGTTCCCAGCGCTTTGAAAGAAATTTCGAGAAGTCGGCACTCGATCTCTACCGCGCCCTCCGGGTGGTCAACCCATCGCCCTACATGGTGCTCTACGACCCGGGCCCGTTCAGCCTCATCGGCGCATCCCCGGAAGTTCATGTTCGCCTGACAGATGGCCTTGCTGAACTACGCCCGATCGCCGGGACCCGCCCCCGCGGGGCGACGCCGGAAGAGGATGCGGCGTTCGAAAACGAGCTGCTCTCCGACGAGAAGGAAAGAGCCGAGCACCTCATGCTGGTCGATCTCGCCCGCAACGACCTCGGACGGGTCTGCGAATTCGGGTCGGTCCACGTGCCCGATTACATGATCGTGGAGCGTTATTCCCACGTTATGCACATCGTCTCCCAGGTGGAGGGTCGGATTGCGAACAAGCAGTCCGCCTATGACCTGATGCGCGCAACCTTTCCCGCCGGCACCGTGAGTGGTGCGCCCAAGGTTCGCGCGATGCAGATCATCGCCGAACAGGAGCGCCAACAGCGCGGACCCTATGCGGGTGCGGTCTGCTATTTCTCCTTCGACGGAAACCTCGATAGCTGCATCGCGATCCGCACCGCCTTATTGAAGGGCAAGCGCCTCTATATCCAGAGTGGTGCCGGGATCGTCGCCGATTCCAGGGCGGAGGCAGAGTATCAGGAGACGATCAATAAAGCGCAGGGCATGCTGAAGGCCGTCGCCATGGCGGAAGAGATGTAATCGCCGAAAGGCGATTCGCGCCCGGTCAAACGCCCGAACGGGAAAAACCGTTCAACCCCCGTTTCAGCCTTCCAACGTGGTTCGTTTCCCCGTTGGCCAGAGTGCTGTTTACGGTCGTGCATGCTCTCGACGAAGATCAGCGCCAGTTGGCGGATATGAGCCCCTCCTCACCGTGCTCCCGCCTGTCAATTCACTGTCATATACAATCTAGCTGCCATGAGCGAAAGTCACACTCTTCAGGATCTGCGCGTTAATCGCGCCGCGAACATGAACTTCAACAATGCGGAGGATGTTCGCAACCTCCCCCCATCCGAACGGAGCACGATTCGGATCTATCTCCAGGAGATCGGTAAAACACCGCTCCTCAAGCCGTCCGAGGAAGTTGAGCTGGCGGCCCAGATTCAGCGTGGTTCGGCCGCGGCACGCGAAAAGATGATTACCGCGAATCTGCGCCTTGTCGTGAAAATCGCCCATGACTATGCCGGGTTCGGGCTTCCCCTCCTCGATCTCATCAGCGAGGGAAACATTGGCCTCATCAAGGCTGTCGAGCGCTTTGATCCCGCGAAAGGGGGCAAACTTTCAACCTATGCCGCCTGGTGGATCAAGCAGTCGATCAAGCGAGCACTCGCTAACCAGAGCAAGACGATCCGCCTGCCCGTCCACCTCGTCGACAAGATTGCCAAGATGCGCCGTACCTCGATGGAGCTCGAAGAAGAGCTCGGGCGGCAACCGACCGATGACGAGCTCGCGATCGTCCTCGACATGCCGGTAAGCAAGATCGCTCACCTCAAGTCAGTCAGCGTCCGGCCGACCAGCCTCGACGCGCCGGTCGGTGAAGACGAAGGGACCTCTTTCGGGGAATTGATCGGGGACGAAAACTCCATCGATCCTTTCGACAACCTCCAGAACAAGAACCTCGTGAACGACCTTCGGAAAATGGTTGATACGTTGGATGAGCGCGAAGCCGAGATCATCCGCCAGCGCTTCGGCCTCGGCGGCGAAAAGCCGAAAACACTCGAAGAAGTCGGGGAACAATTTTCGATTACCCGCGAGCGGGTCCGGCAGCTCCAGAACATGGCGCTCATGCGCATGCGCAAGATCCTGACAGATAAGGAACGCCAGCGCACCCAGGACGAGGTTGATGAAGAGCGCCGGGAACAGGGTCGCCGAGAGGTCATCGAGGAATTTTACCAAAGCCAGATGGAATCGAAACTGAGTGTGATGGCGGTCGGCTGAAACCGCCTCCGCCTATACTCCGTAATCGATGATCAAAAGCCCTCCCGCGCGGGGGGCTTTTTCGTTTCAGAGAACGGAAAATATTCCCGGGATCCGCCGTGAAGCTTGCGCCAAGGTTTCCTCGGCGTGAGGTATCTCGCCACGCATGCTGGACCGCACCTTTCAATTGACCGCTCACCGGACAACCGTGCGCCGCGAAGTGATGGCCGGTCTCACGACATTTGCGGCGATGGGCTACATCCTGGCGGTCAATCCAAACTTGCTGGCGGAAGCCGGCATGCCGAAAGAGGCCCTCATCACGGTGACGGCGCTGGCCGCTGCTACCGGATGCCTTCTCATGGCGGGCATTGCCAACTATCCGATCGCGCTGGCTCCAGGCATGGGCACGAACGCATACTTCGCCTTCGTCATCTGCATCGGGACCGGGCTGCCATGGCAGGCTGCATTGTCACTCACTTTCTGGAACGGAATCCTCTTCCTGCTCCTGTCCCTCACCGGATTCCGTCGAAAGCTGGCAGAAGCATTGCCCGATGGCATCAAGATCGGCATCCAAACCGGTCTCGGCTTCTTTATCGCCTTCGTCGGCCTTCAGAATGTCGGCATCGTCGTGAATGACGATTCCACCCTCGTGCGGGTCGGCGATCTCTCCTCGCCCGCGGCCCTCCTCGTCATGGCGGGTGTCGTCCTCATCGCGGTGCTCACGCTATGGCGGTTTCAGGCTCCCATCCTCGCCACGATCCTCCTCATTTCGATCGCGGGACTCTTTGTTCCCGCAGGCGATGGAAGCCGCATCACGGAGCTCCCTCACGGCGTCCTCTCGCTGCCGCCCGGAATAGGAGAAACCTTTGGGGCTCTCGATCTCTGGTATCCGTTCACCCACTTTAACGGGACCACCGTTTCCGTCCTCCTGACACTTCTCAT
>CAZVQJ010000176.1:0-5746 GCA_964629165.1 uncultured Puniceicoccaceae bacterium
AGGGCGATCGCGATCACAACGCGCTGGCGCATGCCGCCGGAAAGTTGGTGGGGAAATTCTCCGGCCCGAATTTCGGGGGCGGGAATGCCCACTTTGCGAAGCATCTCGATCGATGCCTCCCAAGCTGCGCGTTTCGACATCTCCGGCCGATGAAGCCGATAGACCTCGCTGATCTGCCGGCCGATGCGGTGGACGGGATTGAGCGCGGACATGGGCTCCTGAAAGATCATCCCGATCCGGTCCCCCCGGACCTTTCGCATTTTCTCGATCGGGAGTGCCAGGAGGTCTTCGCCTTCCAGAAGGATTTGTCCCCCGAGGATGCGTCCCATCGGCTGGGGAAGCAGGCGCATAATCGAGAGGGCAGTCACGCTCTTGCCGCACCCGGATTCACCGACAATGCCGAGCGTCCTGCCGCGGCGCACAGCAAAGCTCACATCATCGACTGCGGTCACTTGGCCGCTGTCCGTGTTAAAGGCCGTGACGAGGTTGCGAACCTCCAGAATCGTGTCTGAGGACCCTTCGCTCACCGGCGTCACTCTTCCGTGTAGGCGTTGTAATCGTCGAAGGTCTGGATATGCGGCGCAAAGGTGTCTCCACCGCGCAGGGCGCGCATCGTTTCCTCTCTCATGCCGGGTTCGATCCATGAGACAAAATACTCGGAAGGGCTCTGGCTGAGCTTGACGTTGATTTCATCCGGCCAGCGGAGCCAACGCCAGGAGGCGAACCGGTAAAACGGCCGGACAAACCCGGGCACAAAGGAGGCGTCTTCGCGCAGAATCTCCTCCATTTCAAAGGCGAGGCGCTTCATCGCTTCGGCGTCATCCGATGCGCGGTAGGCCTCGATCCGGCGGTCCAGCTCGGGAATCGCAATGGAGAGGAGGTTGTTCGTTTGGGTCTTCAGGGTGCCGTCGGCATTGAAGGCGTTGACGGAATGATAGGTCTCCCAATATCGCGGATACATCTCCGGGGAAACCCCGAACGCGGAGAACGCGATGTCGTGGTTCTTTTCCTGCACCTTTTTCCAGCCGGCGGTGGAGTCGAGAATCTCGAGACGAAACTCCAGTCCCGCCTGCGCGGCCTCTTCCTGAAGGATCGTCAGGAGGTCCTTGAAAACTTCATACCCGGTTGTGAGGGAAAAGGAGAGGCGATCTCCCCGTTCGTTGATGAGGATGCCGTCTGCACCACGGCGTGTGAATCCGGCTCTTGCGAACGACTCGAGGGCCTGATCGACATTGAACGAACGAGGTTGTATGTCAGGGTGGGTGAACTCGCCGTAGCCGTCGGCCGTCGTACGCATTCTGACCGCGTCGCCGCGAAAATATTCATCGATGATGCGGTCCCAGTTGGTCGCATGGTGGATACCCACGCGCACATCATGGTTGTCCAGGTGGGGCTTGGCCGCGTTGATCCAGAGACCGTAGGTCGGTCGCGGCACGTCATTGTAAAAGGTATACTTGTGGATGTACCCGTTCCGGATCAACGGAGCCTCGTTTGGCAGGCGCTCGTAGTTGTATTCGGGTAGGTCCATCGAGAAGGCATCGAGCTCACCCTTGAGAAACGACTCGAAGGCCTTCGAAGTGTCGCGGATGACGTTGAAATGAATCGCATCGTAGTTGTAACGGTTTCGCCAGAAACGGTTTTCACGAGCCCACCAATTTTCGTTGCGCGTGAGGCGGATGGAGCGGCCTTTGCGGATGTCTTCCTCCCGGATCACGTAGGCACCGGTTGTCGGAGCAAAGCTCCATTGAAAGCGATCGACGAAGTTCTCCTCCAGAATACCGTAGAAATGGCTTGGCAGCGGGTTCAGTTCGAGGACCCGCGCATTCATGTCAGGCTTGGCCTCGGGCACCCGGATCGAGAAGGTCAGCTCATCGTAACGCGTCACCTCCTCGTACATCCGGTTGTACCAGTTGTTATACCACGGCGCGCGGATATGCGGGCTCTGGTAGAGGTAGAACATATAGAAGACATCCTTCACCCGTAGCGGCACGCCGTCGGACCAGCGGGCTTCCGGATGAATGCGGACATAAACCGTCCGATTTTCCTTATCGACCGCCCAGGAATGCGCGATGCCGGGGAAATAGGCGTGTCCGTTCGGACCGATCTGGGTCTCGTTCGGGTGTCGGCGTGCGAAACGCATCTGCACGTCATCGAGCAGGAAGGGGCGGAAGGATCCATTGGCATCCGGCCCCACCGTACGCAGCGTGCGCGGGTAGTCCTGCAACCGCGCGTAGCGGGTACCGCCCTTCCTGGCGTCCGGGGAGGTAAACTCCGGGAGGTCCGCGCCGTCCTCCCATGCGAGATTGGCGGGCAGGTCTTCCGGCGTCGCGAATCGAAAAAACTTCGGATATACATCCGTCGCTATCTTGGCATCGATTTCATCCTGAGTGATCTCGCCGCGTTCGAGATTTTCGAGCTCCGGGGCCGGAATGCTCACCTTGGTCTGGAAGTAGTTCAAAAGTTCCTCCGGCATGTCATCGATCGTCTCCCATGCGCGCTGTTCCGCCGCCGCTTCGGGCGAGGAATCCCCTCCGCAGCCGACGAAGGCGAAGAGAACGGCGATCGCCGGGAAGGCGGTGATAAGATGGAGCGATCTTCTTGAAGCAATCATCATGAATAGACGGTGAATTTTTTTGGATCGAGGGCTTCCCGAACAGCCTCCCCGACAAAGGTGACAAGGGTGAGCAGGAGGACGAGCGCGCCAAAGGCGGAAGATACAATCCAGGGCGCAATGTTGAGGGTATCCCGCCCCTGTTTGAGCAATTCTCCCATACTCGGCGTGGGTGGAGGCAACCCATAACCGAGGAAATCGAGCGCTGTGATTGCGGTGATGGCCTGGGCGAGAATAAACGGAATGAAGGTCACGATGGTGGAGACGGTGTTCGGGAGGATGTGCACAAAGATCATCCGTCCGGTGCCGGCTCCGAGGACGCGCGCGGCGGAGGAATATTCGCGCGCCTTCTCCTTGTAGGTCGCGGTCCGCATGTAATAGGTCATCGAGGTCCAGCTGAAGAGTACCATGATGACCAGCAGGACGCCGATGCGTACGCTGATGCTGAAAGTCGATGGGATCACCGAAAAGGCGATGATCACGATATAGAGGAACGGGATATTTGACCAGATCTCGATGAGGCGTTGGCCCGCGAGATCGACGATACCTCCAAAATACCCCATGAGGCAGCCGACGGTGACCCCGATCAGATAAATTAGGGCCATGAAGGCGAAGGAGAAGAAGATCGCGATCCGGAAGCCGTAGATCAACCGGGCGAGGATGTCCCGGCCGGTCGAATCAGTCCCGAGATAGTTCTGCGACTCCAAGCTCGGCGGTCGCGGCCGGAGCACGCCCTCGAAGGGAATATTTTCGTTCGGCGAGTAGGGCACGACCGGCATGAGCAACCAGTTTCCGTCGTTGGCGTCCTCGAAGACCCGGTCGAGATGGCGGAAGTTGACCGGTGTGTTGGCGGCCGTTCCGCTCAACCCGAACTCGTGGCCCAGATATACCCTCGAATAGGTCGGAAAATACCAGTCTCCTTCGTAATGGACGATCAGCGCCCGGTCGCTCACAAACAGTTCCGCAAAAAGCGACCAGACGGTCAGACCGAGGATGATCCAGAACGACCAATAGCCGCGCCGGATCGAGCGGAACCGCGAGAACTTCTTCACGGTCAGCGGATTGAGGCGAAAATCGACCTTGAAAATTGCGACGAGGCAGGCGAGCGTGAAGACCCCACCGCCGAGGTTGAGATCGACGAGACCGGCGAGGATCAGCCCGACACCGGCAATCGCTGCCAGCACCTGAGCGTTTCGCTGCCGCCAAACCGGCCGGACTGATCGCACCGGCTCGGGGGAAGGGAGAATGAGGGCGTCCTGGCTCACGGTGATCAGGAAAAGCGGATACGCGGGTCAATCAGGGCGACAAGCACGTCGGAGATGATGTTGCCGATGAGGAGGAGCAGGCTCGAGACCAGCACCACTCCCATGACGATCGGGTAGTCACGCTGAAAGACTGCCTCCAGCCCGAGCAGGCCGAAACCATTGATATCGAAGAGAAACTCGATCAGAAAGGAACCGGTGACGAACGTCACGATGTTCTGTCCGAACGTCGTCGCGATGGGAATGAGCGAATTGCGGAGGGAATGCTTCACGACGGCGTCTCGGAAGGAGACGCCTTTGGAAACGGCGGTGCGCATGTAGTCGGCCGCGAGGTTGTCCATGAGGTGGTTCTTCATCAGGAGCGTGGTGATCGCGAATCCTCCGATGAGGTAGCAGATCAGCGGGAGAACGGCGTGGTGGACGACGCTGCGAAACGCGTCCCAATCGGTAAAAACGCCCCATGGCATCAGGTGCTGGTATTCGAAAGCGACAAAACTGCCCATCGGGAACCAGTCCTGCCGGACCGAAAAGAAGAGAATCAAGAGAGCTCCGAGGACGTATCCGGGAATCGCGTACCCGGCAAAGATCACGATCGACGTCGTATTGTCGATCCAGGTGCGGTGCCTGACCGCCTTCAGGATCCCAAGGGGAATGCAGATGGCGTAGGTAATGATGATCGTGACGATGCCATAGAAGATCGATACCGGCATCGCCTCCTCCATCAGCGACCAGACAGATTCATTCCAACGATAGGAAGTGCCGAGATCGCCCGTCGCGACATCGCCAAGCCAACTCACATAGGCCACATACCAAGGTTTATCGAAGCCGTACATCTCCCTCAACTGATCAAGCTGCTCGGCCGACATCGCCTGCTGGTTGCCCAAGGAACGCCCGCCCGCGTCGAGCTGCTGCATCTGCATCATCGCCTGTTCGACTGGGCCCCCTGGAACGAAGCGGGTGATCGCGAAGACGATCAAGGTGATCCCGAGGAGCGTCGGAGGGATCAGGAGGAAGCGCCGAAGAAAGTAGGCTCGCATGGATAAAGGAAAAGTCTCAATCGACGGCCGGAGGCCGATCAACGCCTCCGTCCTGGAGAACGTTCTGACCGTGCGGTCCGGGCAGGTTCAATCAAAAAGCTCATAACCTCCTCAACTTGCACCGGAGCCCGCGCCGGTGCAAACGGATGCGGAGGGCATCCCACGGAGGTGGTCGAGGCGCAGGGGGACCGCCTTTCCACACGAATAGCTGCCAGGATTGCTCATGATTCGGACTTATGAGCCGATTACCTTGTGCTGCTACTTTGCTGTTTCTCCTGGATCTGACCCACTCGCGATTTCATGACCTTTCAAACGTCCTCCTGTCACTCGCTCGCCTCGCTGCTGGCCCTGAGCCTTTCCGTCCCGCTGGCTTTCGCCAGTGCGCCGATCGATCCTAATCCTGCGGTGGTGAGTGGAGAGGTAACGTTCGCTGGCCTCGAGTCGCCGCATGCGGTGATCACGCAGGAGAGCCTGCAGGCAATCGTCGACTACAACCACTTCAACGTGCTGCCGGGCGGCTCGGTGCAGTTCATTCAGCCGGGGGCGGATGCCGCCATTCTGAACCGGATTCTCGGGGCCGATCCGTCGAGAATTGAGGATTCACTTTCCGCCAACGGGCAGGTCTATTTTGTCAATCCCGCTGGTGTTACCTTTGGGGAGGGCAGTGTCATCCGCGCGGATACATTTCTCGCCGCCGCCGGGCAGATCACGAACGAAGCATTTCTCTCGGGGAATCTCGAGTTTTCGCTCTCCGGAACCGTCGCCAACTTCGGCACGATTGAAACCTCCGGCCTCGGGGGTCTGCTCGGCCGGCAGGTGCTCAATGCAGGGGAAAT
>CAZVQJ010000177.1:0-5732 GCA_964629165.1 uncultured Puniceicoccaceae bacterium
GGTGGCTGTTAACCACTTGGTCGCAGGTTCGAATCCTGCCTGAGCAGCCATTTTACCGCAAATAAGAGCCTTGTTCGTGGCTGGTTGAAAACCTTACCCAAGTTCATCATGACTCGCCAGCGAGCCGACAGGCGAGGAGGCGGAACAGGCGGATTCGCATGTGATCAATGGGGAGAAGGAAGAGGATCGGGTAAACTGGAAGACAGGCACCTTTTTCGGGGGCGCGAATCCTGCTTGGACGCCTGTTCTGGCGAAGGGAGCGCCTGGAAAGACGACAGACGAAATTCCGGAAAGTTTTCATTGCCATGAATGGTGTCGCCACCCAGCTTGAGCGTTTTTCTGCGAAGAACGACCCTTTCAAAAATCGTCTTATGAAACAAGTAGCTCTCAAAGTAAAGACGCGCGACGCGCTGGGCCGGGGTCCGGTCAATCGTCTGCGTGCGGAGGGGCAGATTCCAGCCGTTGTCTACGGCGAGAGTGGCGTCCGGCACCTGCAGGTCGATGCGCACGAGTTCTCGCTGGCGTGGCGGAGGATTGGTAATCGTGCCTCTCTGCTTGAACTCCACACGGAAGGGACGGAAGAGACGACGTTCGCGATCATCAAGGAATTTCAGCGTGATGCGCAATCGGACCAGTTTCTCCATATTGATCTGCTGGAGGTCGTTCGCGGTAAGGAGATGGAGGCCGACATTCCGGTGCACACGACGGGCACGCCCTACGGCGTGAAGAACGAACAGGGAGTGCTGGAGGTTGTGACCTATGAATTGACGGTGCGTTGCCGTCCCCGGGACCTGCCGGAGAGCATTGTTGTGCCGGTGGCGGACCTGAAGGTCGGCGACATTGTGCGCGTCGAGGATCTCGCGGCGATCGAAGGCATCACTTTCATCAACGACCCGGAGCTGGTTGTGGTGGCCTGTGTCGGTTCGTCGGGCGGACGCAGCGGCGATGAGGCTGAAGAAGCGGAAGAAGTGGAAGAGGAAGAAACCGCTTCGGCCTAGGATTATTTTTCGGACCCGGAGCTTCTGCGCGGGTCCATTGTTCTTTATTACATCATGTCGGTGCGTGTCATTGTTGGCTTGGGGAACCCCGGGCGGCAGTACGACAGGACACGCCACAATATCGGATTTGCGGCGGTTGATGCACTGGCCGCCCGGGCCGGGGTCTCCTGGCGCGAGACTGGCCGGTTTTGTGCCCAGACCGCTTCTGTCGTCATTGCGGGAAGTCCCGTTCTGCTCGCCAAACCGCAGACATTCATGAATGAAAGCGGGCGTGCAGTGGGGGCTCTCTGCCGCTACCATCGGTGGGCGGCAAGCGACGTATGTGTCGTTTATGACGAGTATCAGATCCCGGTCGGCGGCGCAAAGCTGTCGATCGGCGGAAGCCATGGAGGGCACAATGGCATTCGCGACCTGATCGCGGTGATGGATCCGGAATTTGTGCGCTACCGTATCGGCATTGGCCCCTCCGAGAAACCATCGGCGAGCCTGCAGGATTTTGTCCTCGGCCGCTTTACGCATGCCGAGCAAGAAGCCCTCGAGGCGGCTTGGCCGAGCCTCCTTGCCGGTCTCGACCTCCTTGTGCGCGAGGGACCGGTCCAGGCCATGAATACTCTCAATCGACGCAATACAACCCAACCCACCAAGAATGAGTCTCACGGTAACGAGAAATTATCAGGCAACAGTCATCCTGGACACGCGGAAGTCTGAGGACCCTGTGCAGTCCCTCGTGGACAAAATCAGCGATCTCCTGAAGGAACTGGGGGCCGACGTGACGAAGGTCGAAAACCTCGGTCACAAGGACTTTGTCTCCGGTGCGGTGAAACGGCACGCAGGCGACATTTTCGTGTATTACGAGTTCTCCGGATCGGGGGAGATTCCCGGTCAACTGGAGTTCAAAACCCGTCTCGACAAGACGATCAAGCGTCTGCACGTTAACCGGCGCTAAGCGCTCTCTCTTACACTCCAACCCGGATCTCCTCCGCATGGCAGCTTCTTTCAACAAGGTTTACCTGATGGGAAATCTCACCCGCGACCCGGAATCGCGGGTGACTCCGGCCGGGTTGACGATCGTCAAGCTCGGGCTTGCCGTGAACCGGCGTTATCGGACCCGGGACGGGGAGGTGAAAGAAGAAGTGACCTTCGTGGATATCGATGCCTTTGGCGCTACGGCCGAGACTATCCAGAAATACTGCTCGAAGGGTAGTGGTCTGTTTGTCGAAGGCCGCTTGCGGCTGGATCAGTGGCAGGACAAGACAAGCGGGGAGAATCGTTCCAAGCTGTCCGTTGTGCTCGAGAATTTCCAGTTTATCGGAGGGCGCGGAGAAGAGGCATCCTCTGCCGGTGGCGGTTACGAAGAGAGCAGTCCGCCCCGTCGATCCAGCACACCGGCACCCCGTAAGGAAGATCGCCCACCGGCCGAGAATTTCGCCGATGACGATGTTCCTTTTTGATCGATCGGTGGGACCCGGATATTTTTTCGAGAACAATCAATTTTTTTTCAGATCATGGCCAACCAAGAGCTGTTGCTCCTAGAACCCATTGAAAACCTCGGCAACGAGGGTGACCAGGTAAACGTGAAATCCGGCTACGCCCGGAATTTTCTCCTCCCGCACGGCAAGGCGGTTCCGGTGACCCGGGCCAACCGCAAGCAGGTTGAGGCGTTGAAAAAACGGGCCGAGGAGCGCCTTGCAAAGCAGCTTGAAGCTGCTCAGGCGAAAGCTGCGCAACTCGAGAAGACCTCGATTGCCTTCGCTGTCCAGACAGGTCCGGGAGGCAAGATGTTCGGCTCCGTCACGGCGCAGGATTTGATCGCGCGCCTGGGCGAAAACGGGATCGCGCTCGAGAAGAAACAGGTTAGCCTCTACACCCCGGTGAAGAGCCTCGGTCGCCATACCACGCGGATCCGGTTGCATCCGGAAGTTCTGGTCGAGTTTGCTTTTGAGGTCGTCTCTGAAAATCCGATTGAAGAAGACGAGGAAGGTACTGAAGCCAGTGCCGACGCCTAGTCTGGCCGACCCCTGCCGAGGTTATGTCGCAGGGCCGTGATGCGTCTGCAAGGGTGCCCTCGGAGGCGCTTTCGGTCATGACCGAAAGCGCTCCTGTCGAGCGCCGCCAACCGCGGGATGAGCGAGCCGAGATCGGCTTGCTCGCCGCCTGCATGCTGGAAGGCGGACAGGACACGCTGACGCTATGCATGGAGAGGCGCCTGCGACCGGACGCTTTTTCATCACTCACTCACCAGGTGGTTTACCAGGTCCTCCTCGACCTCGCTTCGAGCGGCAAGGCGGTTGATGAGGTGTTGGTTCTGGATCAGCTCCGGAGCCGTACGGTCGAGAGCATCCCGTGGCTTGCCGATCGGGCGAAACGCCTTCGCAAGCCCAGCCTCGACACCTCTCTTCTGGACGTTGTGGGAGGCGTTTCGGTCGTCATCGAGATCAATAATCAGATCGAGACGACCGCCCATGCTCCGCACTGGCTCGAGGTGGTGCGGGAGAAGTGGATGCTGCGGCGATTGATCCGTTCTTCGCAGAACATTGTCGAACGGGCCTACACGCAGCAGGACAAGCTTTCCCACTTCATCGACTCGGTTGAACAGGAGATCCTCTCGATCAACGAGGACCGTGTCTCGGACTCCGCCGCTCCTTTCAGCAAGGCGGTGGAAAGCGCGATGGGGCTGGTCGCCCGCATCATGCAGGGAGACACCGATGAGGGACTCCTGACCGGTTACCTGGATGTGGACAAGATGACCTTCGGGATGCACCCGGGGCAGATGATCGTGCTCGCGGCCCGGCCCTCGATGGGGAAGACGTCGCTTGGCATGAACATCGCCGAGAACGTCACATTGCCGCAGCGCAGGAAGGGCACGGCGACGCTGGTCTTTTCTCTCGAAATGCCTGCCGATCAACTGGCGATGCGGATGATCTGTGGCCGGGCGCGGGTCAACATGGGCCGGGTGCGCGATCGCATGATCAACAAGACGCAGATGCAGGCGTTGAATCATGCGGCCAAGGAACTGAAGCAAGCTCCGCTTTTCGTCGATGATTCGAGCAGCGTGAACATTCTTGAACTCCGGGCCAAAGCTCGGCGTCTTCATCAGCGTCACCCGCTGGGGTTCATCATGATCGATTATCTCCAGCTGATTTCAGGAACCGACAACCGGGTGGCCCGTGAGCAGCAGATCGCGGAGATCAGTCGGGGCATCAAGGCGCTCGCCAAAGAGTTGAACGTGCCCGTCCTTGTCCTCAGCCAGTTGAACCGTGAAAGTGAGAAGGAAAAGCGCCTGCCCCGGATCAGCGATCTCCGTGAATCGGGTTCGATCGAGCAGGACGCGGACGTTGTTTTCCTGCTTGCTTCAAATCCGAAGGCTGAGGATAACCCGACCGTTCCTCAGTCTTCGCGGGAGCGTTTGCTCATCATCGCCAAGCAGCGTAATGGCCCCACCGGCGAGGTTCCTCTGACTTTTATCCCCGATTTTACCCGTTTTGAAAACCATTCGAGGACACCTTCCGCGGAATAACGGCATGCGTTTTACCTGGTTCCACACAATTGTGCCCTTGCTTTTTGTTGCCCTGTTTTCCCTCGGGGGGACGGTGCGCGGTCAGGCTCCCTCGCCAGTCGATCCGGTCGTCGGTGACATTGAAATCGAGTTTGTGGACCTCATGACGGTGAGTCGGGAGGCGATCCTGTCACGGGTCCAGATCCGCGAGGGAATGGCCTACAATCAGCAACTGGTGGACCGTTCAATCCGCACGTTGTATGCGATGCGTCTCTTCGATTTTATCGAGGCGCGGACGGAGGCGATGGAGAACAACCAGGTGCGGGTGGTCTTCACGGTGCAGTCAAAATACCGGATTGAAGACATCATTCTGAGGGGAAACGATGAGGTTTCGAGAGGACGCCTCTTTCGGGAAGTTCGCAGCCGGGTGGGAGGTGTTCTCGACGAACGTCTCCTCGCCAGTGATGCCGATGGCATGCGGGATGTTTACCGGGACCGGGGATTCACGCAGGCGACGGTGGAATACGGGGTAACCCGTAACGCTGAAACGGGACGTGGCGTTGTCACCTTTGTCATCGACGAGGGTCCTCGACTGAAGATCGACCGGATCGAGTTTATCGGGAACAGTGCGTTCTCTGACCGGCGTTTGCGCGGCCTCATGTCGACGAGCCGGCGTTGGTTCATGTCGTGGCTGACAGGATCCGGGCGCTTCGACGAGGTCGAGTTTCAGGAAGATCTCGAGAAGCTGCGCATGCTCTACCTGAACGACGGGTACCTCGACGTCAGCATCCCGGAGTCGAACGTGACGCTCGAGTATCCGTCCGACGATGAGATCCTGATCACCGTTCGTATCGATGAGGGACGCCAGTACAAGGTGGGGCGGGTCACTTTTGAGGGCAATGAGCTCTTCTCGCCGATGGAGCTGTATCCGTTTCTGGAACTGCTCCCGGGGGATTCGTTCTCACCCGAAGTGCTCGACGAGGACATCGAGCGTCTCGACAATCTTTACGGGGTCCTTGGTTACCTCGACGCCAATATCCGGCCGGTGCGTCAGCCGAACATCGAAACGGGCAACATCGACATCGTTTTCCGCATCAACGAAGGGGAGCGATTTGATGTGGAATCGATTGCCATCGAAGGCAATACGAAGACGAAGAGCACCGTCATCATCCGTGAACTCGCGTTGGCGCCAGGACGGAATTTCAACCTCGTCTACATGAAAAACAGCGAGGCGAGGC
>CAZVQJ010000178.1:0-5729 GCA_964629165.1 uncultured Puniceicoccaceae bacterium
CTCAAGACGCAGCTGACATCGTACAAGTTTGATGTCGACGGATACACGAGCGACTTTGACGCCAGCAACCTGTGGGACGCCGACGATTTGATTGTCATGGGCGCCTATGACTTCGCGTGGGCAACGGCGGCAAAGGCCGTCATCCCGGCGGTATCCTTGAGCTATACGCACGAACCGAAAACGGTCGCCTGGCTGGATTCGGTCACACCGTATATCGAGTATAGCTCGATCATCAAGGCGGAGGACTCGTTCAACGACAGCGAGATGTTCATCATTGGCGCGGCGTGGGCGCGCGGAGGTTGGTTCGTTTACACCGATCTCGCGTTCTCGAATGGCAATTACTTTGTCGGAACGGACGGGGACACATACGCGGCGGACTACACCGGCACGGGAGACTTCGGCATCAATGGAAACGATGACTGGAAAACGCGCTTCAACGTGAACTTCGGTTACTACTTCTGAGCACCGGCGGGATCTTCCCGCCTCTCCTCCTTCATCCGACACCGTCTTCTTACGATCTCCATGGATCCAGTCATTCAGATTCAGAACCTCTTCAAAATCTTTGGAAGCGGAGCCCGTGATCGTGCACTCCCGCTGGTCCTCGAAGGAGAATCAAAAGACGAGATCCTGCGAAAAACGGGGTGCACGGTGGGCATCAACAACGCCAGTTTTGATATTCGGCGGCGGGAGATCTTTGTGATCATGGGTCTCTCGGGCAGTGGGAAATCCACCGTGATTCGCTGCCTGAACCGTCTCATCGAGCCGACCTCCGGCAGCATCCGGATCGATGGCGAGGATATCACGCAAGCGTCGCCGGCAAGGCTTCGGGAGTTGCGGCGGAAAAAGCTTGGAATGGTCTTCCAGAAATTCGGTCTTCTGCCGCATCGCAGCGTGATCGACAATGTCGCCTTTGGTCTCGAAATCCAGGGTGCGAAAACGGAGGAACGCTACGAGAAGGCGCGGGAGGCGGTCAGCATGGTCGGGCTGGAGGGGTATGAGAATGCGATGACGCAGGCCCTCAGCGGTGGTATGCAGCAGCGTGTCGGTCTGGCGAGGGCGCTCGCGACGAACCCGGAGGTGCTTCTCATGGACGAGGCTTTTTCGGCTCTCGACCCACTGATCCGGGTGGGATTACAGGATGAACTACTCGAGCTTCAGGCGCGCTTTCACCGGACGATTGTCTTCATCACGCATGACCTTGACGAGGCGCTCAAGCTGGGTGACCGGATCGCCATCATGAAGGCCGGAGAAGTCGTCCAGATCGGGACCCCGGAAGAGATCCTTCGGCAGCCGGCGGACGAATACGTGCGGGCGTTTGTGGAAAACGTCGACCGCTCACGGGTCATTACGGCGGGCACCATCATGCAGAAGCCGGACGTTCTCTATCTGAGCAACGGACCGCATCTTGCGCTGCGGCGCTTGCGACAATCCGGGCTTTCGACCGGAATCGTGGTGGATTCCGATCGCACGTTTTGCGGCTACGTGCGGATCGACGACCTCGTCAAACGCTGCCGGGAGGTGCCCGCGGAAGATGATGCCGACGACCGCCACACCTTGCGTCCCAGCCTTTGCCGCGACATGACTGAAGTGAGCGCAAATACTCCGCTCAGCGAGTTTGTGGGGGATGCGGCGGAACGAGTCCTGCCGATTGCGGTAGTGGACGAATCACGACGCATCAAAGGCATCGTAACCCGTTCGGCGCTTCTGGCCGGAATCGCAGGAACCTAGTGGTCGCCTTTCGCAGGACATGTCCCGCTCTCGCAATCGCATGAAAATCTATCTGTTCGCCCCCTGAAATAGCATGTGGAGAATTCCCGTAGGCAGCTTTTTTGAAGCACTCATCGACTGGCTCAAAGACAATCTCAGTTTCGTCTTTGGGGCGATTGACAGTGTGCTCGACTTCACGATTCGAGCGCTTGAGCAGATTGTCCTGCTTCGTCACAGCGCGATCTATCCGTCGGTGGTGGCCGTACTGATCGTGGGTCTTTTGATATTCTTCATCGCGAGGACGCAGGGGAGGGGAGTCCGTGTGATCACCGCGCTGGCCGGCATGGTTCTCTTCGGGGGCGTTGAGGTTTGGCGGTATCATAGTCTTGAGCGGGAACTGACACCTGCCGAGGCAGAGGTGATCGCACACGATCTTGCGCGATACGGAAGCTCTCTTGCGGCGGTGGTACCGGCTCACTATGACGGTGTGCGCGGGGTCATTGCAGAGGCCGCGGCGCTGGCCCCTGAAGATGCGACTTTTCAGCGTCATCTGGGCAGAATCGAGCGACGCCTCGAGCGCCTGCGGCCCGACCGTTTCGATGAGGCTCTCAGGTTGGTCACCGAGGTGGGTGAACTGGTGGAGGATGACCGCATGGAGGTGGTGATGACGGACGCGCTGCGTTCATCGATCGAGGATGGGCAACGGAACTATCTTGCCCTCACGGGAATCGAGGGAAGTGCCCGGCTGGCGCGTCGGTTCGAGCAGCAGGCGGAACCAATCAACCGCTACACCGTGTTCAATCGTCGCACGTATGATCAAACGATGGACTATCTCGACGCGTCGCTGGTGAGGGCGGAAGAATGGGGAGTTTCGGCCGAGACGGCCTCCTCGTGGCATGCACTTCGCGATGAGGTCAGATCTCTCAATCCTGACAAGCTCACCTATTACCCGTCGGTGGTCGTGATCGTGCTCCTGACGGGAGTGGCGTTCCTGTCCGGGGGCGTTGGTCTCGCTGCCTTCACCCTCATGGGTTTCGTCCTCGTCCTCTCGATGGGTTACTGGGTGCCGACGATGGAGACGCTGGCCCTCGTCATGGCGGCCACGTTTTTCGCGCTCTTGATCGGCGTGCCAGCGGGCATCTGGTCGGCGCGCAGTGTGGTGGCGCATCAAGTGATTCGGCCCGTTCTCGATTTCATGCAGACGATGCCGGCGTTTGTCTACCTCATCCCGGCGGTTCTCTTTTTTGGTCTCGGCCGCGTCCCCGGGGCGATCGCCACACTCATCTTTGCGATGCCTCCCGCTGTGCGGCTGACGGCTCTGGGTATTCGCCAGGTCCCCGAGGAAGTGGTCGAGGCAGCCCAGGCATTTGGAGCGACCTCTTCACAGCTCTTGATGAAGGCGCAGCTTCCGATTGCGATGCCGACTATCCTCGCGGGCCTCAACCAGACGATCATGCTGGCGCTGTCGATGGTCGTGATTGGCGGCATGATCGGCGCGGGCGGACTTGGAGCGGAAGTTCTCAGCGGGATCACCCAGATGAAAATCGATGTGGGCTTTGAAAGCGGCATCGCGGTGGTCGTACTCGCTATCTTTCTCGACCGGATCACGCAGCGCCTTGGAGGCCGCCCTTCGGCCTGAGGGCCCACCGGTTCGCTTTGTTTCAGATTCAACGGAAACGATTATGAAAAGACTCATTAAACCGACATTCGCCCTCGCGGGCATCGCCCTTGCTTCGGGGGCTTCGGCACAAGATACCATTCGCATCGCCTACCCGAACTGGGCGGAGGGAATCGCCATGACACATCTCGTGGCTGCGGTGCTCGAAGAGAAACTGAACTACGAAGTCGAGCTGACCCAGGCAGATCCCGGGACGATCTACGCGGCGATTGCCGACCGCGACCAGGACGTGCTCCTCGACGCATGGCTGCCGTATACGCACGAACCCTACTGGGAGCGCTACGGTGACAGGCTCGTCGACCTTGGGCCCAATTTTGGCTACGGGGTCACCGGACTGGTTGTACCTGCCTACGTCGATATCGACCGCATTGACCAGCTCAACGAGATCGCCGACGAGCTCGACGGTGAAATCATCGGCATTGATCCGGGCGCGGGGATCTACCGCAACACGACGGAGGCAATTGATGCCTACAACCTCAATCTCAAGCAGGTTGCCTCGAGCGGGCCCGCAATGACAGCGGCTCTCGCGAATGCGATCGATCGGGAAGAGCCGATTGTCGTGACCGGCTGGAAGCCGCACTGGAAGTTTGGCCGCTTCGACCTCAAGGTGTTGCGCGATTCTCAGGGGATCTACCCGATCGACGCCTGCAAGACGATCGTGCGTGAAGGATTCCGCGACGACTTTCCGGAAGTCGCGCAGTTCTTGACCAACTTCACGATGCCGGAATCCCATCTTCTCGACCTCATGTTGGCGATCGACGATTCCTCCGACAGCGCATCCGATATCGCCCGGGACTGGATGTACGACAATGAGGCCCTCGTGAACTCCTGGATCCCGCGGATGTAGAGGGGATCCCCCCTGTATCCTGATTCCAGTACGCGCCGCTTACCCCGGCGCGTTTTTTTTGGCCGGATTTTCCAGGACATCCGTCTCGCTCCGGCGAGAAGCGAAGTGGGTGTTGTCGGCTCAGGAAGGGGAGATGAACGGGAGCCCGGAAACACCATTCACGATGAACTGGACCGCGATGGCGGCAAAGAGCAGGCCCATCAGTCGGCGCAGGATCCGTAGAATGAGCGGATTCAAGCGGTTCGCGCCGGTGACCGAAAGGCGCAGGACGAGATAGCAAGCGCCGTAGACGACCGGAACGCTGCCAAGAAGGGCGAGCATATGGGCGAGGGTGTCTGCCTGTGTCTGCAGAATAACGATGGTGGAAATGGCACCCGGACCGCACAAGAGGGGCACGGCCAGTGGTGTGATGGCGATGTCCTGCTTCTCCCGGGCTGCTGCTTTTTCTTCCGGTGTCAGGCGCATCGGCGCATCCGGAGAGCGGAGCATATCAAAGGCGATGACGAAGAGGAGCGCACCGCCAGCGATCTGGAAGGCGGGCAGTGTGATCCCGAGAACGGAAAAGAGGAACTGCCCGCCCAAAGCAAAAAGAAAGATGATCGCGCCAGCGACGGTGCAGGCGAGTCGGGCCGAGCGGATACGCTCTGCCGCGGTTTCCCCCGGTGTGATCGAGAGGAACGCGGGCACGGTCGAAAACGGATTCACGATCAGAAATAGTGAAACCGGCGCAAGCAGCATGAACTCGGTGAGCAGCATGGCAGAGTGGCACTCTTAACGCACCCCCGCCGTTGTCTCAAGTCCCTGGCGCTCACGGATTCGTCGCAAAGATTCCGTGGTTTCACGATCCTCTCCGCCATATTCCGACTCCCAGAGTGCAAACATCTCCATCACCGGAGGGGGCACACGGGCGGCGGAAAGATCGAAGATCCGGATGGCGATGCTCACAGCCCAGGGGTTCTTCCGGTGCAACCGGAGCGAAGGCCGCAGATCCGTCAGAAGCTTGCCCGCGACTTCAGCGGTGAGGATCGGGACCTCACCACTTCGTTCGACCACACTCTTCGCGAGCCTGCGTTCCACGATCTGAGTGAGCAGGAGGCTGTTTTGGGTACCCAACCGCTCGGCTTCATCGAGATAGCGTTGCGCATCCTCGTCCCGATCACTCATTCCGCTGAGCCCCACCAGGGTTTCGACTGCCATGAGCCGATAAGGATGATTTTGGGGAACGGTGATGGAGAGTTCCCGTGCTTGTTCGAGATTTCGGACAGCGAGGTGGGCACGGGCATGGAAGGCTTTCCAAACGGGGGCTTCGGCGATGCGAATATCTGCTTCCGGCAAGGGACCGAGCTTCTTCAGGGAGATTTCCAGCGGGCGGTATCGGGAGCGCTCGGCGTATGCGACAAGCGCGCGCTCGAGTTCCTCGTAACCAAAACCGAACTTTTCCTTGAAGAAATCCTCGGTGAATCCCGGCGTGACCGCGAGGGCAAGGTAGGCGTCCTT
>CAZVQJ010000179.1:0-5704 GCA_964629165.1 uncultured Puniceicoccaceae bacterium
CTGTATTCAAGAAGTGGAACGGGGGCCGCCTCGACAGTTTCCTGATCGAAATCACCGCCGATATTCTTGCGCAGGCCGATCCCGAAACGCAGCAGCCTTTTGTCGATATCGTGCTCGATACCGCCGGCCAGAAGGGAACCGGCAAATGGACAAGCATCGACGCGCTCGAGATGGGCGTGCCCGCACCGACGATCGCAGAAGCGGTCTTCGCGCGCTGCCTCAGCGCCGTCAAGGATGAGCGCATCACCGCTTCCGGGATCCTCGCGCCGCGGGGAGACATCGCCTTCGAAGGCGACCGCGATGCGTTCCTCGACGCGATCGAGGACGCCCTCTACTGCTCCAAGATCTGCTCCTATGCGCAGGGGTTTCAGCAGATGCGTTACGCCCAGGAGGTCTATGGCTGGAACCTGAACTTTGGCGAAATCGCCCAGATCTTCCGCGGAGGCTGCATCATCCGCGCCGGATTCCTCCAGAAGATCACAGAAGCCTACGAGCGGGATGCTGATCTCCTCAACCTGCTCCTCGATCCCTACTTCCGTGAAACCGTCGAGCGCGCCGACGCGAACTGGCGCAAGGTGGTCGCCACCGCCGTCACCCACGGCGTTCCCGTTCCCACCTTCAGCAGTGCCCTCGCCTACTTTGATGGATACCGCACACCGAACCTGCCACAGAATCTTCTGCAGGCCCAGCGGGACTACTTCGGGGCGCATACCTATGAGCGGACGGACAAGCCGAGGGGCCAGTTCTACCACATCGACTGGCCGGAGCCGGGTCGCCCCCAGCTCAGCCTGTAAGCCAGCCGTCAGTCCACAGGAACAAGCCCGTGAGTGAAACGTTTTACATAGTCCCCGTCGCCGATCACAACCGTCTCGTCGAAGCAGCCTACCGGGCTCGTGGATATACCGGCGATGAAGCCCGTGCGGCGGCGGAGTTCTCCGCCTATGCCACGCGCAACGGCATCCGGACCCATAACGCCCTCAAAGCCCTCCACCTCGACCACCTTTTCGGGTCCGGTGCGGGCGGCTGTGTGCCCGGCGCACAAATCCAGAAGCACACCTCGCGGTTCGGCGCGACACAGGTCTGGAACGCCAACCGGAAACTCGGCCAGGCGGTCGCCCGCGAAGCCATCGATACGTGTATCCAGCTTGCCGATACATACGGCGTCGGCATCGTTTCCGTCGATTCCGCCTTTCACTACCTCTGGGGTGGCGGCTATGTCATGGATGCCGCACAAAGAGGATACATTGCCTACACGAACTGTACGGCGGCACTGACCGAGGTCGTTCCCTTTGGCGGAAAGAAACCTACTCTGGGCACCAATCCGCATTCATGGGGCTTTCCGACGACCGAAGCGGTGGGTTTTCCCATCGTCGTGGACTGGGCTACCTCCGTCATCGCAATGGGTCGGGTGCAGCAGCTGGCGAGAGAGGGGCAGGAGCTGCCTCCACACGCCGCCGTCGATGCCGAAGGCAATCCCACCCGCAACCCAGCGGAGGCGAAGGCTCTTCTCCCCTTCGGCGCGCACAAAGGATACGCTCTCAGCCTGATCAACGAAATCGTCGGCGCGTTTATCGGAGGTTCCCTGCCGACGATTCGCTGCCGCGCTGAAATTCAGGATGAAAAACAGACACCGTCCTTTTTCTTCCAGGTTATCCATCCCGAAGCCATGTCGGGTGGCGCCTTTGCCAAGGGTCGCAATCAGAGCGAAAACGTGAAAGCGGTGATCGAGGACATCCTCGGGCCGGGCAATGAAAACTGCCTCCTCCCCGGCGAACTCGAAGCGCGTGCCGCCGCAAAGTCCGACCGCGCCGGCGGCCTCCTTTTTTCCGCCGCCGAGATCGCGGCGTTCAGCGGGATTGCGGCTGAATGTGGCCAGCCCGCCTGGCCTCTCGAATCGTTTCAACCTTATACTGAGTCAGAATTATGAGTCTCCAAATCAAAGAAGCGTCAGCCTGCGAATTCGACTGCGTCTCGCTGGGCGAAGTTATGCTCCGGCTCGATCCGGGCGAAGGCCGTGTGCGCACGGCTCGTTCGTTCACGGCCTGGGAGGGTGGCGGTGAATATAACGTCGCCCGCGGATTGCGGAAGTGCTTTGGGTTGCGAACAGCCGTTGCGACCTCCTTTCCCGACAATGAAGTCGGCCATCTGGTCGAAGATTTCATTATGCAAGGCGGGGTCTCCACCGATCTCATTCAGTGGCTTCCGTACGACGGCATCGGCCGAAGCGTGCGGGTGGGCCTCAATTTCACCGAACGCGGATTCGGCGTGCGGGGTGCGATTGGTGTTTCCGACCGTGGGATTACGGCGGCTTCGCAGATCAAGAAAGGCGATTTCGACTGGGAAGACCTCTTCGGCCGGCGCGGCGTGCGCTGGTTCCACACCGGCGGCATTTTTGCCGCCCTTTCCGAAACGACCGCGGAAGCTGTCATTGAAGCAGTCTCGATCGCCCGGAAACATGGCACGATTGTCTCTTACGACCTCAACTACCGGCCGTCTCTCTGGAAGTCGATCGGTGGACACGCAAAGGCCCGTGAGGTGAACCGGGAGATTGCCAAATACATCGATGTCATGATCGGCAACGAGGAAGATTTCACCGCCTCGCTCGGCTTCGAGGTCGAAGGCGTCGATGAGAATATCTCGAACATCCAGCTCGAGAGTTACCAGGATATGATTCGTCAGGCGTGTGAGACGTATCCGAATTTCCAAGTCGTGGGGACCACCCTTCGCGAGGTAAAATCCGCCACCGTGAACGATTGGGCCGCGGTGCTCTGGCATGAGGGCGAGTTCAACACCTCGCGCCAGTACAAGGACCTCGAGATTCTCGACCGCGTGGGCGGTGGTGACAGTTTTGCCTCGGGAGTCGCCTTTGGATTTCTCGAACACAACGATCCAAAGAAGGCGGTCGAATACGGGGCGGCCCACGGAGCGCTTGCGATGACGACGCCCGGCGACACCTCGATGGCGACGCGTGCCGAAGTCGAAAAACTCTTGGGCGGCGGGAGCGCTCGGGTGGTTCGATGAGCGACCAACACTCCTTTGGGATCACGCGTGAACTCCTCGGCACTTCGCGGATCATCCCGGTTGTCGTGTTGCAGGATGCGGCCCAGGCCGTTCCGCTCGCGCGAGCCCTTCTCGCCGGAGGCATCGAGGCAATCGAGCTGACCTTCCGCACGGCGGCGGGCGCCGATGCGATTCGGCAGGTCCGGGAATCCGTGCCCGGCATGACGGTGGGCGCGGGAACCCTCCTTTCTGCGGAGCAGGTCGACAAGGCGGTGGATGCCGGCGCCCAGTTCGCGGTCGCTCCCGGCTTCAACCGGCGGGTGACGGAACGGGCGCGTGAGCGTGGGCTACCGTTCGCCCCCGGCGTGATGACGCCTACCGATGTCGAAAACGCGCTCGAGGCGGGCTTCACCACAATGAAGTTCTTCCCGGCCGAATCCGCCGGTGGGGTGCCCCAGCTGAAAAGCCTCCTCGGACCCTACAAGCACATGGGCGCCACCTTCATCCCGACTGGAGGCATCACCGCGACGACCGCTGCGAATTACCTGCAGCTTCCCGCCGTTCTGGCGGTAGGGGGCTCCTGGCTGACCCCGTCCGATGCTCTCTCACGGGGTGACTGGGAAACGATCACCCGCATCGCCCGCGAATCTCTCGAAGCGCTTTCCTGAACTCCCACATTGAAAAGTCACTGCATATGAAGCCGAGCGAATTATTTGATCTCTCCGGACAGGTGGCCGTCGTCATCGGCGGCACCGGTGAACTGTGCGGGGCCATCGCAGAAGCGCTCGCGGCCGCCGGTGCCCACACTGTGATTGTCGGGCGCGACGCCGCAAAAGCCGAGGTGCGTCTCAAACGGATCCGGGAGAACGGGGGCTCCGCCGAGTTTGCAGAATCCGATGTCACGGACGGCGAAGCGATCGAAGCCCTTGCACAGCGGGTAAAGGAGCATCACACCCGCATCGATGTGCTCGTGAATGGCGCGGGCGTGAATTCCGCGACACCATTCTTCGAGATTCAGGAGGATGAAATTGACCGCATTCTGACGGTGAACCTGAAGGGCGTGGTGCTCGCCTGCCAGTCCTTCGGCCGCATCATGGTGGAGCAGGCAGAGGGGGGTTCGATCATCAACCTCGGTTCGATCTCGGGGCTCAACCCTCTCTCCCGGGTCTTCACGTATGCCGCCTCGAAGGCAGCCGTGCACAATCTCACACGCAATCTTGCGCGCGAATGGGCTCCCCGAGGCGTCCGCGTGAACACGCTGGTTCCCGGTTTCTTTCCGGCCGAGCAGAACCGCAAGGTACTCACACCCGACCGGGTTCGGACAATCCTGGGGAAGACCCCCATGGCGCGCTTTGGGGAAGCACACGAGTTGCATGGGGCGGCCCTGCTGCTCGCCAGCCGGCGGGCCGGCGGCTTCATCACCGGAACTGAAATGGTCGTCGATGGCGGCTTCAACGCATTCACCATCTGATCGGTATGAGCTCGTTCATCACGGAAGATTTTCTTCTCTCCTCGAAAACCGGCCGTGAACTCTACGAGGAGTACGCGAAGGACGCGCCGATCCTCGACTATCACTGCCACCTGCCACCACGGCAGATCCTGGAGGATCACCGCTTCGCCGACCTCGCCGACGTCTGGCTCGGCGGCGATCATTACAAGTGGCGGGCGATGCGGGCAAATGGCGTGGACGAACGGTTCTGCACCGGCGATGCCCGTCCACGGGAGAAGTTCGATGCTTGGGTGGCGACGGTTCCCTACACCCTGCGAAATCCGCTTTACCACTGGTCCCACCTCGAACTGAAACGTTATTTCAATCTCGATCTGGCGATCAACCCTTCCAACGCGGACACGATCTGGGAGACAGGTAACGCCCAGCTCAGCGAGATGGGCGTGCACGCGATCCTCGAACAGTTCAAGGTGGCCGCTGTCTGCACAACAGACGATCCCGCGGATTCACTCGCAGTGCATGAGGCAATTCGCAAAAACAGGCTGACAACACGCGTCTATCCCACCTTCCGCCCCGACAAGGCACTTGCGATTGAGGAGCCGAAAGCGTTTCGAGCGTGGTCAGAAAAACTGGAGACGGCCTCCGGAATCCGGATCAGGACGTTCGATGACTTCATCGAGGCCCTCGAGAAGCGCCACGCCGACTTCCACCACTTCGGATGTCGACTCTCCGACCATGGCCTCGAAACGTGTTGGAGCCACCCGTCATCACATCGGGAGGCAGCGACTGTATTCAACCATGTCTGGAGCGGCTCGACGCCTGCCGCAGAAGACAAGGCGCGCTTCGCCAGCTATCTCATGCGCGAGTTCGGACGTTGGGATGCAAAGCGCGGGTGGACCAAACAGCTTCATCTCGGTGCGCTCCGAAACGCAAATACCCGCATGCTGCGCTCACTCGGGCCGGACACGGGTTTTGACTCGATCGGGGACTACCCGCAGATCCTCGCGCTGCGGGACTACCTCGACGATCTCGATTCCACGAACGAGCTTCCAAAAATCATCCTCTACAACCTGAATCCCGCCGACAACTACGCCTTCGCGACGATGATCGGCAATTACCAGGACGGATCTGTCGCCGGGAAACTGCAGTTCGGCAGCGGATGGTGGTTCCTCGATCAGGAAGAGGCAATGACCTGGCAGATCAACGCCCTTTCCCAGCTCGGCCTCCTTCGCCGGTTTGTCGGGATGCTGACTGATA
>CAZVQJ010000180.1:0-5645 GCA_964629165.1 uncultured Puniceicoccaceae bacterium
GAGGTTTGCGATCAGAAAGTCAGGCGGCTTGTGTTTTGTCGGCGGTTAGGTTGTAATTAGAGGGGGTCAGGTCAACGGGATCACCATAGCAAACTGTCCAATTGACGGGGGGATATTACACGCCTTTGAAACGTTTGCGCGGCCCCGGGCATTGCTCAATGGCGCCCGAGGCGGGCATTTCGCCTGCCCGGAGATAGCACCGCCACGGTGCAATCCCCTCACCGGAGGCTGAAGGGAATCTCCTGCCGGGCCCAGACGGAGACTGGCTTTCCGTCGAGCGTGGCGGGAGAGAACTCCCACTTCCTCACCGCTTCCATCGTCGAATGACTAAATAGTGGATGGGGAGAACGGAGGATCCGGGGATGCTTGACCTTTCCTTCCCTCGTGATGAGGAAGTGGATTTTCACTGTGCCGGTTACGTGCGCCTGTTTGAGCGGCACCGGGTAGCGAGGCGCCTCGGCACGGCGACGTTGTGGAGGCACCGTGACCTGGGACATCTCCAATCCTTCCAATGGTTCCGGCTCGAACGTGAAACTCAGAGGAAGTGACACGATCGACTTGACTGGTTTTCCATCGACCATGCCTGGCGAGAACCTCCATTGCGGGAGATAACTCAGGAATAGTTCGAGGGCGATCGGCGGCGGAAGACTCCGTGTTCTGCTGCGGGGAAAGCGGGGAATCCCTTCTTCATCGACCAGCAATAGAATCCGATCTTCAAGGTTTCCATAGCGCAGGAAAAGTTCTTCCGTGTATGGCGGGAGGATTCCGGAGACGACCGTCGGGCGGGTATCCAGTTCCGCCGGAGAGACGAGATTATCCGGCGCCGTCGAGTCGGCGTAACCCGCCTCTTGAAACCAATCCGAAACGGCCGTCGCGCCGTAGTGCTGCGCGACCCAGTTCAAGTTGTAGGTGTCGTAGAACTTAAAGTCGGGGGAGACGCAGGCCTCGAACGCGAGGACGGCCATCTCGAGCACGTCATGATGCATCGCGAGGATGAGCATTTCGTCCGCGAGGTCCTCGGAGAAGTGACAGCGGGCACCCGCCGCGAAGAGTTCGCTGACAATGTCCCGGTTGCCGATCGCGGCGGCCGTTTCGACCAGTCCAAGGGGATCGTCCGCTTTCGCGACCGCCTCTGGTTCCGCCCCATGGTCGAGCAGAAGACGGAGGAGTGCGCGGTTGCCGTGCAGAACCGCGAATCGCAGCGGATGGCTGCCCAGCGATGGATCGGGGTTCGGGTCGGCACCGGCTTCGAGCAGCATCCGGGTCATCTCCATGTTGTTAAAGTAACAGGCGGTGGCGAGAGGTGAGTCCTTCACCGGGGCGTTTGGGTCGGCCCCGGCCGCCAGCAAGGTGGAAAGGACGGCAAGGTTCCCGCCGATCACCGCGTGTGAGAGAATCGACCGCGTGGAGACCATCGCGTTCGGGTCCGCCTTGCGGCTGAGGATATATCCGACGATCTCGGGATTCCCCTGAGCGGCATGGTAGGCGAGCAACTGGTCCCGCAATGATACGTTGAATCTCCGCAAGGGAACATCGCTGGCACGCAGCAGGCCGAAGACGTCATCATGATTGTATTCAAGGGCCAGATGGATGGGCTCATAAAGTCCGTCCCGGGCACGGCTGCGGGGAGAGTAGCCCGCATCGAGCAACGTCTTGATGACATCCGGATGACCCGACTTCGCGGCGGCATGACCAGTATCGAATCCCACGTCGTCTTCGCGGCTGGCTTCATAGCCCGATTCCAGCAGGGTCGTGACAACACCGGCGTGCCCATGCATGCCCGCGAGAACGAGCGGATAGGCGTTGCGGGATCGTGCGACCGATTCGTCGAAAATGCGGTCGCGCCATTTTTCGATCCATGACAACTCGCCCCAGGAAGCGGCATATTGAATCCAGTGGTAGCCGCGGGAGTCAACGGCGGGCGCGCCGTCTAGTTCCTCTTCCAAGGGTATCAGTCCTTTCTGCAAGCGCGCGAACAACGTGTTTTCTTCCGCGTTTGCGTAGGTCTTCGGCGCGATGAAACGACCGTTTTTCCACAACAGGATGACTGGCCGCCCCGACAGTTCCTCTTCTGAAATCTCAAGGACAAGTTCGTGCAGCGAAGTGTATCGGGCAACTGCGGCAACATCGGCCCAGCTTGCCGTAGTGCGGTCCCACCAGGCGACGATCCAGGTCGCATCAGGACTTTGCAGATCACCGGCGGGCCATACATCCCTGATATCCTCCTCACTCCACACCGGGCTGTCTTCCGGGTCCAGCAGCAGGTTCACGCCGACAACGTATCGATGGGGTTCGGGCCCCTGACGACCTGCCACCTGCTGCGCACGCCGGCGATCGACGGTGTAGAAGAGTGGCGAGTATCCGATTTTCAGGGACGGCACTTCCGATCCTTCAAGCGCAAAACTGGGTTCACGAAGAAGCTGCTTTACCCCATCATTGACGATGACGGCTGATGCTTTTCGCATATCGACCACCGGATAACGCTTGCCACCATAATCGACGACCAGTCTGAGGTCGACTGCTTGCACGAATGTGAGCGACAGTATCAGGAGAACAAGAGAGGCGAATAGCGGAGAGGAGCGCATGATAACGTTTTCGTCGCTTGCTCCCGCAGGTCAAACGTTTCAGCGAAAGCCCGCACGCCTTTCCAGGCGTTGTTCGAGGGTGATCGCGAACCTCGGGGTGCCGTGCGGGAAAGCGTTTGTAACGTTGACCTGGATCAATTCATTCCGGACCCGAAGCTGGTAATGTGGGAACCGACATCGCTGATTTTTTCGCCGATAACACGTTTTTTTTCCCCGATTGAACCATGAGCCATCATCAACCTGTTTTTTCGCCTGCGGGCACCCTGCTTGAAGACCGAACGGTCGGCGAACTGGTCGCCGAGCGGCCCAATCTGAGCCGCGTATTTCAGACGCACGGCGTCGATTTCTGCTGTCAGGGTGGGCGAACGCTGCGCCAGGCCTGTGAACGCAAGAACGTGCCGCTCGCGACGATGATTGCCGACCTCGAAGAGGCGATGGCCACTCCCGCTGAGGAATCGCATAATCCGGCCCAGCTCGATGCGCCGGACCTTGTGGATTACATCATGGAGCGGCACCACGGTTTTCTTCGCCAGGAATTACCGCGCATCTATGCCATGTCGGAGCGGGTAGCGCGCGTGCATGGCGGCCACACGCCTTCACTCGTGGAAGTTTTTCAAGTGTTCTCCGAACTGGCGGAGGAACTCACAAGCCACACGGAGAAGGAGGAAGAGGTGCTTTTTCCGGCGATTGTCCGGCTCTGCGAGGGTGCCGCCGCACCGATGCCGCTCGCCCCTTCCGTTACCCGCATGATGGAAGAGCACGAGGAGACGGGCATCGCCCTTTCGCGCCTGCGCGAACTGACGAATGGTTTCACGCCACCACCGGAAGCCTGCAATACCTACCGCGCATTGTTTGCAGGACTCGCCGAGCTCGAGGAAGATGTGCAAGCTCACATCCATCTCGAAAATAACGTTCTTTTTCCGACCGCCCTCCAGCGACAGGGGGACCTGGCGAAACCGTAAGATGACACGAAGGAGGGGACAGCCATCCACCCGGGCTACCTCTTGTCGTGGAGGCGAGGGGACGGTCAATTGACCGGCGGTGGGACCCGAGGACCGGGCTGTCGGCGACACCGCGACGCAGACAATCTCCCGGACACTTCCCGATCGTGACGGCGGTTCAACCAGTCGCCGCCAGAATTTTCCCGGGCCCGGTCTGGTTCACGCGGATGTGAAGGGGAACCTCGACGGTGCCACCGGAATCACGTGGCCGGATCGGCATGCCCGCGTGGGGCTATCGTCCCCACACCCTGGTTACAGATGCCTCCCTCCTAGCGGAGCAAAATCGGTCGTTAGGTTTTGTCAATGGTGTGGGAGCCGCGAGCCTGATCGGGATGCCTCCAGCGTGTGGAGGAACGGCTTCCGGGGAAGCCATCACGGGGTTCCGCAGAGATACCGTCAGGAGGCGGATATGAAAGAGGCCGGGGGGCGGTTCCGGAGGCATTGGAAATGACGGATCTGGACGGTTGCCTTCGGTTCTCCTGTGCCCGTTGGATGGAGGGTTTCACCGCCACGGAATTCTTGCCGAGTGCCGACAAGGTGCGTTGGATCCGAGCATGCTCGAAGTCTTCCCGTTCCTGCGCGATTTTGCGATGATCCTCATTTCGGCCGCCTTGCTCGGCTGGGGAGCGACGCGCCTGGGGTTGCCTGCGGTCGTCGGTTACCTCGTCGCCGGGGTCCTCATCGGCACGCCGGAGATCACTTTTGCATACGTGCAGGACAGTGATCGCATGCAGCTTCTTTCGCAGCTCGGGTTACTGTTTCTGATGTTCTCGATCGGGCTCGACTTGCGTATTGAACGCCTGCGCGCACTCGGGTGGCCGATCATCATGGCGGTGACGATCACGGCGCTTCTCGTGATCAACGTCGTCCAGGGGTTTGGGAGCCTCCTCGGGTTGAACGCGAACGAGAGCATCTTTTTCGCGGGGATGTTTGTATCAAGCAGCTCGGCGATTATCGGCAAGGCGCTGGAGAGCAGCCCGCAGCGCCATCATCGGAGCGGTCAGCTTGCCCTCGCGTTCACCCTTCTCGAGGACTTGGCGGCTGTCATCATGCTCACCCTTCTGAGTACTCGCGGTGAATCGACGGGGGGCGGTTTCTCGCAGATCCTGGAAACCCTTGGGGCGGCCGGCATCTTCTTTCTCGTCGTCGGAATCCTCGGTCTTGTCCTGCTGCCGCGCCTGCTCAAGGTGGTGCACCGGGGGGGAGCGCGAGAGCTCGAGACACTCACTGTCGCCGGTCTCCTGTTCGCGCTCGCCAGTCTCGCCATGTGGCTCGGGTTCTCGCTCGCGATGGGAGCGTTTCTCTTTGGTGTGATCGTCGCGGAAACCGATCGGCGTTCGTATCTGGAGCGGGTATTTCGGGGGATGCGGGATGTGTTTTTGGCCGTTTTCTTCGCGGCGACCGGCATGCTCCTTGATTGGCGGGAGATCTCCGAGGCCTGGCCGCTCATCGTCGGAGGTGTCGCGCTTGCCCTGCTGGTACGTCCGCTGGCGGCGACGGTCGCGCTTCTCGGTGCCTGCGAGGAGGGGAAAACTGCTTTTCGAACAGGCCTCAGCGTCGTCTCGATCGGAGAATTCGCGATCGTCATTTCCGGGTTGGGGGTGGCGATGGGCCTGCTCGGCGGCTCCTATTCGGTCGCAGCGGTGGTGATGACCGTTGTGACCGGGGGTCTCGCTCCGCTCATCATGGACAGAAGTGGGAAAATCGCAGACTTCGCGGCGCGTGTCATCCCCTCGCGGGTGGACCGCTGGATGGGTGCCTACCGGGGCTTTTGGGCAGAACTCGGGGAACGTTCGGAACGAAACCAACTTTGGCGCCTGATTCGCAAGCGACTCGTGCAGATGGTGGTGGAACTGATTCTCGTCTTCGTCGTTCTCGCGATGGGACAAACGCTCGCGCAATGGTCCACCGAGAACATCGCAGGGCCGGACTGGGCGGTGCAAATGGGGAGTTGGATCGTCATCGGCCTCATCTGCCTGCCGCTTCTCATCGCCATCATGCGCAATGTCGATGTTGTCATCATGATTCTCTCGGACGCCTGGACGCAGTCTTCGAAGTT
>CAZVQJ010000181.1:0-5603 GCA_964629165.1 uncultured Puniceicoccaceae bacterium
CCTCTTTCAATGGGTGCACCTCGAAAGCACGGAGGGAAACCGCCGGCGCGTAGCGGTGGCGGATCTCACGGAAGATTCCGTCGTCGTCGTGCTTCCAGGGGAAGCCATCCCTGTCGACGGTATCATTCTTGAAGGCGTGGGATCGGTGCAGGAAACGATCATGACGGGCGAACTCATTCCGACGACGAAACGCCCGGGGCAGACCGTCTACGCCGGCAGTTACTCCGTCGATTGTCGATTTCGGATCGAGCCGCGGCGCGACACCCCTATGCGCACGCTGGACCGTATCCTCGAGACGGTTGAATCTGCGGCTGCCCGGCCCTCTCGATTCCAGACGCAGGCCGATCGGCTCATCAGCTGGTTCCTGCCGGTCGTCATCAGTATCAGCACGGCGACATTTTTCGTGTGGTGGATCCTCTTGGAGCGCCCCTGGGTGGAGGCTCTTTTCAATGCCATGGCGGTGCTTTTGGTGGCGTGCCCGTGCGCGCTGGGCCTCGCCATGCCGATCGCGATCTGGACGGGCTTGCTCACGCTCTCGAGACGCGGACTGGTCAGCCGCGATGGCCAGTTGCTCGACGGCCTCGCCCGGGCCGAGGAGTGGTTTTTTGACAAGACCGGCACTCTCAGTTCGGGAGAGCCAACCGTTCAATCGTTCACCGTTGTCGATGAAACGCTCGGGGAGAGCTGGCTGCGTTCAGCGGTCGCCACTCTCGAGGCAGGCAACGCCCATCCTCTCGCCCGATCCCTTGAAACCCTCTCGGTGGATCGCCTCCCGCTGGAGTCAGTCCGCATCCTCCCGGGGCAGGGAATCGAAGGGATCGTGGATGGACGACGCCTGCAGGTGGGCAGCGTCGAATGGCTCGAACAGAAACCGTTGGGCGCTGCCGGGCGGGAGAGGGAGGTCGCGGTGTCCGTCGAGGGCAAACTCGCGGCCCGGGTTACACTGGTCGAAGTCATTGATGAGGGGGCTGCCGGGGCGCTGCGGTCGCTCCGGGAAATGGGGGCGAGACTGCACATTATTTCGGGAGACCCGGCGCCATCGCACGACGAGATCGGCGGCGTCCCCGTCGAGGGGGGAGTCGGGCCGGATCGCAAACTGTCCCTTGTCCGGGAAGCGACTGCCCGCACGCCAGGCGTCGTCTTTGTCGGTGACGGGATGAATGACGCCGCCGCGATCGCCGCCGCACCGGTTGGTCTCGCGATCAATGGGGGAGCCGGACTGGCAACGGCGAGTGCGGCCGGGATTCTGATGGGTGACAACCTTGCCGTCCTGCCATGGGCGGTTCGCTTTTGCCGCAACCTGCAGGCCCGGCTCCGGGGAAACATGCTCTTCGCCCTCGTCTACAATTTCATCGGGATCAGCCTTGCCGCCGCCGGGATGCTGCACCCGGTTGTGGCGGCCCTCCTCATGCTCGGTTCGAGCGCAATCGTTTCATGGCGTGCCGCGCAGGTGGGGGAGTGGGCTGAAAAGTCGCTGGAGAGCCATCATCTTCCTCCGGTTGCTGAATTTAAGGATCCTGATCCAGTGTATTAGAAATCTTCATGACCCCATCCCTAACAGATGCATCGATAGAGCTTGCAAAGCGGTTGTCGCGGATGAGCAGAGGGACTGCGGGCGATTGGCGTGCGCTTGCGAGAGAGGAGAATGAGACCCCGCAGCCACCTCGCGCCGATCGGCTTCAACGGCCAACCTGCGCCGATCCCGGGGGGATTCCGACCGCCACCATACAGGATCTGCGTTTCCTTCTTGCATTGGTTTTTGGATCGGCCCGTAATCTCGCTTTTTTGCTAGGACTCATAAGGGTTTCTTACTGGTCTCAACCCACATTGTTCGAGTGATGACTGTTCCAAAAATCGCCCGCAAAAAGTTTCTCGTTTCGCTCTTCACCGCTGGTTTCGGCCTCTTTGGTCTCTCCGGCCGCGCGGTGGCGGCGAAGCCGGACCGCGGCTCTCCCGTTCCCGATTCCGCGCCTGAACCCGTTCGTGTGCGGAAGGAACCACGGGCCATTGCAAGGCGATCCTAGTCACTGCGAGTCCCGACACTGAAAGAACATGGCGAATATCTTCTCCCCATCGGCTAACTCAGTTCCCTGGAAACTGGTTGTCATCGTAGTCCTGATCGTGTCCACCGCGGTGGCGGGAGTGACTTACTACTGGACGCCAAAGTGGTCGCGTGTCGGCTACATGCCGGACCAGCCGGTGGCCTACAATCATCGGCTTCACGTGGAGCAGCTCGGCCTCGATTGCCGGTACTGCCATACTTATGTTGATCAGAGTGGCCACGCCAATGTGCCGGATGCTGGCACCTGCATGACCTGCCACTCACAGGTCCGCAGCCCGGTGATCAGCCCGGATAGCCCGAAAATCGCGCCCGTCCGCGAGTCGTTTGAGACGGGCGATCCGGTGGAATGGGTCCGGATTCACGAGGTGCCCGATTTTGTTTATTTCGACCATGCCGTCCATGTGAACCGCGGGATCAGCTGTGTCGATTGTCACGGGCAGGTAAACGACATGGTCCAGGTCTGGCACGACCAACCTCTTTCCATGGCCTTTTGCCTGGAGTGTCATCGCAATCCGGAGGACGCGGTGCGTCCGCTCGATGAAGTTTTCAACCTGAACTGGGCTCCCGATAATATCGAGGAGCACAAAGAATGGGCCAAGCAGATGGTCGTCGATTGGAACATCAATCCGCCCCAGAGTTGCTCGGGCTGCCACCGATAATGAAGCCTTCCGATTCACTTCCTGAACAGCTGAACGGGCCGCGTTACTGGCGCAGCCTCGACGAACTGCAAAACGCGCCGGAATTCACCGAGTGGGTGCACCGGGAGTTTCCGCAGGGCGCGTCGGAGATGGAGGGCGTGAATCGCCGTCATTTCCTGAAAATCATGACGGCTTCGTTTGCGGCCGCAGGGGTCGGACTGGCGGGCTGCCGTCGCCCGGAGCAGCACATCATGCCGTACGCGCGGCAGGGTGGGGACACGGTGCCGGAATCCGCCATTCCCGGTCTTCCGGTTCACTACACGACCTCGTTTCCCGATGCGCTCGACAACATTCCCGTCGTCGTCGAGTCGCACCAGAATCGGCCGACCCATGTCGAGGGCAACCGTGACTACGCGCCCTACGGCGGCGGTGTGAGCAACCATGTCTCGGCCTCGGTTCTTGATCTTTACGATGCCGACCGGATGAAGTCCGCCTATGCGGGCCAGCAGGTGATTCCCCGCGCGCAGGTTCAGGACCGGCTCAACACCTTGGCGCGCAAACACGAAGCGGATGGAGGCGAGGCGCTTGCCATTCTCGCGGCACCCTCGACTTCGCCGACCCGCCGGCGCCTCGTGGAGGCCTTGCGCACGCGTTTCCCCCGCGCCGTATGGGCGGAATATGAGCCGATCGCTCGCGATACGGCCGAACGGGCCGCGACGGCCGTTTTTGGCGCGCCGGTGCGGCCGCTCTATGACCTTTCGAGGGCCCGTCGGATTCTCGCGATCGACTGTGACTTCCTGCAAAAGGAAGGCGGCTCCCTCGGGCTCTCGCGGGGATTCGCCCATGGACGGCGGGTGGAAAACCGCGAGGAAGCGGGCGCGATGAACCGTCTCTACGCGGTCGAGTCGCCCTTCACGATGGCGGGGGCAATGGCCGACCATCGCCTGCGTCTGAGCACCAGCGAGATGGCGGCTTTCACCGGCCTTTTTGTCGCAGAACTCCTCGAACAGCTCGGGGTTGACCGCAGCTTCGCGGGCACCTTGCGCTCACGCGCGACCGGTCTCGAAGTGGACCCGCAGTGGATTCAGGAATGTGTCGTTGATCTGATTTCACATCGAGGAGAAGCGGTGGTTCTCGCCGGCTCGCACCTGCCGATCGCCGTCCAGCACCTTGTCTTGGTCGCGAACGAGCTCCTCGAAGGCCGCGGCAAGACCGTCGAGTATGTGGCCGTCCCCGAAAACCGAAGCGCCCGCATCTCCGATCTTGCCACCGCGATTCGAGGCGGGAGCGTCCGGTCCCTTGTGATCCTTGGGGGCAATCCGGTTTATAACGCGCCCGCCGACCTCGGCTTTGGTGGCCTTCTGGGCGAGCTTGAGGATATCGTTCGCTTCGGGTATCAGTTTGACGAAACGTCGGTCGAGGTGGCCAGCCGCGGGGGCTTGAACATTTCCGCGACCCATTACCTGGAAACCTGGAGTGACGGCCGCACTTTTGACGGGACGTATGTGCCGGTGCAGCCGCTCATTTTTCCGCTCTTTGATTCCTGGCAGGAGAACGAGCTGCTGGCGGTTTTGGCGGGAGTGGAGCGGCGCGACCCCTACGCGCTGGTCCTTGCCACCTACACGGAACTCTTCGGGGGAGGGGAACGCGACTTGCAGCGCTTCCTTTCGGAAGGCACGCAACCCGGAAGTGCCTTTCCCGCATCGGAGGCGTCTGTCTCTCTCTCGGCGGCGAGGAATGCCCTCGAAAATGCGGATCTCTCGACGCCTGCGCTCGGAGCGGGCAATCTCGAAATCCGCCTGATGAAGGATGACTCCGTTGGCGACGGCTCGCAGGCGAACAACGGGTGGCTCCAGGAATGTCCGGACCCGATGACGAAACTGGCCTGGGATAACCCGATCCTTGTCAGTCCGCGGGTCGCGCAGGAAGTCCTCAACTATGACACCGATTCGGGTGAATTCCTGATCAGCGGCATTGCGAAAAAGCCATACCGGGTGAAGCGTGGCCGCGAAATTGCCCCGGTCGCGGAGGTGACGGTTGACGGGATCACCGTCCGCGGCCCGGTCCACATTTTTCCCGGTCTTGCCGACTGGACGATTGTGCTGCCGCTCGGCTACGGGCGGACGCATGCCGGAAGAGTCGGCACGGGTGTCGGATTCAACGCCTATCCTTTCGGCCGCCACGAAGCGTTCTATCGTAGTGGCGCGTCGATCCAGCTGATTCCGGGCGAGACCTACCCGCTCGCCAACACCCAGGAACACTGGTCGATGGAGGGGCGGGCGATTCTCCGTGAGGCATCGGTCGAGACGCATCTCGGGAATACCAACTGGGTGAACGAAATGGGAATGGAGTCCCATTCTCCCGCCATCTACGCGCGGGCGGAGGACAAGTCTCTGGCGCAGAAGGCGTTAGAAACCCCGCGCGGGGGCTCTCTTTACGAGACACCCGACTTTGGCGCACCGCCGCCCAATGTCGATGTCTGGAAGGATCCCGAGGCCCGCGCGAAGTTCATCCCCGAGCAGCAGTGGGGCATGACGATCGACCTCAACACCTGCACCGGCTGCAGTGCCTGTGTGATCGCCTGTCAGAGCGAGAACAATATTCCGATTGTCGGCAAACAGCAGGTTCTCCTCGGGCGGGAGATGCACTGGATCCGCCTCGATCGCTATTTCAGCTCCGGTTCCCTCAAGGAGAACCATGTAAGTATTCCCTCCGATCCGCAGGCGTCGATCATGCCGATGGGCTGCCTCCATTGCGAAATGGCGCCCTGCGAACAGGTCTGCCCGGTCAATGCCACCGTGCACGACAGCCAGGGGCTCAACGTGATGGCTTACAACCGTTGCGTGGGCACGCGCTACTGCTCGAACAACTGCCCCTACAAGGTGCGCCGCTTCAACTTCTTC
>CAZVQJ010000182.1:0-5478 GCA_964629165.1 uncultured Puniceicoccaceae bacterium
CTTTACACCCCGTCCACGTCGCTCACGGCGCGCGCCTCGTCCCCTTTGCCGGTTGGGAGATGCCAGTGCAATATACGAGCATCCTGGAAGAACATCAGGCCGTACGGACACGCGTCGGCCTCTTCGACGTCAGCCATATGGGAGAGGTTCTCATCACCGGTCCCGACGCCCTCCCTTTCCTCGATCGACTCGTGACCAACGATGTTGCCAGCCTCCCGGAAGGACGCGTTCTCTACACCGTCATGTGCTATGACGACGGCGGTGTCGTCGATGATCTCCTCATCTATCGCTTTTCGGTTGATCGGTTCATGCTCGTGATCAACGCGGGCAATGTGGAGAAAGACCTCGAGTGGATCATGGAAAAAGCCGTCGGGATTGACTGCTTCATCGAGAATGTGAGCCCGCTCTACGGGATGATTGCGGTGCAGGGGCCGAAGGCCCTCGAGAGCGTACGGCCGATTTGTGATGTGATTGAAGGGCTGGGCCGGTTCACTTTCCGCGAATCTGCGGTGGCCGGGTTTCCGGCCATCGTCAGCCGGACCGGATACACCGGCGAAGACGGCGTCGAATTCTACATGGAGGCGGGCCGCGCGCACGCCGTGGCGGACGCAATCTTCGAAGCGGGCAAGCCCCATGGGATCACTCTGGCTGGACTGGGTGCACGCGACAGCCTCCGCCTCGAGGCCGGATTGCCTCTCTACGGGCACGAAATTTCCTCCTCGATCACTCCCTATCAAGCTGGGCTGGGATGGGTCGTGAAGCTGAATAAGGCGGCCGACTTCCGCGGCAAGCAGGCGCTCGCCGAGGAAAAGGCAGCGGGACCCACAAAGAAGCTTCACTGGTTCCGTCTCGGTGGGCGCCGCATTGCTCGCCAGGGCACGCCCGTCCTCAGCGGCGGTGAAGTCGTCGGCAAGGTCCTCAGCGGCACCCTTTCCCCGATGACCGGCGGCCCCATTGGCTCCGCCCTCATCGACGTGTCGGCCGATCTCGGCGACCTTTCGGTTGATCTTCGGGGAACCGTCGAGCCGCTCATGCTGGCCAAACCGCCCCTGCACATCCATTCCTGAATCGCTTTCATGGCACAGGCTACCAAGGAGTTCCTCTACGGACTCAATCCCGTCTTCGAAGCGTTCCGCGCCGGGCGTCGCACGATCCACAGCGCCTACTTCAACGAAGTCAGCGCCCAGAGTGGTCGCCAGCGCAAGCTGAAGGAACTCCTGGAATCCGGGGGGATTCCCATCGAGATGACCGACAAGGGACGTCTGCACCAACTGTGCGGCGCGAAGGAACACCAAGGCGTCGTCGCCCGCACGAGTCTCTACCCGTACGCCCGCCACGAGGATATTTTCGCCGAGGAACCCGGCCGCCTCATGCTGCTCGATAATGTGGAGGATCCCCACAATGTTGGCGCAATCCTTCGCAGCGCCGAGGTTTTCGGGTTCAATCACGTCTTCCTTCCCCACAAGGGGGTTCCCGAAGTCTATCCTTCGGTCGTCAAAGTATCGGCCGGAGCCGCAGAGTTCATGCGGATCGCCCGGGACAGCACCGCCAACCGCTACGTCCAGGCCGCCCGTGAACGGGGCTACCAGATCGCCGCCCTCGATGCCAAGGGCAAGGTTTCCCTCACCGATTTTTCCGCGAATCCCCCGGCCAAATTACTCCTCGTGATCGGAGGCGAGGACAAGAGCGTCGGCCAATACATTCTCAACCTCGCCGATGCCGTCCTCAGCGTACCCCAAGCCGGACACATCAACAGCCTCAACGCTTCCGTCGCCGCAGGAATCGCCATGTACGAATTGCGCCCGCACCGGCACAAGGCAGACGAGATCCATACCCAAAAGTAAATGGCGGGTGCAACGCGTCGAACGTGCGGACAGGGACGGGGGGCGCTGCCGTTTTCCTTCCGTCCGCTCGCAAGAATCTACGATTGAGCATCCGCCCCATCCGGCTCTTCGGCTTCGTCCGGATCCTCATCGAGCGGTGAGGTGTACTCCACCCCCAGGCGTCGTTCGATCTCCTTGATAATCGCTTCTGCACCGGCAAATTTATAGTCGTCGAGAATCAGCTTCTTTTCCTTGCCCGCCTCTTCGTAGATTGCGACGGCGATGCCTTTCTTTTCCCATTTCGACCGATCGACGCGCTTGATCGATTCCCAAGGCACCGGCTTTCCTCGCGCGCTGTAAACGAACTGGTCATCCGCACGAATTTTCAGGGTCTGATGCCAGAGCACCCAGCCAAGAAAGAGGAGACCGACGAGACCGGTCCCCGTGCCCCACGTAAACTGACCTTGAATATCTTCGTCGGTGCGTTCTGACGGTGTCTTTTTCGACCAGCCCTGCGCTTCCGCAAAACGTTCCCACGCCATTTTGACTTCGCGGGATTCCCGACCTGAGGCTTCCCCACGCTCCATCATTTCGGTCGCGATCCGATCATACTCCTCAAATCGCTGCGCTTCCGCCGGCCAGGTAACCAGCCCGTCGTAGAAAAACCACGCGGCGAAACCGATGATCATGAGGGCGACAAAAAGAAAACGATTGCGCCAGGTGGCGGTAAGGCGGGTTTCAAGATTCATAAGCTGTCCGAAGCATTCATCCCGATGAGGACGTCAAACGGGACTGATGCCAAGCCAGAAGCCCACCGCACCAACGGTTGAAAGAACTCGCACCCACCCTCTTGCGTGTTCGGCCAACCCACCAGGAATCTTGACGCCGCGGTAAGTCCGGGCCCTTGTAACGGCTGATCATGCGTTTTGCAAAATATCACGCCCTTGGAAATGATTACCTCGTGCTGACTCCGGCAGACGGTTCCCTTCCCGCTCCCGAAACGGTTCGCGAAATCTGTCATCGCCACTATGGCCTGGGCTCCGACGGTATCCTTTACGGTCCCGTTCCTTCCCAAGTGGCCGATTTTGGTCTGCGCATTCTCAACCCTGACGGCAGTGAAGCGGAGAAAAGTGGTAATGGCCTGCGCATCTTTGGGCGATATCTGTATGATCAGGGACAGGTGCAGGAAGAGCCTTTCACGGTCGAAACAGCCGGGGGATTCGTTACCTGCCGTATCATGGACCCCCGCGCGGCAATCGAGGTGGAAATGGGCGTCGTCAGTTTCTGGTCGGACGAAATCGGCATGAGCGGTGAGCGCCGGGAGGCACTGCAAGAGTCCCTCTCGATTGCAGGCCATGAATACACCTTCTGCGCCGCCACGATCGGGAATCCGCACTGTGTCCTGATCATGGACGAAATCTCGGCGGAACGGGTCCGCCAACTCGGGCCGACGATCGAACACGATCCCCGATTCACGAACCGGACGAACGTGCAGCTGATGAAAGTGCTGGATCCGCGCAACATCCAGATCGAGATCTGGGAACGCGGCGCCGGTTACACCTTTGCCAGTGGGAGCAGCTCCTGTGCGGCCGGGGCGGTGGCCCGACGACTGGGCTTGGTGAACGATCAAATCACCGTTCACATGCCCGGTGGCGAGATCCAGCTGACGATCGGGGAAGACTACGGAATCCAGATGACAGGACCGGTCACACGGATCGGAACGCTGCATTGGGAGCCCGAGAACTGATCCGGCTCAAGGCCTCCGCAGAGAGCTTTCCCCTTTGCCATGGGCCTGGGGCGGCCTGCCCTCATTTCATCGAACTTGCGACCCTCTCAACGTGCGTTACCCTGATCTTCGAATGAACCTTTTCCGGTGCTCCCTCCTCTCCCTTCTCGTTGGCCTCGTTGTCGGCGGCTGCACAAGCGACGACGTTGCCGAAGCATCCCCCACGATGCGCCTCTTCCGCGGAGAGATTGCCGCTGACGAATACGCCGACGAGATTACGGCAGCGAATATCCAGACACAGCAAGCCGCTCAGTTCGAGGTCAACCGCGAGCCGACCCGCGCCTACAACACGAAATCCGGAAACTACGAATATGTTCCCGAGGACACGCAACAGCGTTGGAACGAGGAGGATCAGCGCTGGGAATTCACTCCTGTGGGTGGCGACTAGGCATCCCTGCCTCCCGCCCTGCCCGGCGCCGGGCCACGATGCTCGCGCTCATCGGCTGTCCATCCACGCCGCTCGGGCTCCAGCCGTTCGAGGGGTTCATCGCGGACGGGCAACCGTGAGAAGGTTGCCAAGATCCCTGCCGTTCCCAACGCAGCGAGAATGATCCAGCGACGTTTCCGGACCGCCGCCACCCGCCAGATCCAGCGCCAGTGCATCGCAAGGTGGAGAATCACAGCGGCGACGACAAAGACCGCCAGCCAGAAATGCACGGTGCCCCAATCATGACGAGTCCAACCGAGGACACTCCTCAAGCGACCACTTCCGGGTGGCAAACGCCACTGGAGGAGGAGTCCCGTTCCGACTAGAAACAGCCCCCCCATATACAGAGAAATGTTCAGGATCAGATTCACGGTTTTCGTCTTCATCGTCTCCCGAGCTTAGAATTGCAGCAATCGATCCACCAGAATCGAAACACCGCCCCCACGCGATAGCAGTCTCCCTACTCCATCCTATCACGGATCGACACCATCGATTCCACCGGAGGCCGTCGCCTGCACATGGCATCTCAGGTTGCAATGGCTCTCAAAGGCGTCCACGGGCATGCGGCTCGACCACCCCGCGCATGGAGAAAATCGATCACCCTTTCCCGCGCGCGCCCGTCTCGTCCGCTCCGCTCAAACCCTCCGGGTCAGGCCGGGGCCAATGCGCCGACCTCGATCCCGAATACCTCGCGGGCGTCGCTCACCTCTCCGGTCACGGCTGCGGCCGCCACCATCAGCGGGCTCATGAGGACGGTGCGCCCGGTCACGCTTCCCTGGCGCCCCTTGAAATTGCGGTTACTTGAGCTGGCACAGAGCTGGTTACCGATCAGCTTGTCCGGGTTCATCGCGAGACACATCGAACACCCGGCTCCGCGCCATTCGAAACCGGCTTCCTTGAAGATCTTGTCGATTCCCAGCTGCTCCGCGATCATCCCGACGCCTTGGGAGCCGGGCACGCAGATAGCCTTGATCCCCGGAGCCACCTTTCGGCCCTTCAGATAATGCGCGACCTCCTTCAGGTCGGAAAGCCGACCGTTTGTGCAGGATCCGAGAAAGGCCACGTCGATCGGAGTTCCCTTGATCGCGTTTCCGCCAGGGAAACCCATGTGTTCGAGCGCTTCCGCGATGCCTTCCCTTTCGCTCTGCGTCTTGCCTTCGCCCGCTGTCGGAACCGTTTCGTGGATAAAAATAGCCTGCCCGGGGTTGATCCCCCAGGTAACCGTTGGTGCGATGTCCTCGGCGCGGAAATTGACAACATCGTCATACTCACAGTCCGGATCACTCGCGAAGCTTCGCCAGCGCTCAACAGCAGCGTCCCACGCCTCTCCCTTCGGCACGTAGGGTCGTCCCTTGAGGTAGGCGAATGTGGTGTCATCGGGATTCACGTAGCCGACGCGCGCGCCGCCTTCGATCGACATGTTGCAGACCGTCATGCGCTCT
>CAZVQJ010000183.1:0-5473 GCA_964629165.1 uncultured Puniceicoccaceae bacterium
CATCACTCCCGATCTGACGACACCCCCGACCCGCGTCGAGGATATGCTCAGGAACGATATCGAGGCCGAGCAGTCAGACGTGCGCAACTACGTGCAGCTTTCCGAGTTGGCGGAGAAGGCGGGCATGATTGCGCTCAAGCTGCAGATGGAGGAACAGGCGGCCGACGAAGATAGCCATGCGCAGGAAATGCGTCGGCTTCTCGGATAAGCCCGCTTTCCGAAGCATCGAGCCATCTCCCCCCTCCGGGAGATGAGAGAGACCGCCCCCGAGGCCTACGGTTCGAGCGTGATGATAATGCGGGCGAAGGACGCCGGTGCGGGCGGATCCAGGGTGATCGTGTAGGTCGTGAAACCGTTCGCCGGAGTCCCCGCAACCGGGACCGGACCAGGACTCCAGTCGACGAGGTCGGTGCTGATTTCCGAGCTGAAGGCGACCCCCGAAAGCGTTTCCGGGACGGTGAACGTGAGCGTTCGGTCGCTTCCGAGGACAAAGGGCACGCCGCTCAAAATCGCCAACGCCTCCTTTTCCTGTTCAGAGAGCTCGTCGTCGATGTTGGTAACAGCGATCTTCGTGGGAGGTAGAGCCGCGTAGTTCGTGTCCTCCGTCGTCATCGAAAACTCCAGGTTGTAGGTAATGTCTCCGTCTGAAACATCATCATCGACGCCAGTGACCGTCAGGGTCTGCCATTGACTCCAGTTGGCAGGGGTGAACACGAATGCAGTCTCGGAAAGCTGGCCTTCGCTCGCGTCCAGTCCCTCGATCGTCACCGTGGCGTCCGCCGTCGGCTTGGTTTCGAGCGCAAATCGAATGTCGGTAGAGGCGCCGCCTTCAGTTGTATACAAACCGGCAGCGTTTTCGAAGATCAGGCCCGCGAACGTTCCGGCATCGTTATCGAGAATGAATACAGAGGTTTCGCTCTCCCCGAGCAGACCATCGGTAGTCTCAAAAACCAGCTGCAGGAGAAACTCCCGCTCGCCGTCGACCTTCGTGTTGTCGATCGCCTCGATAGACACCATCTTTGGAGAGAGATCGTCTTTCTCCCACTCGAGAATGCCGGCCGCCGGGACAAAATCCACCTCCGCGATAGCCGTGCGCTCGACCGCACTGTAGCGAGCCTCGATCGCCCCATCGACGCCGGGGCGCTCAATCGGGATGAGGTCTGTTTCGCCTTCGCGGATTGACAGCGGTGATGACAGCTCCGGACCAGTAGGTTCGGGATCACTGACAAAAATCGACGCGTTGGTTCCCCCGATGATGAGGCGTCCTCCCGGGCCGACCGCGAGGTGACGGAGAAATGTGTTCGCCTGGTTGGTCGCAAACGGGGTCTGCCCCCAGGTCGTTCCATCGTCATCACTGATCAGGAGGAAATGTTTGTTTCGGTTTTGGGGAAACGGCGTGCGGTAATTTCCCACCGCGATCCAGCGTGTGCCGACCTGAATCACATCGTTCAGTCCGAAATGGAGGTTCGGCCCGGTGGTCTCGTAATTGAGGTTGATCCTGACGGTCCAAGATTCTCCATCGTCGTCGCTCGTGAGGATCTCATTTTCTCCCAATGCGACAATGCGGCCCGACACGCCAGCTCTCAATTTCAGGGCTTCGAAGACCTTTGTCTCCGGTTCACCCGTCGCCGAATCCAGGCCATCGAGGCTCTGCAGCACGGTGCTGACGGCCCACGTCCCGCCATTATCGTCACTGAAGTAGAGCTTCGGCTCGAATCTCGATCCCATGTTGGTCGCAACGATGATCCGCCCGCTTTTCGTCTGCACGATCGCACGGACATCTTCGCCATAAACGAGGCCCGCCGTCACCGGCGTCCACGTGACTCCGTTGTCATCACTGTAAAAGAACTTTCCCTCATTCTGGACATCCCTGCCCTCCGCCGGAACGATGATCCGTCCCGTCGTCGTTCTGGTCATGAGAAAGGCGCTGGCGCTGCCCGTTGGGACCGCAATCGCCGTCCAGCTCGCCCCGCCGTCATCGCTGACCTGCACCTGAGCCCCGGGGCCGGGGCTGATGAGGCGACCGTCGCCGCCCGCGATCAACGTACCGATACCTTTGAAACCCACCGCAGTTTCCTGCCATGACTGCCCGTTATCGCGGCTCGTCCACAGGTTTCCGTTGCTCGTCGCCCTCGCATAAATGACGCCGTTGACCACACCGAGAATCTGGAGGTTCGGGCCGACATCCTTGTCCCAGACCTTTGTCCAGCCGGCTCCGCTGTTCGTGCTCTTCCAGACGGTCTCACTCGACTGCACCGCGACCGCGGTCGAACCACTCACCGCAATCGTATGGGACCATGCGCGCACCTCCGGACCGGCAAGGGTGAATCCCGGGCCACCGTCTGAAGTGATATAGGCCCCGCCAGGCCCCGCCGAAATAATGTTGCCTCCCGCCTTCGCAAACGGACCGTGGTAATGATCCTGCGGATACGCGTTCCAGTTCCTCGCTCCGGAGAACGGTGTCGGGGAACTCATCTTGAAGATCTCGTCGAAGAAGTTCGTATCGATCAGACCACTGTCGTCGAAAGGAACGAAGGTCGCGCCTTGGGCGATGTAGGTGCCATCCAGAACCTCGATATCCATCAGCCGGAGACGGTCCTTCGTCTCAAAGTCCATCGTATCTCCATCGACCTCGACCTGCGCGGCCCGCATCGTGTAGCCGTTCCAGCCGGCGCCATCTGCACTATCGAGGATCGCGTTGTGGCTAACCGCGACGGCCCGCCCATCGGCATTGGTCACCTTTCCCACCGGGCCATAGCCGAAGTGGGCCTGTGTCCAGCTGCCGCCGGACTGCCGGAAGATGGCACCCCCGATGTTCCAGTGGATCGCACCGGGATGATTGGTCCCGGTCGTCGTGCCATAGGCGATCAATTGTCCCCCCGGCCCCATGTGCAACCCCGTGATATTGACCCCATAGTACCTTCTCCCGTCTCCGGCGAAAGTTGCATAGTGCAGGGGAAACGCCGACTTCGACCATGTATTGCCATTGTCGCTGCTTGTGAGGAAGTACGTGCGCACATGATAGTCGAAGAACCCGACGCTCGATTCTTCGAATTGTCTCATCACCGCGATGAGGTTGCCGCCGGGTACCTGGAAGATCGCGGAGTAGGAACCGCGCACCGGGACTCCCTCTATTTCGATGGCACCGTACTTCCAGTTCGAACCACCGTCATCGCTGAACATCAGGCTTCCGTTCCCGCCAACGGCAATGATCCGACCCGACGAAGTCGTCGTCGCAGTCGAATAGGAAATATGGGGGGTGGCATCCCCCCGCGTGGTGATCCATACGTCGCCAACCCGCTGACCATGAAGCAGAGAAACAAGTACGAACGAGAGCAACGTGGACGAGAGAATTCGAGACATAACCTATAAAGCGAGAAACTCCGCTATTTGTAAAGTTCTTATGATCCCCATAAGATATAATCATGAACGCTATCATTCGCTGGTATCACTTCTTCACGGGGATCGTGACAGGCGAGCGTGATCCACCGCACCTTTCTTGCAGAAGCCACCGCACACCCCCTGGCCTCGAGCGCTCCGGGCGTGGGAATGGAGGTTGCTGTTCCACCGTTTTTCGAGCGAGTTCTGTTACAGTCATCGCCCGATCGGCCGATCTAGCAGACAACCGTTTTCACTCGTTTTCCGTGTTTCGATCACTCCTCATCGGCTCGTCATTCTCGCCCCGGGGAAACCCCTGAGCCATGCCCCGGCTTCTCTACTACGGTCCTCTCAATGCCTGCAGTATCGGTGCGCACGCGGCTGCCCGCCTCTTGGGTTGTGAGTTGTTTCTTTATCCGCGGCGCCACGCCGCTTCGACAGAGCTGATCGAGCACACAATCCGTGAGGGCGTGGACGGCTATTGCTGCTTTGGACCCAACCCCGGCCTCTTGCACACCCTGGAGAAATTGGCCGAAGACGGCCCCCCGGGTTGTATCATCGCCCGTTCCAGCGAGGCGATTCACAGTTTCAATATCGATCAGGAGCACTGCGGTTATCTCTCGGCCAAGCACCTTGCGGGACTCGGTCACTCCCGGATTCTTCTGACGCACCACACCGACGTAACGATCGGCCATGAGCGCTATCGCGGCAGCCTCCGGGCACTGGAGGAAGTCGGCCTGCAACACGATCCGGCGCGGACTCTCGAGATCGGTGCGCTCAATTTTTCCGCCGTGGAAGAGGCGCTTGCCGACGCGCTGTCCCGGACCACTTTCACCGCCATCGCCTGTTTCAACGACAGCATGGCTTTCTGGGTCTGCTCGTATCTTCGATCGCGCGGCCTTCGCGTTCCCGAAGACATTGCGGTCATCGGGGTAGATGGTGATGCGTATGGCACAACGACCCGCCCGACGCTCTCGACCGTCGAGGTCCCCTACTTCGACCTCGGTTTTATCGCCGTGCAACACCTGCACGCCCAAATCACAGGAACCGCCCGTGCCCTCGACGTCCCGTCCCTGGAAGCCCGCGTCGTCGTCCGCGAGTCCTGTGGCGGGATGCCCACTGCGGTAGAAGCGCGACAGGTCGATTCTCTCGAAAACGAGCCGCGGCTTCCTCCCCCTACCCGTTCCGATTTCTCGATGAATTCGGTGCGCACGGAGGTCGACCGCTTTCTCGACAACGCCGTCCCGGGTGTCCTCCGACCAACCGTTCTTGGAATGGTCGAAGATCTCAAGGCCTGCGTGGAGCAACCGGACGCGTTTGCCAAGCAGTTCATCCGCATCGTGGAACAGTGCACCTTCACCGGGATGCCGGTCGAAAGGACATTCCGCCTCCTGGCGATTCTGCAGCGACACCGGATCGCACCGCCGTCGGTCCTCGATGCTGCGTTTTTCGCCGTGGAACAGCTCGTCGATCGGCGTTCGAGCATGCTGGAACACTCCCGTGCCCGGCACCGGATGGAGGGCTTTGATCCGAGTGGCATCTTCCTCGTCCGGTTTTTCGGCCTGAGCCAGAACGAAATGATGCGCCTCTTCTGGGAGACTCTCGTCATGAACGGCGCGCGCTTTTTCGTGGCCGTGATTCAGAACCCCGAAGAATCCTGGCTCTACCAATGGAAGACCGGGGCGAAACCTCATGCGTCCCCCCTGGAGGAGGCCGTCGATGCTCCGGCCACTCTCTTGCGTTATGTCCACGCTCAGACCGATGCGCGGGAGGTTCTCCTCAGTGAGGGTGGGACCAACGAGAGCAGCTACTTCCTCGCGATCGAATGCGAAGAAACTTCCACCGAGAGCACCAACCAGAGCATCATCGCCTTCGAAGCCGGATTCCGACTCTTCAAGACCTGGGAGAAACTGCAGGAAAAGTCCCTTTCCCTCGAAACCGCCCGCCGCCAGGCAGAAGCCGCGAACGAGGCTAAAAGTTCGTTCCTCGCGAACATGAGCCATGAGATCCGCACGCCGATGAACGCCATCATCGGGCTCAGTGAAGCGCTTTGCAGCACCCCCCTGGACGACGACCAGACATCCTACCTCGAATC
>CAZVQJ010000184.1:0-5329 GCA_964629165.1 uncultured Puniceicoccaceae bacterium
GGCAGGGAACGGAAAGATCCAGCGCCGCTGCGCGGGAATGCATCCAGGCAAGGGTTCCCCCGGTCACGAGGAGGTGCGAGCCTACCAGGACGACAAGGACGCGCATCGCTTGCGAGCGCCGCGATTTTATTCTGACGCGATACCCGGTCGGAGCCGAGAACAAGACGCTGCGCTCCTGCAGCACCTGATCCAGCCAATGGGGGAAGGGAACCATCCTCCTTGCTTTAATCGAACCGAAAGTAACGATCTTCTGTCAATTTTCCCTCAATCCTTCGCAACGGAGCGCCTTGCGCCAAGGCAGCGGACGACGCCAGCGGTGGAAAGCTTCGGCCCGCCGCACGTGCCGAGCGAATCGACGGGGCCGTCAGCACCCGCAAGAATCGCTTCCCGGAAATTGATTGGCCTCGCCATTCGCGCCCGGATTCGACCGGATGCAGGGTTGCCATCGGGCGCTTCCGGCTTCTGTCTGCTCGGTTCTATATTTCCTGGACCGAGGATTCCCACACATGATTCAGCTTCAAGACATCACCCTCGCCTACGGGCCGAAAGTACTTTTCAACGAAATCTCGGCGATCATCCATCCGCATGACCGGATTGGTCTGGTCGGCGTGAACGGCTCGGGCAAATCCACCTTTTTCCGCCTCCTTCTGGGAGAGGCCGAATATGACCGGGGAACCGTCGACCGCCCGGGCTACGCCACCATCGGCTACCTCCCTCAGGACGGAATCGCGGTGCACGGGAAGACGCTTTACGAGGAAGTCGAATCCGCCTTTGGAGATGTGCTTTCGCTCCAGGCAAAAATCGATGCGGCCTCGGAGCAGATGTATGAGCTCGATCCTGCTTCCGAGGAATACTACGAACTGATCGACACGATCGGCGAGTGGGAGCTGGAACTGGAAGACCATGAACCGGCGAAAATGCGCTCGCGGATCGAGCGAACCCTCCAGGGGCTCGGCTTCAGCGAGCAGGATCTTGAGCGGGAGACGGGTGAATTCTCGGGGGGATGGCAGATGCGCATCGCCCTTGCCAAGCTCCTTATCGAAACGCCTTCCCTCCTTCTTCTGGACGAGCCGACAAACCATCTCGATATCCTCTCCCAGCACTGGCTGGAGCAATATCTCGCTCATTATCGGGGAGCGCTCATGGTCATTTCGCACGACCGTGCGTTCCTCAACGCGATCACGAATCGCACCTGGGAACTGAAATTCGGCAACCTGAATGTCTACGCCGGCAACTACTCGCACTACGAGAAGGCATCCAGCGAGCGACTGGAAACACAGCGAAAAGCGGCGAACAACCAGAAGAAGGAAATCGCACGGCAAAAGGAATTCATCAACCGCTTCCGCTCCAACCAGAAGAAGGCGAGCATGGTCCAGAGCCGCATCAAGCAGCTCGACAAGATCGAGATCGTGCAGCCCGAGCGGGAGGAAAAGAAGATCTGGTTCCGTTTCCCGACGCCCCCGCCTTCGAGCCACAAGGTGGTGGAACTGACGGGGCTGCACAAAGCCTATGGCGACAACGTCATCTTTCATGACTTCGACCTGCACCTGACGCACGGTGACCGGATTGCGGTCGTCGGGGTCAATGGCGCCGGCAAATCCACCCTCGCCCGCATCCTCGCGGGAGTGGAACCGTTCCAGGACGGAACCCGCGAGACCGGCATCAATACCGTGATTGGCTACTTTGCGCAGCAGCAGGCAGAAGAACTCGACGCAAAAAAATCGGTCCTCGAAGAGCTCCAGAGCGCCACTCCGGAAGGCTCGGAGATCAACCCGCGCGCAGTTCTCGGCGCACTCCTCTTCACGAAGGACGACCAGAACAAGTCTGTGAGCGTATTGAGCGGCGGCGAACGAAACCGGGTCGCCCTCGGAAAGATGCTCATGCGTCCGGCCAACTGCATCATCCTTGACGAGCCGACCAATCACCTTGATATCCGGAGCAAGGAAGTTCTCCAGGACGCCATTCGCGAGTTCAACGGCACCGTCATTCTCGTCAGCCATGACCGTGATTTTCTCGATCCGGTGGTGAACAAGGTCCTCGAGGTGCGCCCCGGAGGCAGTCGGCTCCTGACCTGTAACGTGAGCGAATATATTGAGCGGATCGAGTCTGAATCCGGTATCGCGAAGGCCTGACGAAGTATTCCCCACCAGCCATGAACCTGCGCGACGTTCCGGTGCTCCGCGTGCGCGACCTGCACGTGATTCGCGATAAGGTGATCCTTGCGGGGATTCACTGGACGATTGAGCGGGGCGAGAACTGGGCCTTGATCGGTCCGAACGGGAGCGGAAAGACTTCCCTTTTGAAGGTCTGCTGCGGCTATCTGCCGGAGACCCGCGGAACCGTCGAGGATTGCGACGAGATCTCCGAGCAGGCCGGGGCCCGGCCCATGCGCGAGCGGATCGGCCTGGTAAGTCACACGCTGCAATCCCGCATCGAGGCATCCCAGACCATTGCCGAGGTCATTGCGAGCGGACGGCGCGGCATGCTCAATCATTGGGAAACCATTCCCTGCGAGGAGGAGCCGACAATCCGCAAAGTGCTCCGACAGGTCCGCCTCCTCTCCGCCGCCGACCAAATGTGGGGGCAGCTTTCCCAGGGCGAACGCCAGCGGGCTCTTCTCGGACGCGCGCTCATCGGAGGAAAAAATCTCCTTTTTCTGGACGAGCCGTGCGCCGGCCTCGATCCGGTGGCCCGTCACCAGTTTCTCGAACACCTGGATGCTTTTTGCCGCCGTCCGAAGTCGCCTCCCGTCGTGCTCGTGACGCATCATGTGGAGGAAATCGTTCCGGCGATCACGCACGTCCTTCTGCTGAAAAGCGGCAAGATCCTCGCAGCGGGCCCCAAACGCAGCGTCTTGACGAGCCCGTGCCTTTCCGAGGCCTTCGGCGCTTCCGCTCGGGTTCGCCGCACCGCCGGGGACCATTACCGCCTCACGATCGATCAGTCGACCCGCCGCCGGTGGCTCTGACCGGGACGCCTGCCTGCAGCCGCGGATCCCAAACCTTCGCAGGGGCTATTTGCCCTCGGTGCGCGGAAAGAGAATTGTTTTTTCGCCGAGTTTCGATCCGGTCAGGACGCTCCCCCACGCCAATTGGCCGTCCCACCGATCAACCGGCGCCTGCCCGAGCAAGCCGGCAATACGATCAGAAGTCGTCGGCATGACTGGACGCAGGAGAAGTGCGGCGAGCCGCAGCCCCTCCGCCATCACCGCAAGCGCCGATGCCAGTACTTCCTGGTCCCGGACCTCCTGCGACTTGGCAAGCTTCCATGGCTGCCGCGCTTCCGCATAGCGGTTCAGATCCGTAATGAACCCAAACAGCTTTTCCATCGCCAGGTGGAACTGGAAACCCTCGTATGCCGGAAGAATCGCGTCGCGCGCCTCCTCCCAGCTTTTCCGCAGCGCGCGCTCGGGTTCCTCATCGACCGTCGCCGCCGGAAGGCCTTCCGCGCAGCTCCGGGCAGCCATGTTGAGAAGCCGACTGACGAGATTGCCAAGATTGTTTCCGAGATCCCCGTTGTAGCGGGTCTGAAACGCCTCGAGGGTGAAATCGCTGTCCTGGCCCACGCTCATCTCACGGATCAGAAAATAACGCAGCGGATCCGCCCCGAACGTATTCACAATTTCAATGGGATCCACAGTGATTCCACTGCTCTTCGACAGTTTCGCGCCGCCGATGTGCCACCAGCCATGCACAAGCAGAGACTTGGGCGGTTCCACCCCCATCGCGTGCAACATGATCGGCCAGTAGACCGCGTGCGAGGGGACGAGGATGTCTTTGCCGATGACATGGTAATCACAGGGCCAGAACTCCTTGAACCGCTCGGTTCCGTAACCGATCGCAGAGATGTAGTTGATGAGCGCATCAAACCACACATACGTCACAAAATCTTCGTCAAAGGGCAGCCGAATCCCCCATTTGAGACGCTCCACCGGGCGCGAAATGCACAGGTCATTGATCGGTTCCTTGAGAAACTCGAGGACCTGCTTCTGCCTGTAGTAGGGAAACACATACTCGTTCTTCTGTAGGTATTCGATCAGCCAGTCTTGGTATTTCGAAAGCCGGAAGAAATAGTTCGGCTCCGATATCGCCACAACCTCGCCATACAATTCCGGCCAGCTCCCATCCTCAAGGCGTTCCTTCTCGAGCACGAACTGCTCCTGACGAACAGAGTAATAACCTTTGTACTCCGCCTTGTAGATGTCTCCCTTCTCGTGAAGGTCATTCAAGATGGCGCATACAACCTCCTTGTGACGCGACTCCGTCGTCCGGATGAAGTCATCATTCGAGATGTTCAGTTTTGCACAGAGTTCGACAAAATGCGGGGCCATTTCGTTCGTCAGCTCTTCCGCGCTTTTCCCCAGCTTCTCCGCCGTTTGCGTAATCTTCTGCCCGTGCTCATCAATCCCCGTAAGAAAAAAGACCTTCTCTCCGCGCATTCTCCGTGAACGGGCCACCACGTCTGTCAGCACCTTTTCATAGGCATGTCCAAGGTGAGGGCGTCCGTTGGCGTAATCGATGGCAGTCGTCAGGTAGTACGTCTTCATGGCTCTGATAAAGCCTGTGATCAGTGATGCGGGGCGCCAGCAGGGTCAACGGAAATGCCCTCTGCAGACCGCCTTTCCCGAGGGCGCGCCCCTTCCCCAAAGGCTACCGGAGGAGCGTATCGCAGGATCGGCCACAACGCTTAGCTGATTTACGTTAGCGAAAAACATAACTGTCTAAAGAGAAGCTTGCGCTTTGTTCCTGTTTTCGTTCTTTTCCCGAGGTTCTCTCCCCCTTACCCCATCTTTGACCCGACAATAACCCATGTGGCTCTGCACACAACACGGCTTCTTCAGCATCGCAGCTGAAGAGGATGAACTGTACCGGGTGGGTGCCCACGCTCGCCGGGATCTCGAAAACCTGCTCCGGCTGATCGACATGCGGCTTCAGGTGCGCGAGCAGCTGGTCGACCCGAGATTCCACATCCTGATCGACCTCGAAACCTTTCTCGAGCTGATGGTGCACCTCACGACAAACCTGCAATACTCGCGCTTTCCGGAACGCGTGCAGGAACTACCTGATCAGGCCTACCGGCTGCCTGCTTACAACGACGTATGGTCGCTGCTCCAACGGGCCGAGGTGGTGGCCCGCAGTCGTGATCTGCAGCGCTGACCGATCTTCCGCGGAGCGCTGTTGCTCGTGCGCCCGGCCGGGCGCACACAAAAAAAGAGGCAGGCCCCTCTGAGCCTGCCTCTGGAAATCAAAACGGGAACTGCTTCAACCCCGCTTGACGACGCGCGAGAGCCGGAAGTAGTTCTGCCAGATCCGGAAGTCGTCCTTGTCGA
>CAZVQJ010000185.1:0-5319 GCA_964629165.1 uncultured Puniceicoccaceae bacterium
CGACATGGTCTTCATTCTCCTTATCTTCTTCATTGTGACCACCGTGTTTGTCGAAGAGCCGGGTGTTGAAGTTGTGCGCGAGTTTGCAACAACCGCGGAACAGCTTGAGCGCAATTCTCTCCTCTTCGCCATTACCTCCGACGGACGCGTGTTCTACGGGGGTGACGACATCGGGATCGGCGGCGTGCGTGGTGAAGTCACTCGTAACAATGCGGAGGGGCAGATGCCCATCATCATCCAGCCGGACCGTGGAGCGCCTGCCGGAGTTCTCATCCGGGTGATCGATGAAGCCAAGCTCGCCAGCCCGAGAGCCACGGTGAATCTCTCCACCCAACACCAAGACTGACGGAGTATTGCCATGGCCACTCATCGTACCCAACCTCCCGAGCTCACGCAGCGCAGCCTCAGTCCGCTCACCGCAGGTCTCCTCATTGGCGGCGTTATCTTCCTCATGCTGCCGATTTCGCAGATGCTCTCTCTGGGGCTGCGGGACTCGGAGCGGAGTGCTGACATCAGCATCATTGAGCCACCCGATCTCTTCGAGACGCCACCTCCGCCCGAAGAGGAAATCCAGGAAGAGGAAATCGAGGAACTCGAACGGGACCAGGAGCCTCCGACCCTCGAACAGCTGGAACTCGCCATGAATCCAGACGTCAGTGGCCTCTCTGGCGGCGATTTCACGGTGCCGACCTATGACCTCTCGCAGGAAATCGGAGAAATGATCTACGAGATGCGGGACCTGACGACCCACCCGCAGGCGATCGCGCAGCCCGCCCCGATTTATCCCCCCGAGCTGAAGCGCGCCGGGATCGAAGGCGAAGTCTATGTCGAATTTCTCATTCGACAAGACGGTTCGGCTGAGCGGCCCCGGATTCTGGAGTCCACCAACCCGGCCTTCGAGGAACCGGTCATCCGAGCGGTCCGTCGCTGGCGATTCCGGCCAGGAGAACGGGCAGGACAGCCCGTCACGGTCCGCGTTCGCCAGCGGATCCCGTTCAGCCTCAACTGAGCGGATCCTCCGACGAACCTCGCTCCACGATACACCTTCATCTGGCGGAAATTGCCTGGTCACCAAGCCCCCTTCCTTCAACGACCACACGCCTGTGAAAGCAGCGCACCCATTTACGCACTCCAAAACCCATTTCTCATTTTAAGCTCATGAAGAAACACCTCATCATGCTGACCGCCCTCGGGGTCGGATCGCTGGCATTCGCGCAGCAGCCATCAAGCTCGCCACAGGCACAGCAACGCCTGCAGCAGGATCTGACCTCCACTCCTGAAATCCGCGAGTTCCTCCGCAGCCCCCAGTTCATCAAGTCGATCGTGGCTGGCTACGGTGTCGATTCCGAGATCGCGCCCAGCCCTGAGAACGCGGACATCACGGAGATTCAGGCAGTTCAGGAGCAGCTCCAGTCCGACACCCTTCCAAACCTGCAGGCTGGGGCCGCCCACCTCGAACAGTACATGGCGCGTGCCGTCAGCCGCGAAGGCAACCGCACCTATAGCGCGGTCATCCCGCAGCTTGTCGGCTCCGTTTATTTCCGCATGGCCACGATGGCGGACGGTCCGCAAGCGGAACAGTTCATGGCCAAGGCGCGGGAAAACCTCTCCCTCTCCGTGGAAATTTTCCCGAACTACCGCCAGGCACACAAGAACCTCGCCCGCATCTATTTCACGGGAGGAGATGCCCAGGCTGCCGCGCGGCATTTCGTGCGTTCGATCCAGTTGGGCGATCGCGAAGCGGCCACCTACGTTCTCCTCTCCAAGATCTACTTTGATCAGGAGAAATTCGCCTCTGCCGAATCGGCCGCTCGGCAGGCCATGCTGATGGACCCGAATCTTCGGGAGGCCCGTACTCTCCTCGCGTATTCGCTCTTCCAGCAGGAGCGATATTCGGAGGCCAAGGCGCTCTTTGAAGAGATGCTCCAGAGCGATCCCGACAGCTCGGATATCTGGCAGATGATCAGCAACGCTTACATTCAGACGGAGCAGATCGACGCGGCGGCGCGTGTTCTGGAAATCGTCCGCTTTATGGGCGATGCCCAGTCCCAGACCATGATGCTCCTCGGCGACGTCTACATGAACAAGAACATGATCGAGGATGCGGCGCAGGCCTACATGGAAGCGCTTGAAATCTCCCAGGGAGAATCCAATCGCCAACCTGTTGCCACCTTCATCCGTCCGGTCGAGACCCTGAACAACTTCCAGGCCTACGAAGCAGCGATGGAGCTGTTGAACCGAGTAACGGAAGTGTACAGCAACCTTTCGGACGACCAGCGGAACGAGCTGCTGGCCCTCCGCTCCGAAATCAACATCGCGCTCGGAGAAGGTGAAGAAGCAGCAGAGAATCTTCGGCAGATTCTCGAAATTGATCCGATGAACCGCCGCGCCCTCCTGAGCCTCGGACAATATCACGCCCGTTGGCAGCCTGGAGATGATGTGTCGGATGCGGACGCAGATGCGTTGCGGGAAGAGGCCGTCCAACTCGCCCTCGGTTATTTCCGCACCGCGCAGGAGCTGATCAATACCGGCCGCGAAGAGGACGAAGATGCCGCTCGCCAGGCGTTCATTGCCGAAGGCCAGCTCCTCGCCCAAGAGCAGCGACTCGATGGCGCCCTCACCGCTCTCCGTGAAGCCCAGTCAATCGAAGCGGAGGACCGGATTGCCAGCTATATCGAAATGATCGAACGGGTTCTCTCCTCACGGCGAGGCTAGAACCTCAGCTCATGAGCTTTCCAAAGCCCCCTCCGCGAAAAGCGAGGGGGCTTTTCTTTATCCCGGAGGCCGAGGCGGAGATCGATGCAGTGATTCCGACCACGATGCATGGTACCGTTGCCGGAGAAGATCCAAAGATCGGAAAGCCACATCCCCCACCCTGTTCGGACCGATCCCTGCGCCGCGAAGAACCACCGTCCAATCAATCGAAGTCCGGATCACTGTCCAACGGAGGATCGATCTCCAGGTCACCGGCGGCCATAGCGGGTTCATTTTTCCGGCTGACTTCCCGGGGCTCATACCGCCTGACTTCACGGAAGTCCCCCCGCAAGCGCTCTCTCAGAACCTCCACGACGCCAGGCGAAATGCGCGCTGTCGCCTCCTCCAGGGACAGCTCGACGACGGCCTTTTTTCGCGTTCGACGCGTAGGCTTCGCAACCGGAGGTGGCGCTTCTTGAACGAGCGGAGTGTTTTCCGTCCCGGAACTCCCTTCTTCAGGAGCATCACGGACCTCGCGTGTTTCGGAGAGAACGACGGAAGCTTCCGCAGTCGGCGTCATTCGCAACGGCGCAATCGCGCGTCCATTACGACAGACTGGCGGAATCAGGCTTTTTTTTTTCCGTCTTCGGGAAGACGGGCGGCAAGATCGGAAATCTCGCGGATGAGGTTGTCGATTGCCCGGGCCCGACCAGCCTCCACTGCGCGCAGCAGGGCGACTTCGAAATTCACCTTCTGCGAAAGCCCGCGTTGCACTGCTGTTTCGCTCGCGTGCAGGGTCTCGAGCATCCGCATGAGCGGTTCGACCGCGACGGTGCTCCCGAGCCGGTTGGTTTCACCCGCATGAGCAATTGCATCGAGGAGAGCTTCGCGCAGAAACGACTGGAGATCCACGAGCACGCGGAACAAATCGCGCCCATCCTCTGCGAAGCGTTCGACCGACGCGACAATCTCAGCGTAATTGGCCTCGATGAGCGCGCGCGCGATGCCTGCCACCTCTCCAGCCCCGGCCAGACCGTAAACATCCAACACATCCTGTTCACCGATCGATTCGCCGCAAAATGAGATCATCTGGTCGAGGATGCTCTGCGCGTCCCGCATCCCGCCGTTTGCAAGGCGTGCGATCGAGCGCAGCGCTTCAGGGGCGACGGAGATGGACTCTGCTTCCGCGATCTGCTCCAGGCGCTCCACGATGACGTCGTCAGCAATGGGCCGGAACTCGAAACGTTGACAGCGCGAGACAATTGTCGGCAGGACCTTGTGCGACTCGGTTGTCGCAAAGATGAATTTCACATGCGCGGGCGGCTCTTCAAGCGTCTTCAGCAGGGCGTTGAAAGCCTGCGAGGATAGCATGTGCACCTCGTCGATAATGTAGATTTTAAAGGTGCACTGGGCGGGCGCATACTGGCAGTCCTCGCGAAGATCGCGCACCTGATCGACAGAGTTGTTCGATGCGCCGTCGATCTCGATCACATCCATACAGTTGCCGGTCATGATCGCCTGGCTGATCTCCGATGCAGGATCGGGATTGATCGATGGCCCGCCTTCCGCGTTCAGCGCCTTCGCAAAGACCCGTGCGGTGGAGGTCTTGCCCGTGCCGCGAGGCCCCACGAAGAGATACGCATGCGCGATGCGACCGCCACTGATCGCGTTTCTGAGCGTACGTACGATGTGATCCTGCCCGACGAGTTCGTCGAATGACTGGGGACGCCAACGACGCGCAATGACCTGATATCCGCCGGAAGCCATAGAAAAAGGAAAAAGTGGCCAGGCACCCTACGGCACACGAGGATCCAGGTTACCGTTGCTGCCTTCCGGCCCTGGCGGGATTCACCGGTCCAGCGTTGCATAGGACCCGGCCACCACAGACGCTCATCCAAGCCGTTCCGGATTTCAACCCCCTTTTTTCGGGAAACGCGCATGAACCCCTCGAAGGGGCCGCCATCTCTTGCGCAACTGGGGTTAGAATCGGACGGACCCCTTGAAATAGACCTCGCTGTCGCCCGATTTCGTCTGCTCGGAGGGCGTGACCAGGTTCTGGGCTGTAACGGCGTATTCCACGCTCCCGCGGAGAGTGCGGCCGTAATTCACGTGCAGGCCGATCCCGTAGGAGCTGATGGTCTCGTCAACCTCAAAAATGAGGGCGTCCTCATTCTCTGCCGTACCGATATCGTAGAAGAAGCCGATGGCTGTGCCCCAGCGGGATTGAGGAGCAAGCGTGCGAAGCGCATGAAATCGGTATTCGAACTGTGCATATGCGCTGTTGTCGCCCGAAACCGCAGCCGAACGATAGCCGCGCACGGTGCTATGCCCGCCCGCCACCGACAGGAACGACGCCGGGAGCCGGTCACCGCCGAGCGAGGCGATGTAGGCGCCGTTGGCGAGTAGCTCGTGATTGCGGGAAAGACTATCGATAAAGAACCGGAACCCCCCGTAGAAGCGGCCGATGACAAAGTCGTCGCTGGCGTTGAAGCGGCCCAGGCGAGCGAGTTCAAGCGCATCGCTGCTGTCCAGGTTCGTTTCGATGCGTGCACCGGTGACCCAGCTGAGGACGGTACTCTGCTGGCTCAGCTTCAGGTCGATGAAGGGAAGCAGGAATGTCGCACT
>CAZVQJ010000186.1:0-5318 GCA_964629165.1 uncultured Puniceicoccaceae bacterium
TTCCGCCAAATCAAACGACATCATTTCCAGTTCGAGGCGTCCGGACTCGATTTTTGAAAAATCCAGAATGTCGTTGATGACGACAAGAAGGGCATCGCCGCTATGGCGGATCGTGTGCACGTACCCGGCCTGCTCCTCGCTCAGGGAGGTCTGGGAAAGCAGACTGGTCATGCCGATCACGCCGTTCATCGGCGTTCGGATCTCATGACTCATCGCCGCGAGGAACGCACTCTTGGCGCGGTTCGCCTGTTCCGCCTCAGCCTTCGCCACGATAAGTTGTTCTTCGATTTGCTTGAATTCCGTGATGTCAGCAATGAAACCGTGCCACAGGATACTTCCCTCCCCCACCTGCTCGGGTTGCGCACTTCCCAGCAGCCACCGCACTTCACCATCGGTCCGACAATAGCGGAATTCGTGCTTCCACGGATTCATCGTCTCCGCCGATTCGGAAACGGATGCTTCGTATCGATCCCGGTCTTCCGGATGAATGCGTTCGTAGACGCAGGACGCGTCCTCCTCCACATCAAGAGGCGACACCTCGTAAATCTGCTGAATCCCCACACTGGCCCAGGGGAAACAGACGGTGCCATCGGCACGCCGTTTGAACTGGAAGACCACACCCGGCACCTGAGAGGTCACCTTGGTCATGAGATCCAGGTATTCCTCCATCCCTTCAAAGGCGTTCACGCCCTCCGTATTGTCGATCACGACACCAATGCCCTGTCCGCCAAACGCATCCCCGCCCCGCGCGACCATGATCGAAACCCGACGGATTTCACCGTAGTGATTTATCATCGACGTTTCCTGAACGGCCACACCGTCATCCGTCGCGATGAGCGGATCATCCCATGACAGGAGGCGTTTCGCATCCGCTTCCGGGAGCAGGTCGGCAAGCGTTTTGCCCAGGAGATCTTCGCGGCTGGAGCCAAGAAAGCGCAGGAGGGCCTCGTTCACCATCGTCAATCGCGATTCCGAGTCCTTGAAGAAAAGAGGGACGGGAAGGCGATCCATCACCGCCGCCAAGCGCGAACGCTCCTCGTGCACGCGTCCTTCCAACGACCTTTCGATCGTGAAAAAACGATGCCGCCAGCGCCACAGGATCACAATGAGAACGGTAATCAGCGCCACTCCCGCCCCCATCACGACAACGATGAGGGTGAGGGCAGAACCGGCGAGGGGATCCGGGCGCACCCCGAGCAGGTAGCCCTGAAAAAGAGCCGTCTCCTCCGGTCCCTGTGCGATCGGTACGGTCAGCGCCGCCACCCCGAGAATGCGCTCAGCGTTGCTGGAAAAGGTAACGTTCTGCCGGCCGGCAGGATCGAGACGCGAACGGAGTTCCTCCCATTCCGCCTGTGCCTGCACGAAATCAACGGGAGCCTCCGATCGGAACCCGGAATCGGCAATCAGCGACAACGATTTGTCGCCCAGCCCTTCGATCCAGTCATCGAGCGTGCGCTCGACCAGAATGCGCCCCGAGCCCGTATCGTCGGGCGAGGTAACCGGTCTCCAGACCCGCAGGATAGCCTCCGCGCCATCGGAGGCCAACAAGACCGTGCCCGCCCGTTCAGGGGGCAGCACCGGTTGCCTACCGGCCCCCTCCGCCTCGACGCCATGAAGGGGTTGAGGAGCCCCCGGCGACAGGAGCCAGATCCTCCGCAGGTCCGGGAGGGAACGCTGCAGGACCGACGCCACCGATTCCAGATCACGGCTTTCCGATGTGCCCGACGCCTCCTCTCCCGCAAACTGAGACAAAAACGTAACGGCAAATTCCGTTTCTTCGACCAGGCGCTGAAGCTCGCCCTCCGCCCAGACGATCTCCGATCGAAGAACCTCTGCATGGGAACCGAGGATGCTCTCCCGCTCATGCAGGAAGGTCGAGCGCATGGCGATCCCGACGAGCAAAAGCGAAATGCCGAACCCGGCGAGCGGGCGCAGGTGCATAAAGATCGCGGTGCGGTGCGGCAGAGTCATCGGGGCCTGAGATACAGCAGGACGCGCATCGACGTGTCCCGCTCTGCATACTTCGGCCAGTGCCGCGAAAATTTCGCACAATTTTAGGAGAATCCCTCAAAAGGCATCGGTATCCAGCCGGATGAGGAGCCTGTCAATGATCCGTATGCCACCGGTGACACAACGACCGGATGCAAACGCGCCCGAACCCGCGGCGGCATTAGCGGCCGTCCCCCTTTCACTTTGACAACTACCTGCGAGTCACAAGATTAGCGCTCACTCGCGGGCCTCTCCGACTTCTTCCTCAAAACATATGCTAGGTATTTTCTCCAACGACATCGGCATTGACCTCGGAACCGCGAACACGCTCGTCTATGTTCGCGACAAAGGCATCATCCTGCGCGAGCCCAGCGTCGTCGCGATCAACAACGAAACACGCGAGGTCGTGGCGGTTGGAGACGAAGCGAAACGGATGCTCGGGCGCACCCCGATCAGCATCACCGCCCTGCGCCCCATGAAAGATGGGGTCATCGCCGATTTCGAAATCACGGAGGCCATGCTCCGTTATTTCATCCAGAAGGTGAACCACTCGGTGCGCTTTGTTCCGCCACGCGTCGTCGTCGCCGTTCCCAGCGGGATCACGGAGGTCGAACGCCGCGCCGTTCGGGAAAGCGCGATCCATGCTGGCGCACGCGAAGTCCGCCTCCTGCAGGAACCCGTCGCGGCGGCCATTGGGGTGGGCCTGCCGATCGAGGAACCCACCGCAAACATGATCGTGGATATCGGCGGCGGCACGACCGAAGTAGCCATCATCTCCCTTTCCGGTGTGGTCTACACCAAATCCATTCGCGTCGGCGGCGACGAGATCGACGCCGCCATCGTCAGCTATATGAAGCGCGCTTACAATCTGATGATCGGCGAGCGCACGGCGGAGGAGATCAAAACCAAGATAGGCAGTGCGGCCCCGCTGGATGAAGAACTGACGCTCGAGGTCAAGGGAAGGGACTCGGTCGCGGGCCTTCCGAAGACGTTGCACATTTCCTCTCAGGAAATCCGCGAAGCTCTTGCCGATACGATCGGATCGATCGTTGATCTTGTCCGCAACGCACTCGAACGTTGTCCCCCGGAACTCTCGGCCGACCTCGTCGATCGCGGCTTTGTGCTCGCCGGAGGAGGCGCTCTCATCCGCAACATCGATCGGATGTTGAGCGATGCGACGGGGTTGCCCGTGATCATTGCGGAAAACGCTCTCACGGCGGTCGCACACGGGACCGGCGTCGTCCTCAACAACCTTCCGTGGCTCGACAAGGCAAAGGTGTGAACGATTCGTCGGCTGCGGTCGCGGCGTCCTCTTCACCATGCGGGCTCCGACCGCAATCTCCCGCTGCTTTGCCATTGAAACCCGCGCACCGCGCTTCTCTGATCACGAAGCATGGCGCGTAAGCTGACCGTCCAGGGCAAGGCGTTGGCCATGACTGCCGGGCTCTTCTTTCTCTGGTGGCTGACCCCGTTGATCTTCAAGTCGTTTGCACGGGTCAGCTTCTTCGAATTTCAGGCACCCAGCTGGGCCGCCCTTTCTTATCTTGAAGACCTGCAGGACTATTGGTCGAAACGGAGCCGTTCGAAGAATGAGCTGATTGCGGTGGGAGTGGATCTCGCACGGCTCAATGCAAGTTATGAATTGAGTAATCAGCGGGCGCGGCTCCTCGAAAACCAGGTTGTGCGCCTTGAGACCCTTCTCGATCTCCCCCGATTGCCCGATCATCGTTATGAAGTGGCGCGGGTCCTTCGGCGGGACATGAACGCTTGGTGGCAGCAACTGGTCATTCGCAAGGGCGCCCTTCATGGCATTGAGGAAGGTTATGCGGTCGTCTACAGCGGTGGCGTCGTCGGGCGGGTGATCGAAGTCCATACCTACACCGCGGTGGTCGAGATCCTGACCAGCCCGACCTTCCGGGCGGCCGCTCACCTCGAAGGCGACTTCAGGCCGGTGCAATTCCAAGGGGGAGACAATCAGCCACTGCGCGCTCCCCGCGCCTACCTCGATAACGTTCCCCCCGACGTGCACCTCGAGGATGAACTCCGTGTCGTCAGTTCACGCTTGGGCGGCGTCTTCCCTGACGGCCTCACGCTCGGATTCCTGGAACACCTCCAACCGGAACAGAGCGGACTGTTTCAATCTGGGCGCGTCCGCCTCGACCCCCGGCTCCAGGAGCTTCGCGAGGTCGCTGTCCTCATACCGCTGGTCGACAATGAGGATCCGGCGGGAAGCACGGAGCCATGAAAATCTCACAAATCGTCTTTGTGCTGGCGGTCCTGAACTATCTACTCTGGCTCATCCTCCACACCGCCTCGCAGTCGCTCACATCCTGGAACGTGGCCATTCACCCGGATATCCTGTTCATCATTTTCCCGGCGTTTTTCCTCGGACCGACCCCCGGCCTCCTCCTCTGCCTGTTTTTCGCCTTCGTCCTTGGAGCATATCGACCGGTCCCTCTCGGAGCCACGCTGGTGACGTTCTGCCTGCTCTGGCAGGTCGGCCTGCTCATGCGCTCGCGGCTGCAACCGCAGAACTCCGGGCATGTTGCCGCCTTCGCCGCTCCCGTCCAGTTCCTCGCGATCCTTCTCTGGAGTCTTTCCCTCTCCGGTTCCAGCTTCAACATCGGCGGCTATTGGCTGCGGGCCTTGGTCGAAGCCTCGCTGTCCGCCGTCGTGGTGGCCCTTCTTGCGGGGTGGTGGTGCCGTTTCCAGGAACGATTCCTCGCCGACCTCGGCTGGCAACCGGAAAAATTGTGACCGCTAGGTGCATTCTTCGACGATCGCGCCCGGACGGCTTCCCCTCTCTTTCATCCTCTTCTCCTCGGCTTCCGGCTTGGCAGCTGGCGAGCGAATCCCGAGAGTAGCGCCGTGCCATTGTTGCATTCCCGTCGCAACCAGTTTCAACCCGCGCAGAAGCGAGCCCGCAAGGCCGAGCTACGTCCGGACACGCAGGATCCGAAGCGGCATGTTCCCCGGTCGCGCCTCATTCTGCTTCACGGGCTGTTTGTCCTCCTTCTCCTCTACTTGCTCGCAGGTCTCGGTTACCAGCAGTTGTTCCATTTCCGCGATCATCGGGAGAATGAGGCCCGGCAGAACTACCGCCGCATCCTCACCCCGGGTCCCCGCGGTAATATCTTTGATCGCGAGGGCAGGCTGCTGGTCGGGAACCGCCCGGTCTTCAAGGCCGTCGTTTCCCTCAACGAACTGCGACCAGAGTTCCGGGCCGAATACTATCGTCGGGCCGATGAGGCCCGCGAAATCCAGCAACAGATCAATCGCCTCGAACTCAATGTCGAAAGCCGACGGGCGGTCGTGCAGCGCTACCTCGA
>CAZVQJ010000187.1:0-5276 GCA_964629165.1 uncultured Puniceicoccaceae bacterium
GCTCCCATCTCCCGTGCCTTTCGCCACCCAAGCCTCCGCGTTCTTGAGGCCGCGCAGCGGCCGGGCGTGAGGACCCTTCGTCGCCCGAGCCTCGTCACCCAAGCTTTCGCGTTATTTGCGTCTATTCGCGGTTCCTCTTCATCTTCGGGATTGATCCCAACGCCTGCTCCCTCTCGAGTACCTCCTGTGCCCTCGCCCGCCACCAGGATCAATCAGGACACCCACACCGGTCCGAGCTTTTCATTCCGCAACCGGCTTGCTCGGGTATTCTGGAACGTAGTCCAGGGCACCTTGTTCGCCTGGTCACCAACCCCGCTCCATGCTTGGCGTGGCTGGTTATTGCGGTGCTTCGGGGCGGAGGTCGGGCGCGACACGCATATCTATCCGGGGGTAAAAATCTGGGCACCATGGAACCTGTCGATTGGCGACGAAGCGGGGATCGCAAGCGGAGCGACGCTGTATGCGCAGGGACGCATCTCGATTGGAAAGCACGCGGTCGTTTCGCAGGGTGCCTATCTCTGCGCGGGCACGCATGATTTCGAGATGCCTGGGTTTCCATTGATCACGAAGCCGATCGTGATCGGCGACGAGGCATGGGTGGCGGCCCAGGCGTTTGTCCATCCCGGCGTCACGATTGCAGAAGGGGCCGTTATCGGCGCCCGCTCGGTCGTCACGAAAGACGTGCCCGCCTGGACGGTTTGCTCGGGTTTCCCGGCGAAACCTCTCCGAAAGCGCCGGATGAGCGGGGAGCATCCTGCGGATCAAGACTACATGTAGCGGATAGCCAGGTGCGAAACGTTCACGCCCGCTGCGCTCAAGAACGCCAGGCACATGGAGAGGGTGTGAATGTGCTTCCCCACATGGCTGTGCGGGAGCACGGTCCTCCCATCGGCGAAGGCGCGGCTGTTCACCGGACGAGGGTGATGCCAAAGCGGAGGGAGCGGGTGCGATCGTCGTAATCGAGGAGGTTCTCGCCGTAGCCGTCGAAATACTGCGCGAGGAAATAGGTGCCGAAATCGAGGAACCGCGTCGTGAACGGGATCGTCAGATCCAGTTGGGTCGTGATGTTCTCGAAATCGCGACCGGAGCGGCCGGTATAGCTGAGGGCGGGGCCGTCCCCCTTGCCGAAGGTGACGGTGACCTGACCGTAGCCCCGATAATCGCGGATGGCCTCGTTATTGGAGAGGCCACCGACGTAGGTAAAAACCTCCGGCACCACGAGCAGATGCCAGTTATCGAGCGGCCCGAGGGCCCATGCGGAGCGGGCGAACACCGTGTTCAGGCTCCGCGAGGCGGGACCACCTTGGCCGTTGGATTCGTGGAGAATGCCGCCTTGGGTCCCCAGCCAGTGGAACCAGCCGTTCCCCGACTCCGGCCGGGCATTCGCGTATTCGAAAAACAGGGACGGCATATAGCTCGTGTCATAGAACGGACTGGATGCACCGTCGATGTCCCAGAGGGAACGCTGGGTGTATCCAAACTGAAATGACGATGCTGATTTTGTTTCGCTGAAGACGGCCTGACCGAAGAGGCGATATTTGAAGCTGATCTGGAACTTCGCGCCGAGATCCTCGTTCCCATAGACGAAATACATCGGCTCATGGAGTCCGAGCCGCCCGGCGAAGCTGCGCTCGAGGCCCGTTTCGTTTCCCGACGCCATCGTTGCGAATGCGCCTCCGGTCCTCCCCGGCACCCGGTTCGGGGCGGGAGTGGCGGCCGGTTCGTCGGTGGCGGCCATCGATCCAACGCCTGCGGCCGAAGGCGGCATCGGCGGACCTGCCGGCGAGGGGATTGCGAGCACTGTTCGCAAGGTGTCTCCATCGGGCGTGTGCGATTCCACGATCGCGGTGGCGGCGCGTTCGAAGGGCAGTTCGAGGCGGTACTGGACGCGCAGGTAACCAGATGCCGGAACCGTCGCCGGAGTCGACTGCAGGGCGTGCATCTCGCCCGCATGAACCTCCGTCCCCACGTAGATTGTCAGGGGGAGACTCGGTGGGGCATTGAAGTCAACCGGCCGATCACTCGCATTGATACCGACGAGGTCGATAACGACCGCATCCCCCTGAATCATCCTCTCCGCTGCGTGCAGGCTGAACTTCAGTTCGGCGGAGAGAAGGAGCGGCAGAAAACAGGCTAGCGCCGATAGGATGAAGAATCGCATGTGCGACAACATCAGCTATCTTTGAACGACAGCAAGTGTGACAGGAACAACTTCACCGCTGAATGCAGTTCGGACATATCCCGATCGGGTTCCCGGATCGCCCGCACGAGAAGACCTTCGATAAAGCACTGGAGCGCGATCGCGCGCATGCGCACCTCCTGGTCGGACACCTCCAGCCCCTGCGCCTCGGCCCGACTTTTCAACCATTCGCGAAAATCCGCGCGGGTCAATTTGTCGGCCTGTGCCAATGCCTGCGCGATCTGCGGCTCCCGGCTCGCTTCCGCGCTCATCTCGAGAAAGAGGGCCGGGTTCATGACGCTGCCGTCACACTTCTGCCAGCAGGCGAACATCTCCTCCATGCGCCCGACGAAATCGAAGTCCGCACGCATCTTGGCGATGTCCGCACGCCTCTCTTTCAGCTGTTGATCGATGATCGCGAGGATGATCGCGTTCTTGTTCTCGAAATAGCGGTAGATCAGCCCCGCGCTCATCCCCGCCTTTTCAGAGATATTGGCGATACTGGCGGCATGAAACCCATGTTCGATGAAGCAATGTTCGGCGGCCCGGAGAATCCGGTTGCGCTGGGCCTCCGCATGTTCGGGGGAACGGAAGCCGGGGCTTTCGTCCGCCGGGCTCACGAGCTTTCCTCCCTCCAGCCTCCACCGAGAGCCTTGTAGAGGTTGATCCGGTTGACCTGCTGCTCGCGCTGGGTTGTCACCAACGCCTGCCGCGCACTATAGAGAGTGCGCTGGGCGTCGAGCAGGATCAGGTAGCTGTCCTGACCGGAACGGTAGCGCGCCTCCGAGAGGGCGTGGGTCTCCACCGCCGCGCGTACCATCGCCTCGAGTGCCTCCTGTTGCTCCGTGAGCGTCCAGCTGAGCGCGAGACCATCGGCCACTTCGCGAAATCCCGCCTGGATCGAGCGCTCATAGCGGGCAAGCGCGATATCCCGGTCGGCTTCCGCGACATCCCGGTTGGCCCGCAGCCTGCCTCCTTCGAAAATCGGCAGGTGGATCTGCGGTAGAAAACTCCACACCCCACTCCCATTCCCGAAAAGCCCGGATAGTTCGTCGCTCGCGCTGCCCACCGCACCGGTCAGGGTGATCGAGGGGAAGAACGCCGCCCGCGCCGCACCGATGCTCGCGCTTGTGCTCAGGAGGATGTGTTCGGCCTGCAGCACATCCGGTCGACGGAGGAGCACTTCTGAGGGCACCCCGGCCGGAAGCGCGGCGATTCCGCTTACCTCCGGCACAAAGGCTTCCGGCAGGAGTGACGGCTCCAGCGGGCCGCCGACGAGCAGTCGCAAGGCGTTCAGATCCTGGGCGACCTGCCCGGAGAACTGGGCCGTATCGGCGCGCGCCCGCAGCACGATCGTCTGCGCCTGGCTCAGTTCGAGCGAAGACACCGCCCCCAGCTCGTGGCGCTGGCGAGTCAGCGCGAGTTCCTCCTCGAAACTTTCGAGAGTGGCTTCGGCGATCCGCTGCAGTTCCTGGTCCGCCGCGAGCGTCAGATAGGCATTGGCAACTTCGGCGATGAGCGTGAGTTGCGCGCTGCGTTGCGCCTCCTCCGTCGCAAAATAGGCCTGCAATGCGGCTTCGCTGAGGTGGCGCACCCGGCCGAACAAATCGACCTCGAACTGCGCCACTCCGAGTTCAGCCCGGTAGTCCGCGACGACTGCGCGATTCTCGCCGCCGCTGCGGGACAGGCTGCCACTGGCGGTGACCGAAGGCAGGCGGTCCGCCCTCTGGATGCGATAGAGGGAACGAGCCCGCTCGACATTGAGGACGGCCACGCGCAGATCCCGGTTGTTCTCGAGAGAGCGCGCAATGAGCTCCTCCAGCTTGGGATCCGCGAAGAAGTCGCGCCAACCAATATCGGCCACGAATGGGCCGGAAGGCGCCTCGCCGCGGGCAGGTGCCTGCGCCACGAGAGGCCATTCCGTCGCAATCTCCGCGTTCGCTTCCGGCACGTCCGGAGCGAGCGTGGAGCAGCCGGCGAAGAATCCCGCCGCGATGAAACCAGCCGTGGAAATGAAGCGCTTATTCATAGATCTGCCCTGGCTTTTTCCGGATGAACAGGCGTTCGATGACGAAGAAGAAGAGCGGAACGAAGAAGATCCCGAGGAAGGTGCCCACGACCATCCCGCCAATGACGCCCGTCCCGATGGCATTTTGTGCACCGGAACCCGCGCCTGAGGCGACTGCGAGCGGCACCACCCCCATCCCGAAGGCCAGCGACGTCATGAGGATCGGACGCAACCGGTCACGCACCGCCGCGAGAGTCGCCTCCACGAGGCGCATCCCGTTCTTCAGGTTGATCGTTGCAAACTCGACAATGAGAATCGCGTTCTTACTCGTCAGGCCAACCGTCGTGAGCATCGCGACCTGGAAGTAGACGTCCCGGTCCATCCCACGCGCCATGCTCGCCAGGACGGCGCCGAGCACACCGAGGGGGGCGGCCAGAAGAACCGCCGTCGGGATGCTCCAGCTCTCATAGAGGGCGGCCAGCGCGAGGAACACGATCAGGAGGGAAAAGATGTAGAGCATCGTCGTCTGCCCGCCCGCCTGCCGTTCCTGATACGAGGTCGCCGTCCATTCGATCCCGAAGCCCGGGGGAAGATCCCGGGCGAGGCGCTCGACCTCGATCATCGCATCTCCGGAACTCACCCCCGGTGCGCCCTCCCCCTGGATCTGCACTGCCGGCACGCCGTTATAACGTTCGAGCCGCGGCGAACCGTAATCCCATGTTGTCCGCCCAAAGGCCGAAAAGGGCACCATTTCGCCCCGCGAATTGCGGATCGACCACTGGTTGAAGTCCTCCGGAAGCATCCGGTACTCGGCCTCCGACTGCATATACACCCGCTTCACCCGACCACGGTCGATGAAGTCGTCGATGTAAAGGCCGCCCCAGGCAACACCGAGGGTATCGTTGATCTCGCTCATCGAAAGCCCGAGCGCCGCCGCCCGTTCATTGTCGATTTCGACCCGCAACTGCGGCGAATCCTCCTGCCCGTTTGGACGAACATTGATCAACATCGGATCTTCGGCCGCCGCCCCGAGCAACAGGTTCCGCGCATTCATGAGCGCTTCGTGCCCCTGCCCGCCATTGTCCTTCA
>CAZVQJ010000188.1:0-5182 GCA_964629165.1 uncultured Puniceicoccaceae bacterium
CCCTCCCGACCCAACCTTGAGGATGCATCCGGAAATGGACATTTTCGATGCCCGCCCGTTGGCGGCGGCGGATCTGAAAACCCTCATGCGGGCATGCCTCACGCTCGGCGCATCCAACAAGGCCAGCCTCGCGCTCAACCTCACCCGGCTCCTGCATCTCGACGGCAGCCTCGCTCATTCCGCGGACTGGGAGGAGCTCGCGTGGCTCATCCGCGAAGGCTGGCACTTCCACGAGCGCCGCATGGAAAAGCATCCCCTCATGGCGTATATCCCGCGCGTCCGCTTGCAGAAGAAGGTGGAACAACAAGCCAGCCGTGCCGTCCTCAAGACGGTGGCTCTGCTCGAGGCGATGGAACCCCGCTTTGCCCGGATCGCGGCGGGAAGAGGAGGTTCCCATCCGGCCGCTCTTCCCCGGGACCAGCTTGCGCCGAGGGGAACGGAGGATGCCGTACCGATGGCGATCGCAGACGCAGCCGCCGTCCTGGAAAGTGCCTTGCCGGTCTTTTCACGGTTGCTCGGAATTCTCGAAACTCTTCCGATCGATTCGAATATCCTGAACCCCGCGCGGGAAGCTTGGCCCCACCTGAAATGGCACGCTGTCGAGGTGAATATCTTTGCTCGTTTTCCACGCCCATTCGCGGCCTTCCGGCACTCCCCCCGGACCCGATTCCTCCTCCTCGCCCTCGAACATGCCCAGGTCATCCTGCGACAGCTCCGTGCGGCCTGGCTTCAACTGGAGAGCGACCTCGACCCGGAGTTCGCCATTGCGATCGAGCACTGATAGGTAGATCCAGGTCCCTTTTTATCTTTTGAAATGCGCGTTCTCGTTGTTACCACGCAAGTTCCCTTTGTCCGCGGAGGAGCGGAAATCCACGCAGACAATCTCGTCTCCGAGTTGCAGCGAGCCGGTCACGAGACGAATCTCGTCGCGATCCCGTTCCGCTGGTATCCTCCCGCCAAGCTGCTCGACCATCTCCTCGCTTGCCGGCTGCTCGATTTGACCGAGTCCAATGGCGTCAAGATCGACCGGGTCATCGGGCTCAAGTTTCCCGCCTACCACATCCCCCACCCGCACAAGGTGCTCTGGATTCTCCACCAGCAACGCCCGCTGTTCGATCTTTGGGAAACGCCAAATGCCGATCTCGCGTTTTTTCCGGAGGGACGCGATGTGCGCGAAACGGTCGTGAAACTCGAGGGGCAACTTCTCGCGGAAGCGCGGGCCCTCTTTGCAAACTCGAAGAATGTCGCCACGCGCCTCGAGCGCCATACCGGCTATCAGGCCCGCGCGCTCTATCATCCTCCGGCCCATGCGGACCAGTTCTACACGCGGGAAGCAGAGCGGTATTTTTTTTACCCCAGCCGCCTCTGCGGGCTGAAACGGCAGGAGTTGGTGCTGCGGGCGTTGGCCCACACGAAGCGACCCGTGGAGGTCATCTTTGCGGGTAGTCCCGATCACCCAGGCTATTTGCGGGAACTCAACGACCTCTCCCGGACGATTGGCGTGCATCAACGCGTGCAGTGGCTCGGCCAGATCACGGAGGAAACGAAGCGGCACCTCTACGCTCGTTCCCTCGCCGTCCTCTTTCCTCCCCTCGATGAAGATTATGGATACGTGACGCTTGAAGCCATGCTCAGCGCGAAACCGGTCATCACCTGCACCGATTCCGGAGGACCCCTCGAATTCGTCCGTGAGGGTGAAACCGGCCGGATCAGCGAACCTACGCCTGAAGCATTGGCGGAAGTCCTCGATGAACTATGGGACGACCCCGCGCGATGCCGCCGCCTCGGCGTGAACGCCCGGGATCACTACAGCTCTCTGGGGATCAGTTGGGAACATGTCATCAACACACTTCTCGATGCGGATTAACTGGTTCAGTCCCGTCCCGCCCGCCCGGACCGATATCGCCAATTACAGCGCACGGGTTATCCCCTGGCTGAAGGAGGCCGGCGCAGAGGTGAAGGTCTGGTCGTCCGAGAGGTCATGGGATCCCAACGAACTACCCAACGGTATCGCCGTCTCGAGTGGCAGCGGGCAGCACCTGCCATGGCCCGAAATCAATTTCCGGGATTTCACGGTCTATCAAATTGGCAATGACGCGCGCTTCCATAGCGCCATCCTCGCACACGCCGAGCACCACGGTGGCATCGTCGTCCTGCACGATATCAACCTCCACGAAACACAGCGCATGCGCTTCGTCGTCGAGAGCCATCAACCCGGTCGCTACCTCGCCCTCCTCGCCGAGGCCGGAGGAGACGATGCCGCCGCGGAAGGACGATCCCACCTCAGCGGAGAAACGCCGCTCAGCAGGCTCGTCGAACGCTTTCCCCTGACAGCGTCTGCGCTTCGCGGCACCCACGGTGTCATCATTCACAACCCCGCCGCCATCGAACAGATCCGGGCGCTCACACCGGCTCCCGTGGCGGCCCTACCCCTACCTTATCGGGAGGCCTCGGATTTGCCGGCACCCCACCGCCGCTCATGGGATCGCAAACGGCGACTGCGTCTCGTCATGTTCGGGTTTATCCATGGCACCAACCGTCGCCTTCAAGAAATCCTCGCCACCCTCGCCCGGAAGGATCTGCGCGATCGGTTTGAACTAGATCTCTTTGGCGAACTCTCGCTCGATTTTGACCTCGCGGGAACACTGGCTTCCCATCGTTTGAACGAACGTGTACGGTTCCACGGTTTCCTCGAAGAAGACGAGATCGACCAGATCCTTGCCTCCGCAGACCTCGCCCTCAACCTCCGGCGACCCTCCCTCGGAGAAGCGTCCGGTGGTCTCCTCCGAATCTGGAGTCACAGCTTGTGCGCGATTGTTTCCGACAATGGTTTCTATACCAGCTTGTCCGACGAAGTGGTGGTGCGCATCGCCGCCGACGCTGCGACCGAATGCGAAGAGCTGGCGGACGCCCTGCTCCAGTTCTCGGCCGAGCCGGCACCGTTCTACGAACGAGGGATCGCGGCGCGGCAACAGCTCGAGGATCGGCACACCCCTTCCGCCTACGTTGCCCGGTTGCTCCCGTTCATGGCGCTAACCCGGAAATACCGGTCACGCGCCTACCTCGAACGGTATCTGCCCCAGCTTACCCATGCAGTGATCGGCAGCATGCCCGACCGCTACGCGCAGTCCTACTGGGTCGACCGTATTGCCGAACTCACTGCCGAGGGCTTTGGTCTGCCCACCGAGAACCCGCTCCAACCGTGACATGTCTCCGCCGCCGGATCTCCGTCTGGCTCTACCACCTGCGGTCGATTCACCGGTGCCACTGCCGTCCATGATCTATCTCGACATCACCCATGCCAGTCATAGTCATGCCCAAACTGGCATCCAGCAGGTGGCGCGCGGGCTCTGGAAGGAACTTGCCAAAACGGGAGAAGTGGAAGGTGTCGCCTATGACAAGTATGCCCGGAGCTGGAGACGACTCGATTCCCGTGAGCGTCGCCATCTCGATGAAGTTGATCGGCGGGACGATGCCCGGCGCAAACGCGCCCACTGGAGCGCCTGGCAGCGCCTCCGTGGGAGAACGGTCCATCTTCTCGCCCCGCTCCTCGAGAACCAGGCGTTGCCTCCTGGCGATGCGCTCATCGTCCCGGAATTCTACGACGACAACGTTCGCAGGGCGCTTCCTTCAATCCGGGATCTCGTCCACCGACGCGACGTAGCCATTTTCCATGACGCCATCGCCTTTGAGCATCCACACTGGGGCGTTCCCGACACCATTAAACGCTTTCCCGAATATCTTGCCAGTCTCGCCAAATTTTCCGCCGTTGCATGTGTTTCCGAATATTCTCGCCGGCAGTTGCTCCGATCCTGGGAAACCCTCGGCATTCGCTCTGATGCGCGCGTCGAAGCCATTCCCCTCGGGCTTCGGATCGATCACCTCGGACCCCGCCCCGCGAAGACACCGCCGCCGACGCTTGACCGTCCACTCCGGCTCCTCTGCGTCTCAACGATCGAGCCCCGGAAAAACCAGATGGTTCTCCTCGAGGCGGCCGAATCCCTGTGGGCCCAAGGCCACCGCTTCGAACTCCGCTTCATCGGCATGCTGAACCGCGGTTTTCCAACTGATTTCCCACAGCGAGTGGATGCCCTCCAAAAGGCCGGCCGCCCCGTGTTCTGGGACGGTTCGCTTTCCGCCACATCCCTTCAGCGCGCCTATCTCGCGGCGGACCTCACCGTCTACCCTTCCTCCTCTGAGGGCTTCGGTCTCCCGGTGTATGAGAGCCTCTACTACCACACACCCGTAATCACGACTGCGAAGGGTGCCTTGGCCGAAATTCCGCGCGGTTCCGGATGCCTCCAGGTCGATCCCACCGGTCCCGCGCTACGGGAGGCGATTCTTGCCGTCCTCACCCACCACGATCGCCGGCGCGGCCTCGCCAGGGAGGCCGCGGCAGTTCCCTTGCGCACCCTTGCGGACTATGCCAGCGACCTCATGCGTTTGCTCAAGACGCTTTAGGTTCCGGCCGCGGCAACGGGAACCTATTCGGCGGCCATCACCTCGTGATAATTTGTCCCCGCTTCGTAGGGCGTCACGATTCCTGCCCGCAGGCAGAAATCACCGAAGTGTTCGCCTTCTTCGCGTTCGTCTCGGTAGCGCTTCAGCAACGGCATGAGGAGGGGCACCAGTTGCGGACCCGGAACACTTTCCCGATAGAGGCTACCGAGCCGTGAGCCGTCAAAGGCCGCACCGAGGTACACGTTGTATTTGTCCGGGGCCTTGCCCACAAAAGCAATCTCGGCGAGAAACGGCCGGGCGCAGCCGTTCGGGCAGCCGGTCATCCGCACAACAATCTCATCCTCTTCGAGGCCGATCCGCTTCATCTCGGTTTCCAGCTCCGTCACAAGGGACGGCAGGTAACGCTGCGATTCCGCCAACGCCAGCCCACATGTCGGCAGCGCCACGCACGCCATCGAGTTCCGGCGCACGCCACTTCCGCTCAGGCCACGGAGCAGGCCGAACTCTTCTGCCAGCGCCTGAATCCGGTCTTTCTCCTCGGGGGAAACCCGCCCGATAATGAGGTTCTGGTTGCCCGTCAGCCGGAAATCGCCCTTGTGGACCCGCGCGATTTCCCGCAAGCCCGCCTTGAGCGGATAGTTGCCCTCATCCACGACACGGCCGTTTTCGATGAAAAGCGAAAGGTGCCAGGTCCCGTCGATCCCTTCCACCCAACCGAAAC
>CAZVQJ010000189.1:0-5072 GCA_964629165.1 uncultured Puniceicoccaceae bacterium
CTTTCCATCGCAGATCGGGCAAATCACATAGACATCGGCCATGAACTGCATCTCGATCCGCTCGTGTCCGAGACCCTGGCAGTGATCACACCGGCCAACACCGCTGTTGAAGGAGAACTGCGCGGCATTGAGGCCCGCCGACTGCGCTTCTTCGGTGGCGGCGAAGAGGTTGCGAATGGAATCCCATGCGTCCACAAAAAGCACCGGGGTTGATCGAGGGGTGCGGCTCACTGGCGACTGATCGACCATGACGATCTCTCCGAGATCCTCCGGAGTACTGATGGCATCAATACGCGCAGGATCATCGACCGATCGGCCTTCCCGCGCGAGCAATCCCTGATGGAGGGCGTTGTCGAGGAGGGTGGACTTTCCGGATCCGCTCACCCCGCTCAGTGCCACGAACCGGTTGAGGGGAACGTCTACGTCGAGCCGGTCGAGATTGTGCTTGGAAATCCCCGACAGTCGCAACCAGGAGCTTCGCGGATCATCCGCGACCGGTCGCCGCTTTGCTGGATTGGCAATCTTTTCCTTACCGCTCAAATATGCGCCGGTGAGGGAATGGGGCGCCCTCACGATTTCCGGAAGCGAGCCCTGGAAAGAGAGGTGCCCCCCGCGCTTGCCCGGTTCCGGACCGATTTCCAAGAGAACATCGGCGGCCCGCATGACCGCTTCGTCATGTTCCACCACCACCACCGTGTTCCCCGCATCCGTCAATCGGCGAAGAATGCCAATCAGTCGGTCAATATCGCGGGCGTGAAGGCCGACGGAGGGCTCATCGAGAACGAAGAGCGTATCGACGAGGGCGGTTCCGAGGCAGGAGGTCAGGTTGACCCGCTGGGTTTCTCCTCCGGAGAGCGAGCGTGAACTGCGGTTGAGAGTGAGGTATCCGAGGCCAACCTGATCGAGGTAACGAAGGCGCGTCGTGATCGCGTCGACCGCGAGCCTGAGCCGATGGTCACCGGATGCCGTCTCACGCTCCCCGTCGATCAGTGCGAGGAGCGCCGCGACCGAAAGGTTGTAGAGATCCGGTAGTCGGTGCCCGCACCACTTCCAGTTGAGGGCGTCCGGCTTCAGGCGCGTCCCTTCGCAGGCCGGGCACCGCACATAGGCCCTGTATTTGGAAAGAAATACACGCACATGCATCTTGTAGCTGTTGGACTGGAGCCACTCGAAGAAGCGGCGAACGCCATACCAGGCATGCGGCCATTCGCGGTCTTTCGCACGCCCGTAATCGGGATCGCCCTCCATCACAAAGCGCCGAAAGGCGGGCGAGAGTTCGCGGAAGGGAATGTCCGTCGGGACGCCTTCTCTTTTACAGGCGCGCAAGAGGTCACGTTGGCTTTCCGAGTAGACGGCGCCCTGGAAGGCCCGGATCGCACCTGTCGAGAGCGTCAGGCGTTCGTCGGGGATCACGAGACGTTCGTCGATTTCGATGATACGCCCGAATCCCCGACAGGCGTCGCAGGCACCCACCGGAGAGTTGAACGAAAAGAGATTGGGAGAGGCCGCCTGGAACCGACGGTCGGACCCGGGGGAATGCAGTCCTTCCGAATAATGGGCGAGCACGCGGGCGCCGTCCTCGGCAAGCAGGTGCAGTTCCCCTTGGCCGAAGTGCAGGGCCGTCTGACTCGCCTCGATGAAACGTGTGCGTTGATTCGGAACCAGACTGACGCGGTCCTGGATGACGTGCAGGGCCGCGTCCCCGGAAAGTTCGGTAGGTTCGACGCGTTCCAGGCGCACGATTTCACCGCCGATCACGACGCGGGTGTAGCCTTGGCTCGAAAGTGAATCGAAGATCTCGCTCCACGGCAGCTTTTCCGGGCGAACGATCCGGAAAGAAACAAGGACCCGCACTCCGGGAAACGATTGCAGCGCCTTCGTCCAGATGGTCGAGGGATTGTCGTCCTCGACCGCTTCGCCTGTGATCGGGTCGAAGAGTTCGGCAACATGGCTGAACCATACTTTGAAATAGTCCGTGAGCTCGGTCATCGTCCCGACCGTCGATCGGGACGTCCGCACCGTATTGCTCTGCTCGATCGCAATGCTCGGCCGGATATTCTCGATTTCATCGACGTCGGGCCGATCCAGCATGTCCATGAATTGCCGTGTGTAGGGCGAAAACGTTTCAACGTAGCGCCGCTGGCCTTCCGCATGGAGGGTTTCAAATACGAGGGACGACTTGCCCGCACCGGAGAGCCCAGTCACCACGATCAGCTTTCCCAAGGGGAGATCCAGATCGAGGTTCTTCAGATTGTTCTGGCGAACGCCGCGCAGACGAATGTGGGAGGGGTCCGGGTTCGACATACTGGGAGGCACTTTCGCGAGCGGCCGGAGAGAAGGCAACCGCCTCGACAGAGTTCCCACACACCCGCCTATGCCACGCCGGAGTCCCTCCGCCCCGACGACAAAGGAGCGCGCCGCCGAAGCCTCTGAAGGCTCTCCGAGGAATCGGACGAAGGTGCCGGATGCGCGGCTGATGTGACCGCCCTTGAGGACGGTTCGCGCGACGGAAGGGGCTGGGCCCGCAGGATTCGCCAGGCGCGGGCCTCAAATGTGCAATCCTTTTTAGTAAAATCCGAATGAAATCCAGCGGAGAGGAGGTGTTGCCGTGGCCGAAAATAGGGTGTTTTCGTAATCAAAATAGGGTAAATTCAGAATTTAGAGTACTTATAAAGGCTTATCTTTCAGGCACTTGAGACAATCCTTATCCCTTAGGCTGGACGCATCAGTCTCCCTTATGACTCAGGGATTCACTTTATCAGCGGTTGACGAATATGCGTATTTACCTAGAAATATGAGCTCTGTCGCATTCTTAAACCTAAAGCTAGCCATGAAAAACTCAGCAAAACTCATCTCCGTAATGCTTGCGGGGGGTATCGCCGGATCAGTGTCCGGTCAACTGGTTGTCTCGGAACCGGTTCCGGGAAATCCGTTTGTACCTATCTCCGCCGCATTTACGAACGACATCACGTCCCTCTTCAGCGATTCCGCGAACGCTTACAATTCGTTCACGTTCGGCTGGGATGGCGGTGATTCCTCCACCGGCACGATTGTTTCGGCACCGGGCTACGCAGCTCCGGGAGGCACCGGCCAGGCGAACGAGATTGATTTCACGCGGATCGATAACCCGACCCACATCACCATCCAGTCCGCGCTCAATGTCGCCTACATCGGCAACGAGAGCAACGACCTCAACTTCTTCGGGGTCGAAGACGTGACGGGCGCCACCGGTGACACGACGCTGTATCAGTATCAGAATCTGAACAATGCCGGCGCACCGAACGATCCCACGCAGCAGTGGTCGCTCCCGCCAAATCCAGACGTCATTTCGGTTGCTGGTGATGAGTACGGCGGTGGCTACGACCTGACCTTCTGGCACGAAGATGCGGGCGGCGCCGGTTATGTCGGGAATCCCCGCGACACGATGGCGAACACGAACCGGTTCTATGTCTTCACCGCCATCGACAATGTGGTGCAGACGCAGGTCGGCCTCAACATCATCACGACCTACGACCAATACTGGTTGCTCGCCGTGGATGACCGCGAGTCGCAGTTGATCGACTATGATGATGGTCTCTTCCTCTTGCAGACCAGCTTCACGGACACGATCGCGATTCCTGAGCCGTCAACGATCGGTTTCGGTGCCATTGCACTTCTGCTCGGCCTCGGCATTACCCGTCGTTCCCGTAAACTCGCCTAAGGCTATCCCCTAGGCGCGTCAAATTTGATGTAAATTCCGCCCACCGATCTGGTGGGCGTTTTTTTTTGTCCGATGAAGTGGAGTGAACCACATCACACACACTCACCTTAATTTGGACCTTCAATGAAGCGCCGAAGCGTATTTTTTATTCTCACCCTTTCCGTGCTTGGAGTCGGTCTCTGGTTTGGCCGCTCAGCCTTCGAACCGGAGGACCCAGGATCCATCGATCGCGATCCAATGGCCTCGGAAGCGGTTCCCTCGGAACCCGCCGATTCGCCCACGAGGCCCGGAGCGAGCAATCTGGCGAGGACACAACCTTCGGAAACGAGCGACGAGCAAGTTCTTGCCGTTGCCGGTTTCCCTTTTGAACACGAATTCCTTGAACTGGAAGCCACCTTCGAGTCCGAGGTTCAGGAACAGGCGGACGGAATTTTTGTTCGTCGCGTCATCGGGCAATCGCCGCAGTACCCTGACCGCATCTTTGTGGAAGAGCAATTCAGAGCCGGTGCGGGCGGCGAATGGGAACGCATCGCCCAAGTCATCGAAGTGGCAGACGAGTGGATTATTCGCGTCGAACCCGGCGATGATTCCGCCGTCCAGACATTGCAGAATCGCTTCGGGGCGGAAGTCGTTCGTGCGATCGAGCCGATCGGGCTCTGGACCTTCCGATTTCCGGAAGGAACCCTCGAGGGGCGCGAGCGGCTCCGGGAAGACCTCGGTCGTGTGACAGAGGTGGAGGAAGTTCTTGAAAACGGCGTTATCTGGCCGACAAGAGTGCCGAACGATCCCGGTTACCCGGGGCAGTGGGAGCTCCGCAAGACGACCCCGGAACTCGGCTGGGACATCCTCACCGACGCTGCCATCAACGACCGCGTCAATGTGGTCGCAGGCGTGGTCGACACAGGGGTTAATTTCAACAATCCGGACATCACCCCATGGGTCAATACCCGCGAGATTCCCAACAATGGAATCGATGATGACGGGAATGGCTACATCGACGACGTGAATGGCTACGACGCGTTCACGAACAGCGGCGATGTTCATCGTGGGTCCGGACACGGGGTGAACGTCGCGAACATCCTCGGGTCCCGTGGCAACAATGGCTACGGCAAGGCTTCGGTCGCCTGGAACGTGGAGATTCTCGCCGGGGTCTCATTCTCCCGACAGGGGGCGGGAAGCACCTCGGCGGCCGGAACCGCGATCTATTACGCTGCCACCCAGGGAGCGCGCGTCATCAACTGTTCATTCATTGGCGGAGGGGCGTCGAGCTATACCTATGTCATCAACCGGGCGGCGGCGGAAAACGCACTTGTCATCGCGGGTGCCGGGAACAATGGCTGGGATCTGAACAAGAATCCGGTTTTCCCGGTCA
>CAZVQJ010000190.1:0-4874 GCA_964629165.1 uncultured Puniceicoccaceae bacterium
AACCGATTTTTCTCCGGCGCAGTTGTTCGAAGAATGTGTCGACGCTTACCGGAATTCGGCGACCGAGAAAGGAAACGCGCTGCTCCTGCGCATCAACGAGGACGTGCCGGAATTCCTCTCGGGCGACGCCAAGCGCATCCGCACGGTGGTCAACAGTCTGCTCAACAACGCGAACAAGTTTACCCACGACGGCACCATAACGGTCGCTGTCCACGCCCTCGCCCGTCCGGGAAACGACGCCGGCGTCCATGGACTCGAATTCAGGGTCAGTGATACCGGTGCCGGGATTCCGGCCGAGGAACTTGAGCGGATTTTCGATGAGTTCCACCAGGTGGGACAGGAAAACTCGACCCACTTCGGAGGACTGGGCTTGGGGCTCACGATTTGTCGCCAGCTTTGCCGCCTGATGGGGGGAGATGTGCAAGTCGCCAGTGTCGAGGGCAATGGCAGCGCATTCACAGTCCGCTTATCGCTCCAGGAAAGCGGCGGACAATCCACTCGCCCGGGAGGGTCGATCGAACCCGCCCGGAACCCGCTTCTTCACGAGCGCACCGCGATCGTGGTCGAGGATGACGAGGCCTTTCGGCAAGTGCTGACCCGCTCACTCGAATACGTCGGCATCAAGGTTTCCCATTTCGCTTCGGCGGAGGAAGCCGAGCTTAGTCTGCTCGAGCATCCGGAGGTCGATATCGTCCTCGTAGATCTCCACCTGCCGGGAAAGAACGGGATCGAACTGGTCCGCAACCTCCGCCGGAAACCTTCCCTCAAGGGATTGCCCGCTCCGAAAGTGATCGTGGCAACGGGTGACCGTTCCCAAGTCTGGCGTGACGAATGCGAAGCGATTGGAGGGGCCGAAATCCTCCTCAAACCATTCTCCGTCGAGGCTCTCTGCGAAAAGGTGCTTTCGCTTCAGTGAGCCGGTGAGGCCGACTATGGCCCGTGTCCGGTCTCGTCAAAAATGTTTTCGGCCCTCGAGTGCGCTCCGCAGGGTCGTGGCGTCGGCGAACGTGATTCCTCCCCCGCTCGGCAGTCCGAATCCGATTCGACTGATCGTCAGCGAACGGCCCTTGAAAACGGTTTCCTGCAAGTAATGGCAGGTCGCCTCCCCTTCGATGTCGTTCGAGACCGCGAGGATGATCTCGCTCACCGGTTCCTCATCGAGACGGGTGCAGAGGCTGTCGATATTCAGGTTTTCTGGACCGATCCCCCGGAGCGGGGAAAGTTTGCCGTGGAGCACATGATAACGGCCCCGAAAGGCCCCCGAACGCTCGATTGCGACCAGATCGGGCACTTGCTCCACAATGCAGAGTAGCTGGTCATCCCGCCGCGGATCCTCGCAGACCGCACACCGGGAATCCTCTGCGATGTTACCGCATCGGTCACACCGCCGGATCACCGCTCGGGCCTGTTCCAGCGCATCGAGGAGGGGCGGCAGAGAAGCCGGTTTTTCCACACACAGGTGTAGCGCGAGCCGCTCGGCCGAACGGTAACCGAGGCCAGGTAACTTTTTCAGGAGAGCCTGAAGATGTTCAAAGGCGGGCGTCACGAGGAGCGACCGATGAGACTAGAACAGGCTGGGTAGACCCGGCACCTGCAGGCTTTCCGCGAGCGCCGTCATCGCTTCTTCACTTTTTTCCTTGGACTGTTCGTAGGCTGAGCGAACGCCCTCAAGGAGGGTTTCTTCGACGAACGCCTTGTCCTCCTTCAGAAACTCCGGGTCGAGCTCGATCTTCCGGATCTCCTGTTGCAGCGAGATCGTGACGCTTACCGCACCGCCACCGCTCTGCACCACCATCTCCTGCTGAGCGAGTTGATCCTGCAGCTCCTGCATCTTCTTCTGCATCTTCGCTGCCTGTTTCATCAATTTTCCGACTCCGGCCATGGGAGAGTGGTTTCGTTCGGTGCCCCGGATGTCAATCCCGCGCTCTGACATTGCAGGAGCGCCAGCGGACTTCATAGTCGGCGCGATGATCGGGATCAATGAGGCGTATGCGCAACCCTGCGGCCATGGAGAGGAGCGTCGTCGCCCCGGGAGCGCCCTCCCCGACCTTGTGGAATCGATCTTTTCGCCGACTGGACCGCTCGTGAAGGAACTCGGTCTCGAGCACCGCGCCGAACAGAGCACGATGGCCCTCGCGGTGGCGCAGGCGATGGCACGAGACGAGCCATTGCTCTTCGAGGCCGGAACCGGTGTGGGCAAGAGCCTCGCCTACCTCCTTCCGGGCCTCGTCCACGCCCAACAGACCGAGCGACCCATGGTCGTTTCCTCGCATACGATCGCCTTGCAGGAACAGATTCTCCATCAGGATCTGGAACTCTGCCGACGCCTTTTCGAGGGCATCGAACCTCTCCGACCGTACGCCAAATTCCGGACCGCCCTGTATGTCGGGCGCGGCAACTACCTCTGCGGCACGCGACTGGCACAGGCGATCGAAACGAAGACCGAATTGTTTCCGAACGCACAGATGAGCGAACTGGAACGCCTCGCCGATTGGTCACAGACGACGACAACCGGTTTGGCCCAGGAGCTCAACCCGGGGCCCGTGCCGGAGGTCTGGGACTGGGTCAATGCCGATGGTCACTCGTGCAACCGGCGGAACTGCCGCCCCGACATCTGCTTCTACCGGCGCGCTCTCGAGGAAGTACGCCGTTCCCATCTCGTCGTGGCCAACCATGCGCTTCTCTTCGCCCTTATCGGGGCCGGCAAGCAACCACGGGGCGAGCAGCGGGGCGTGCTCTTCGCCGATGATTTTCTGGTTCTCGACGAAGCCCATCGGGTTCCCACGGTGGCAGCGGACCATTTCGGCCAGCGCCTCAGCTCCTATGGTCTCGAACGGATTCTTGCGCGGCTTTACAGCACAAAGGGTCCCGGTCGCCGGGCGCGCGGCCTGCTTGTGCGGCATGGGCAGGAAAAACACCATGGCCTTGTGCGGGATGCACGGAAGGCCGGGGAAGCGTTTTTCGATGAAGTTCGAAAGCGTCTCCTGAGTAAACGCGAGATTGTCCGGTGCACGGAGGAAGACTGGGCATCCGCAGTCCTCCTGCCCCCACTTCAGGCGTTACAGAAAGGGCTCGGCGACCTTGCGGCCCAACTCGAGGATGGCCCTCCCCGCGACGAGATCCAGGGAACCCGCGGGCAAGTTGGCAGCTTCCTGGCAGGGATCAGGGAATGTCTGACGCTGGGCGACGAAAGCCAGGTATACTGGGTTGAACGAACGGGCCGGAACCGCACCAACGTCACTCTCCGATCGGCCCCGATCGATGTTTCGGGAGCGCTCCGTGAGCACCTCTTCAAGCGAAAGACGAGTGTCATCATGACCAGTGCCACGCTGGCCGAAGGATCTTCAATGGAGAGTTTTCAGGCACGAGTCGGTGCAACCGGATACCCGGCCGAACAGGTCTTTTCACCCTTCGATTTTGAAAGCCAGATGCGGGTCTTTGTGGCCACCGACGCCCCGCAACCGACGCGCGGCGAGGCTCGTCTCGACCATAAATATCTGATCGAAATGATCGGGTTCTGCGTTGAGCGCGTGCGGGCCGGTTCCCTCGTCCTTTTCACCAGCTATTTTGATCTCATCGAGGTCGCACGTGTGCTCGCGCCTCATTTTCGCTCTCTCGGGCGTCCCTTCTATCAGCAGGGTCGTGACGGGTCGCGGCAGGAGCTCGCGCGGAATCTCGCCCGTGATGGCAACGGTGTCCTCTTCGGGACCGAAAGCTTCTGGACGGGCATCGACGTGCCGGGTCCGGCACTCTCACAGGTCATCATCACCCGGCTCCCGTTCGAAAATCCGGGGCATCCCATCGCCGAAGCGAAGGCGGAATGGTGTCGCGACCGTGGGGGAAGTCCCTTTCAGGAGCTGACGCTGCCGGATGCGCTGGTAAAGTTTCGCCAGGGAATTGGCCGGTTGATCCGCCGCCGCGATGATCGGGGCACGATTACTCTCCTCGACAGCCGCGTCGTGCACCGCCCGTACGGCAAGGAGTTCCTCGCGGTTCTCCCGTCGCACCACTATACCCGCTTCGAGCGGGCTTCGATGGATACGGTTTTCCAGCCGCTTGAGGCGGAATGAGAAAGGCCGGCGGCCGTTTAAGCCGAGGTGAAGGTTCGGTCGAAAGGAGGCAGAGGGACCTTCTCCGCTCGCTAATCAGCACCCGGCGTCACCATCGTCATGGGATCGAGGGCGGCATCCAGCGTTGCCTCGTCGAGGAGCCCTTCCTCGAGCACAACTTCGCGGAGGGTCTTGTTCTCGGCAAAAGCCTTCTTCGCGACCCGCGAGGCATTGTCGTAACCGATGTGCGGATTGAGCGCTGTCACCAGCATGAGGGAGCGGGCAACAAGTTCTTCGCAGCGCTCGACGTTCGCCTCGGCGCCTTCGATGCATTGCTCGGCAAAGGTGCGTGCGGCGTTGCCGAGGACCGTGATGCAATCGAGCAACGACTTTGCGATCAGCGGGATCGTGACGTTGAGCTCGAAATGGCCATCGCGGCCGCAATTGACGACGATCTGGCACATGCCCTGGGTGTAGATCGCGCTCTGCACCAGCATCTCGCTCATCACCGGATTGACCTTGCCGGGCATGATGGAGCTGCCCGGTTGCGTCGCCGGGAGCGAGAGTTCGCCAAACCCGGAACGCGGCCCGCTGCCAAGCATGCGGACGTCATGAGCGATCTTGGCGAGGCTGCCCGCAATCGTGGCGAGGTGCCCCGCAACTTCGACACAGTCGTCGCGACCAGCCTGGGCTTCGAAATGATTCTCCGCTTCACCGAATGCGGTCCCGACCTGCGCGTTGAGGAGCTCGCAGAAATTGGCCGCGAATGCGTGGTGTCCGTTGATCCCGGTACCCACGGCGGTTCCGCCGATTGCAAGCTCGCGC
>CAZVQJ010000191.1:0-4734 GCA_964629165.1 uncultured Puniceicoccaceae bacterium
TTGGCGTCGAAGACAAATTCGCCCGCCATCTCGGGATACTCATCCGTGTAGCGACCTTGGTCGTCAACCGGGCAGAAAACGGGGAGTCCGTATTCCGCGCCAATCCTGAAGTCGTCTGCCCCATGACCGGGAGCGGTGTGCACGCAGCCTGTGCCCTGCTCCAGGGTGACGTGTTCCCCGAGCATGATAAGGCTGGTGCGATCGGGGAAAATGGGGTGCCGGGCGTGCTTCCGCTCGAGTTCCTTTGCAGAAAGACTTGCCACCACCTCGGTGCCTTCGAGGCCACAGTCGTTCTCGAATTTTTCCCGAAGGCCCTCGGCGATGAGAAAATGGCGTCCGTCTGCCGTGCGCAGGACGACATAGGTGAAATCCGGATGCAGGGAAATGCCGAGATTTGCCGGCATTGTCCATGGCGTCGTCGTCCAGATAACGATCGCAACATCCTTGAGCCCTCCGAGCGCCGCAACGGATGGTGGATCAATCAGGGGCATCGCCACGTAGATCGATGGCGAGGTGTGCTTTTCGTACTCGATCTCGGCTTCCGCAAGGGCTGTGCGGAAGACGTAGTCCCAGTGGACCGCGCGGTGGCCTTTGCGGACCAGGCCCTTTTTGGCGAGAGCGAGGAGGACCTTCAGGATGCCGGTCTCGTAGCGCGGATCGATCGTTGTGTAGGGTTCCTCCCAGTCGGCGAGGATCCCGAGCCGCTTGAACTGTTCCCGCTGGCGGTCAATCCAGTCCTGCGCGTATTCGAGGCAGAGTTTGCGCAGCTCCAGTGGATCCATCGTGTGAATCCGGTCGCCCAATTGACGGAGAATCTGCTGTTCGATGGGAAGTCCATGGCAGTCCCATCCGGGAACAAACGGGGTTCTGAAGCCACGCATGCTCTTGTACCGGACGACAAGATCCTTGAGCACCTTGTTGAGGGCATGCCCGAGATGAATGTCTCCATTGGCATAAGGCGGACCGTCGTGCAGCACAAACGCGGGTGCGGCGGCACGATGTTCGAGGATCCGGGAGTAGAGGGAGTTCTCGTCCCAGGCCGTGAACCGGTCGGGCTCCCGCTGTGCGAGGCTCGCTCGCATGGGAAAACCGGTACGCGGCAGATTTAGGGTGTCTTTCAAGCCTTCAGCCATGGCTGTTTTTGGCGTGCGAGACGGTGCCCCCGCTCGCGATGAAGGCGCTGAAAATGTTTAGGGAGGGGGGCAAGTCAAGAGTTCTCCGGTGATTGCTCTTCCGCTATCGCCTTGTCACTGCGTTGTTGTATCTCTTTTAAGTGCGGGAAGGCTCCTCTGTCCATAACGGACGGTAGGTGTCCGATGACCATTTTACCTGCCAAAGTTCATGCCAAGAAGACCCGTAGTTCTGATTATCCGCGACGGTTGGGGGAGCAACCACAACCCCGAGCACGACTCTGTCAACGCGATCAGGATCGCGCCGACTCCGGTTGCCGATGCTCTTTCCGACGGCTGGCCCCGCACGGAAGTGAAGGCCTGCGGCCTTGATGTCGGCCTTCCCGCGGGGGTCATGGGAAACAGCGAGGTCGGGCACCAGAATATCGGGGCTGGACGCATCGTCGACCAGGAGCTGGTGCGCATCGACAAGGCTTTTGCGACCGGTGCGGTAGCGGGGAATGCCGTTCTCAGGGAGGCCTTTGCGAAAGCGAAGCAGGGTGGACGTCTGCATCTCCTCGGCCTCGTTTCGGATGCGGGCGTGCATGCGATGCTCACGCACCTCTACGGCATCCTTGATCTCTGTCGCGAGGCGGGGGTGACGGAGGTGTTTGTCCATGCTTTTACGGACGGTCGCGATACGGGTCCGCGGACTGGCCTCGGATTCATCGCGCAGGCCGAGCGCAGGATGAAGGAGATCGGGATCGGGCGGATTGCGTCTGTCACGGGTCGCTTCTGGTCGATGGATCGGGATCTGCGTTGGGAGCGGATTGAAAAGGCCTATAACTGCCTGACCGGCCGCGATATCCGGCATACCGCTGCGAGCGCCTCCGAGGCGGTGCAGTCCTACTATGATAACCCCCTCGATGATTCCCGGAACGGCGACGAATTTGTGGTGCCGACGGCCATCGTCGATGAAACGGGTAGCCCCATCGGGAGTATCGGTGACGGAGACGCGGTGATCTTTTGTAACTTCCGCGGGGATCGCCCCCGCGAGTTGACAAGGGCCTTCATCGACGACGCTTTCGAAGGGTTTCCCCGCGGAGACAGGCTCGATCTCTTCTTTGCCACGATGACCGAGTATCAGCAAGGCTTGTGTGACCATGTGATTTTCCGGAAGCCGGAAAAGATGAAGCACATCCTCGGCAGCTTTGTTGCAGATCTCGGTATCGCACAGTTCCGGTGTGCGGAGACCGAGAAGTTCCCGCACGTCACGTTTTTCTTCAACGATTACCGCGAAGAGCCGTTCGAACTGGAGGACCGGGAGATGATTCCGAGTCCGAAAGAGGTGTCGACTTACGATCAGAAGCCGGAAATGAGTGCAGCCGGGATCCGCGATGCCACCAAACGAGCCATTCTGAGCGGTAAATATGGGCTCATCGTGGTGAATTTTGCGAACGCTGATATGGTCGGGCATACCGGTTCGCTCGAAGCGGCGGTGCAAGCGTGCGCGACAGTCGATGAGTGTGTGGGAGAACTGCTCGAGGCCATCGACCAGGTAAACGGTCGGGTCATCGTGACGGCGGACCACGGAAACAGCGACCAGATGCGGCAGGACGACGGCAGCCCGCAAACCGCCCATACCCTCAACCCGGTGGAACTGGTGGTTTACGGGGAGAGCTGCGCAAACCTGACGCTCCGCGAGGATGGTTGCCTCGGCGATATCGCGCCCACCATCCTGCGGCTCATGGGCTTGCCCCAGCCCGCCGCGATGACCGGTAAAAGCCTTATCATCGAATAGCTTCGTTTCGTTCTTCATCAACGGGCGTGGAAATGATCGCTCGGGTGCCGGGGGTCTCTTCGGTGGGGACAGCCGGAGCGGCTCAACGCGGTGGTGGTCCCGGCGGTGTGCTCGTCGCACCTTGTATTCGACCTCCGCGCCGGGACCGGTAGCTTTCGGTTGTCATGGAGATTTCCCGGATCATTGCAGTCCTCGAAGACATCGCGACCTGCCTCGAGTTGAAGGGTGAGAATCCGTTCAAGGTCCGCGCCTATCAAAACGGTGCCCGCGCGCTCGAATCCCTCGAGGAGGATCTCGACGAAGTGATCGCGGAGGGTCGGCTTGGATCGATTCCGGGCATCGGCAAAGCCCTTGTCGACAAGATCACCGAGCTGCACGCGCACGGGAGGCTGGCCTACCATGACGAATTACGGGCCTCCATACCGCCGGGGTTGATGGAGCTGCTCGAGATCCCGAACTTTGGTCCGAAGAAGGTGAAAAAGGTCTACGACGCGTTGGGCATCGACAGCGTTGAAGGCTTGAAGGCGGCGTGTGAGCGCGGGGAGATTTCTGCTCTTCCGGGGTTCGGCAAGAAATCGGAGGAAAAACTCCTCCGCGACATCGCACACCGGGCGGTCTACGGACAGCGGCATCTCTGGTGGACGGTGCAAAGCATCGCGCTCCCGATCCTCGAGGGACTCCGGGCCTTCGGAGGGGTGGAGTCCGCTGAAATCGCGGGGAGCTTTCGTCGCGGTCGTGAAACCGTCGGCGACCTTGACTTCATTGTGGCAGCGAAGGCCGCGGCGCCCGTCATGGATTGGTTTACGTCCCGTTCGGAAGTCGAATCGGTGACAGCGAAGGGGGAAACCAAATCGAGCGTTCGCCTCGTCGGAGGGCTTCAGGCGGACCTGCGTGTCGTTCCTCCCGACCGTTTTCCTTTCGCCCTCCACCATTTCACCGGTTCAAAGGAGCACAATGTGAAGATGCGACAGCGTGCTTTGGAGCGGGGATGGAGTCTTTCCGAGTGGGGCTTGTTCGACAAGGAGGATGAGGGTGCGCATGCGGCAGGTGGTGAAGGTCGGGCCCTTGCGGTGGAGGGGGTTGCGAGCGAAGCGGAACTTTTCCGGGCGCTCGGCCTCGCTCCGATTCCGCCTGAACTGCGCGAGGGCCGGGACGAAATCGAAGCCGCTGAAATCGGGCCATTGCCGGAACTGATTCGGATGCAGGATCTCCGCGGTTCGTTTCACAATCACACCCGGGCCTCCGACGGCAACGCGACCGTCGGGCAGATGGCGGCGGCGGCGGCGGCCCTCGGATGGGAGTATCTCGGCATCGCTGATCATTCCAAAGCGAGTTTCCAGGCGAACGGCCTCGACGAAGATCGTCTTCGTCGTCAGATCGCGGAGATTCGGGCGTTCAACGCCAGCGGGACCTCCGGCGTGCACATCTTTGCGGGTTCGGAAGTCGACATCCTGAAGGACGGATCGCTCGATTTTTCCACCGAGCTCATCGATGAGCTCGATTACGTTGTTCTCTCCGTTCATGGTTCAATGTCGGGCCTCAGTGAGCGGGAGATGACGGATCGGATCATTCGTGCGATCGCCACGCCCACCCGCACCCGCAAGATGCTGGGCCACCTCACGGGACGCTTGCTTCTGCGCCGCGAAGGATACGCAGTCAACGTCGGCGCGGTCGTCGAGGCAGCGGTTGCGCATGGGGTCGTGATCGAGCTGAATGCGAATCCGCACCGTCTCGATATGGACTGGCGCCACTGGAAAAAAGCGGCTGCGGCGGGCGTGGCCTGTGCGATCAATCCTGACGCTCACAGCCCGGAGTCACTGGGCC
>CAZVQJ010000192.1:0-4726 GCA_964629165.1 uncultured Puniceicoccaceae bacterium
GCTCGTCGAAGGCGTTTGCCTGGAACTTGTAGAACTCCGTGTATTCCTCCGGCTTGATCTCGTTCTTGTTCCGCATCCAGAGCGCTTCGACGCGCTCCAGCTTCTTGCCATTGAGGTTGATCGGGAAGGGCACGAAGGAGCTGTAGCGCTTGAGGATGGCCTCGATCCGGCTGGCGCTCGCGAACTCCTTGTCCTCGTCCTTCAGTTTGAGGACGATCTTTGCGCCCCGCCGCTGGGTATCCGCCGTCGCCTCGATCTCGTATTCGCCCAGACCGTCACTCGTCCAGACGAGACTTTCCGCGTCCTCGCGCCAGGAATGGGTGTAGACGCGGACCTCCTTTGCGACCATGAAAGCGGAGTAGAAGCCGACTCCGAACTGGCCGATCAGGTTGGTTCCGGCTTCACCGTCTTTGCCCGCTTCCTTGAGGGCGGCGGCGAACGCCTTTGAACCACTGTGGGCGATGGTCCCGAGATTCTCGTTCAGCTCATCGCGGGTGAGTCCGATCCCGTAATCCTGGATCGTGATCGTCCCGGCGCTGTCATCGGTTGTCAGATTGATTTCGAGCGGGAGCGTATCGTCGTGGATCTTCTCCGTCAGGGCGGTGTGGCGGAGTTTCTCGAGGGAGTCCGAAGCGTTCGAAACCAGCTCGCGGATGAAGATTTCCTTATCGGTATAGAGTGAGTGGATGACGATGTCGAGGAGCTGTCGGACCTCGGTCTGGAAACTGTGTTTTTCGGGAGACTTCGTGCTCATGCAGATAGGGATGAACGGAGGGAGGAATCGGCGGCAAGCTGTTTTCGCCGGCAAGGGCGGAGCTCCACCGCGACAATGACCGCAGCCGCGGCCGCCGGGAACGGAGGGAAACCCTCGAAGTCAGTCGCGCGCAATCAGTTCCTCAGATCGTGCGAGGGCCTCATCGAAGTTCCCGCAGAGGTTTTCCCGACCAATCACCTCGATCAAGCCGGATTGCCGGAAGAGGGAGAGGGGTTGCCGGTGGATGCCGCTGATGACAACCGTACCGCCTTTCTGCTTCATGCGTTCGACCAAGCTCTCGAGGACATTGAGCGCCGTCGCATCCATCACCGGGACCAATTGCATGCGCAGGATGAGGACCTTCGGAAGGGCACTGCTCTTGAGCAGCACATCCTCCATTTTCTCGGCCGCCCCAAAGAGAAACGGCCCGAAAATGCGATAGACGATGACCCCTTTTGGAATCTCTTTCCCCTGCGCCATTTGGGCCGGCGACTCGAGAACGTCGTCCGCCGTCACAAGAGAGACTTCTGTCGTTTCGGAGACGCGGCGGATAAAAAGGATCGCGGCGAGGACCATGCCGATCTGGATCGCGACGACGAGGTCGAAGATCACCGTGAGCGCGAAGGTCGTGACGAGGACAACGGCATCTCCGGCGGGCATCTTTCGCAGCCGGCGGAGTTCATTCCACCCACCCATTCGCAGCGCGACCGCGATCAGAACTGCAGACATCGCGGCGACCGGAACGTATTGCGCGAGCGGGGAGAAAAAAAGTACGATGAGCAAGAGAGTGAGCGCGTGAACGATGCCGGCGACGGGAGAACGCCCGCCTGTACTGATATTTGCAGAGGTCCGTGCAATCGCACCTGTGGCGGGTAACCCGGCGAAAAACGGGCAGACGATGTTGGCGATCCCTTGGGCCACGAGTTCTGTATTGCTGTCGTGACGATCGTTGATCATCCCGTCTGCGACGACGGCGGAGAGGAGCGACTCGATCGCACCGAGGAGGGCGATCGCGGTGGCGGGCCCGATCAACTCCCGGATCAGCTTGAGTGACACTTCCGGAAAGTGGAACGGTGGCAGGCCGGAGGGAATCGCGTCCGCGCCATACTTCGATCCGACGGTCGCGATACGGAGGCTTTCATCGAGACTGAACCCGGCGATGACAATCGTCGCGGCGAGCATCGCGACGATCGATCCGGGCACCCGATGGAGCTTTAGTCGCGGCCAGAAAAGGATCAGCGCGAGGGCAGCAAAGGTCAGCACGACGGTGGCGGGATTGATCAAGGCAGCGTTGTCCATCATCCAGAAAAGCTTCTCGAAGAACTCCCGGGGTGGCGCTGAGTTCGCCTCGATCCCGAGGACATCGGCGAGCTGGGAGACCATGATTGAGACTGCGATGCCGGTTGTGAACCCGCTGACGACCGGCCATGGAATGAACTTGATGAGGGTGCCCATGCGGGCGAGGCCCATGACGACAAGAATGATCCCGGCCATGATCGTGGCCACAACCAGTCCGCCGAAGCCATGGCTCTCGACGATGAGCAGGACGAGCGGAATAAAAGCCGCCGTCGGGCCCCCTATCTGCACCCGCGAGCCACCGAGGACTGCGATGATGAGGCCTGCGATGATGGCCGTGAAGAGTCCCATCGCGGGTGCGGGAAACGGTGTCTCCGTCCCCGCCGGGATGCTCGCGATCCCGAGCGCCAAAGCGAGCGGTAGAGCGATCAGACCAACCGTGAAACCAGCAGAGAGGTCGGAACCAAAATCCCTGCGGCTGTAGCCGCCGCGGAAGAGGTCCAGCGTTTTCGGCCGAAACGGAAAGGGCCGGGAAGAAGAATGCCTCGAATTCATGGAGATCCTTGATGATTCTCCTCAAACCGCGCGGAACGTCAACGGGAGCTGGGATGCGCTTTTGAGGGAGAGGCGCGGCGGACCCAGACGGTCAGACAATTTCGTTCGCCCGTGGGCGTCGTGCTCGTCCTGATACGGAAGAGACTACCGGTGCCCCGACGACAAGATTGTTTTTCACGTTGACGAGCGATCAAAGGTGAATCCCTTCTCCAAAGGAGAGCGATTGCGGGATGACGAAGCGGATTCCAGTGCCTCCTGCGGGATGACTGCGAGCGGCGAACGAGGCATCGTCCGATCGCGTTGCGGCGGATGTTCTTTTTAAGCGCCTCACGAGCGGGAACGTCGCCTTCGTCGGTACCCCGGTGCTCACCGGATGACTGCGGGCATCAGAGCCCGGGCGATATGCCGGCGAACCGGCACAAGGGGACGAGTCGAAACCACGTGGATCCCTCCGAAACACGGTAGCTGAGCCGCGTGAAAGGGCGTATGTCCTGTCGGCGATCCTCTCATTTCCGTGAAAAGGTGGGCACGGGGGTGTCTGACTCTCAAGCCGGACACCTGCCACCCGATTTACAGCTATTGCCTCATCGGCTGACTGCATCCCGTGTGGTCAGAGAGTTGAGGCATGGGAACAGAATCGAGGGGTGGGGCTGCATATTATGAAGGTGATTTTCACCGAAGAAAACGCCAGAAGAAGGAGGGCAGGGGTAACCGGTTCGACGTCCGTGCTCGAGCGCACGATATCGACGATGCTCGCGCGTACCCTTCGTCGGATGCCGCAACTGGCGCTGGTGGCGTCGGCCCTCGCGGGGAGCGCGCTTGGCGCCGGGTTGCCCGCGGTCAACGGTTCGATTGACTGGGGCCGCGAGGGCTCGCGGATCGTCCTCGATTTTACGCACGACCAAACCCGGATCGCCTCGGAGGTCCGTCATATCGAAACCCTTCCTGACGGTAGCCTGGCCTTCGTGGCGGAGCGTGGCATCGTCACCTTCGACGGCAATGCATGGCGTTCGATGGGCCCGGAATCGGATATGGGCGCTCTTTTGGCCACTCCGGAGGGCAGCATCTTCGATTCGGCTCGAGGTCATATCTGGAAGACGGTTTTCGACGCGAGCGGGGGTGCGAGCCGGCTAGAGCTGACAGAGGAATTGTCGCCGCAGGTTTGGCAATATCGCCGTATTCTGAGCATGGTGGTGGCGGCGAATACCCTCTTTGCGCTGAACGGAGATCAGGTTTTGAAAGTCGGCGCGGACGGAGTGCCTGCGGTGATCCAACTCGATAATTGGGCGGCAGAACTGATCGTGGTGGACGAAGAACTGTTCCTGATCGGGGGAGGGGAGACGGGTGTCAATCGCTGGAATGCTCAGAGCGGAAGATTTGAATCGGCGGGTGATCCCTTTCTTGCCTCGGGGCTCGGGTGGTCCGATGCATCGACGCCGCGCAAGGCGGGGGGAGCCTGGATCGCCAATACGGAAAGCCAGATTTTTGTCCTCACGCGCGAAGGCGTTGCCCGCTGGGAATACGAGGTTCCTGACATTCCAGGGAGAGGAGGCGTTACCAGCCTGGCCGAACTGCCGGACGGTCGCTTGGCGGTGGGGACCCGCACATCGGGTGTTTACATCTACACCCCGGAAGGTCGCCTCGATGAAAGGGTCCTGATGCACGATGGACTCGCCGATCTCGAAGTAAAGAAGCTCTATGTGGATCGGGATGACGGGCTCTGGATCGTCACCCGACGCAGCATTACGCGGCGGGTAATCTCGCGCCGAACGGTCCTGTTTGACGAGCGGCACGGCCTGCGGGGTGCGGTCCATGCGCTCACGAGAGTCAAAGGACTTCTCTATGTGGGGACCGGCGTGGGGCTGTTTCATGAAGCTCGGACCGACGAGGGTTTGTTCACAATGGTGCCTGAAGTGGGGCCAGTACAAAGCATGGTCGAGGCGCGCGGACAGCTCATCGTCGCGGATGCAGAGGGGCTCGTGATCATCGATGGTGAGCGGGTGGAGCGCCTGCCAACGGGAAACGTCAATTTCATGATTCACCCGGAGGCGCATCCGGACTGGGTCTTTTTCGAGAACGGAGAAACGACGGGCGCGCTGCGTCTGGTCGACGAGCGGTGGG
>CAZVQJ010000193.1:0-4697 GCA_964629165.1 uncultured Puniceicoccaceae bacterium
CTCGGGCATCATGGTGACCACAGAGGAGGAAAAGGAAGCCGGGGTCCTCGTTGTGGATATCGGATGCGGCACCACTGACTATGTGCTCTATCGCCATGGGCGCATTGTTCGCAGCGGCGTCATTGCAGTGGGTGGTGATCATTTTACGAATGATCTCAGCCTCGGTTTGCGGATCAGCCACAAGCACGCCGAGAGTTTGAAGCTTCGATACGGGAAGGCGGTTGTGGATCGGAACGACAAGCACGATAGTGTGATGCTGGTTGGGGATCTCATGATCGGGGACCGTCCGATCCCGCGGGCTGCAATTTACAAAATCCTGCATGCACGTGCGGATGAGCTTTTCATGATCCTGCAGAACAAACTCGGCAGCCTCGTGAGCCCGCAGAACCTCGCCGGAGGGGTCATTCTGACCGGTGGCGGTTCCCGTCTTCAGGACCTTGATACACTTGGTGAGTCCGTTCTCGGGCTCCCCGTCCGGAAGGGGCGCAATCCGGAGTGGGTCTCACACGAGCAACTCCGCGAGCCTGAATTCAGCACCGTTCTGGGGCTGTTGCACTACGGTCTTTCGGCGCAGCGCAACGAGACGCAAACAAGCACTTCCGCCCGGCCGGGCCGCTGGATCTCACGCGTTCGAGGAATTTTCAAATGACAGAAGACGGTTTGATGCTCGACGTTCCGGCACTGCGGTTGAAGGTGATCGGCGTGGGGGGGGCCGGCAACAATGCGGTCGATCGCCTGCAAATGGACGAAGACCGGCTGGATGTTCCGCTCGCGAATGTAAATACTGACCTCAAGACCCTCGCTTCCTCTCCGGTTCAGGAAAAGCTGATGATCGGGCGCGAAACGACCGGAGGCTTGAGCGCAGGGTATGATCCCGAACTTGGCAAAGCCGCTGCGGAGGAATCACGTGCCGCGCTCGAGCAGCTTCTTGAGGGTCTCGATCTCGTCTTTCTGGTGGCGGGACTTGGAGGCGGGACAGGGAGCGGCGCGGCCCCCGTGATCGCCCGGATGGCCGCTGAACAGGGTTCCCTTGTCGTCGCGATGGTGACCCTTCCTTTCAGTCGTGAAGGTGCCCGATGCGGCAAACGCACGGAGGAGGCGCTCAAACAGTTGCGCGATACTTGCGACGCGGTGATCCCGTTGCCAAACGACCTTCTTCTCCAGGAAATCGATGATTCTGCCACGCTCCTCGACGCTTTTCAGCTCGCGGATAACTGGATTGGTCGGGGGATTCGCGCGATCTGGTCGATGCTTTTCCAGGATGGCCTGATCAATGTCGATTTTGCCACGCTGCGCGAAGCGTTTGCCCTGCGCGGTGGAAAGACCGTTTTTGGGGTGGCGAGTGGAAGCGGGAGCGACCCGGTCGCCACCGCACTCACCAACCTGGATCTCTGCCCGTTGCTTCACCTCCCGGAAAACCGTTACGTCCGGCAGACCGACAGCCTGATTGTGCATGTTCGCGGAGGTCCGGATCTCACAATGGTCAAGGTCAACGAAATCCTTGATTTTATAACGGAACGTTTCGGAAGCAAGGAGCAGACCGTGCTCGGCGCCGTCATCGATGGCTCGATGGCCGGAGCAGTCGAGATCACGGTCATCGGAACGGCCTCACTCGACCGAAGCCGATCGACCTATCGCAGGCCCGTCCCCACGCGGCGGCTTCGGCCGGCAAAGCCTGCCGAAGCGGCAACGGCGCGGCCACTATCTGGACCGGAAAACACCCCGTCACCTCTCTTCACTCCCGTCACGCGAGACGGATCGCAGTTCCATGAGCCAGCGTCCCCAACGATTCAGGCCGCCCTCGACTCCTTTGAAGAAAGATCTCCTCGGGAAGGGCTCCCGCCCGCTCGAGAGGAATTGACCCAGGCACGAAACGGGCAGAGCGAGTTCGACTTTCCAGGCGCAGACAAATACCGGGGACAGTTTGAGAAAACCGATGCCAACCTCTATGAGGGTGCAGACCTGGATGTCCCCACCTATTTTCGCCGCGGGTTGAAAATCGTCCTGCACTAGGCCCCGGACTGATCCCCCGGTCGGCGATTCGAGGAGCCGCCCATCGTCTGGATTCCGCATCGTCGATCGCCTCTGAACACGCGAATCCAGGCTGCGATGCAAGGATTTCGGACGTTCCCTCGGGGGGGCGTCATATCCAGATTCTCGCCCCTTGCCGCGCCCGGTCCGTCTGGGTGAGGTTTCCCGTTCGGGTGATCAGGCGCCGGGAAACTCAAGGATCGGAGTTTGCCGTTCTGTGGGAGGTGCCGCCCGCGTTGAAAAACGTGGAGAATCCACCGTTTTTTACACTTTTCTATGGGGCATACAGGAAATTTCTTGCTGTACCTAGGTATATAGCCCACACGTTATTCCTCTCTTAGTGAATACAATCTCTCTATCTGTCCAATGAAAAGATACTTACTCATGATCGCGGTGGCGGTTGGTGCTGCCTCTTTCGCCTCTGCTGGCGTCGTTACCGCCTACGAATTCCTGAACGATCCTCCTCCTTTTGATCTCGATCGTGATCTCAGCCGCACACGGTGGAACGATCAGGGTTATTTCGATGTCTCCAATAACGAAGCAGCGATTGTTTCTGAGAACAACGTCAGCAACAGCTTCGGGGTGGTGTCCAATAACACGGTTTCCTACTCCCACCGTCTTGACTGGCTCACTCCGCCGGCAGGCACCTTCCTCAGTGCGGAATTGACAATCTACGCGTGGGGATCCGTGGGCGATGATGACCGGGTCTACCTCGAGAGCAACTTTGTTGGCACGATCAACGCGACCCAGCTTTGGGATCTTGGCTTCACGCAGACGACCTTTGCCGGCAATGACGGCGTTATCCTCGACTTCCTGCTCGGCGACGGTCAGCTGGATATCGAAATCGACAAGAACGTCTATGGCGGTTTGTCGAACCTGAACGTCTTCTCGATCTACGGCTCGAAACTCGAGGTCAGCTATGTTGCCGTGCCCGAACCATCTTCGATGCTCTTCGTGCTGACGGCCGGTGTTTCCTCGCTTCTCTTCCTTCGCAGGAACCGCGCCCGTCGCGCCTAGTTTAAAGCTTGTTGCTTCTTTTGGTTTTTCGCCGCCGTTGTGCTTGTCACACGGCGGCTTTTTTTTGTGTGCGCCCGGCTGGGCGCACATCCAGGATAAGCAGGCTGGGCTGCCGTTGATCATTCCGTTGCCGCGGTATCGTGCCCGCTTCGCTCGGGGGCATCCTGCGTCTGCGGCGCGTGTAATGAAATGGGTTGGCGTTTTCGGCGCCGAATTTGTCGCCCTTTCGCCCACTACGAACCTGTGTGAGATGTGAGATACGAGGATCCGCAGTCGGAACTCCGCGGTGCCGCTCGGAGTAGTGGAAATTCGTTGGTGCGGGGATGGTGTCGGAGAGGAGCACGTGGGGAACGGCCTCCCATCACCGGGGCGGCATCCCGGATGGTCGCGCTCTGCCATGGGTTGGCGGTTTGGGAGGAAGGACCGCGGTTCTTCTCGGAACGTCATTTCTCCCCGTGGCGCCACGTACCTTGTACAGAGAAAAGCCGCACACCGGAAGTTGGCGTGCGGCTTGAGGAAATCGTTACGCTGATCGTGGCGCGTCAGACGGCCGCGTTACGGCGGCGGCGGAGGACGATCAGGCCGATCGAAGCGGAGGTGCCGAGGAAGAGAAGGGCGGAAGGTTCGGGAACCGCCACTGTGCTCTTGATGTAAAACAGCTGATCCTGCTTCTTGCTCGAGGTCAGGGCGATGAGTTCACCGGAGATTTCAGAGTTTTCCCAGTTCTCCTCCACGTCGGTCAGCCATGCCTGCGCAAGGTTGCGGGTCTGATGTTCGAGCGCGGTATCCGGATTATGCATCTGGAATCCCTTTTCATATTGCATAGGAATGAAGCCGAACAACCAGTTGATCCCGGTTTCCCCAAAACTCGCGACGTCAAGGTCGCTGTCGTGGGTGATTTCCCAGACGGCATACTGGAAGGCGTAGATATTGCGCCAGTCGTTGTTGTCCGCGTCATACCAAGCGGAGTAGTCCGTCGAGATGTAGAACTGGTCGAAAAGATATCCGAGCTGGCCGACCTGAGCGTCGCTGATGCCCTTGTTGACATTCTTGACCTGATCGTTCTTCACGCCGTAAGCGCTGCCGGGGGTGAAGCTCTGGTTGAGCTCTGCGCAGAACACGAGAACGTCATCAAAGACGGAAAGGCCGCCATCGGTGATGTTTGCGACATAGGCACCGAGTTGCTGCGAGTTCGTTTGGGACGAGTTGCTCTGGGCATAGCTCCAGCCACCTTTCTTTGTTTCGGAAGGCAGGTTGATTTCGATATCCAATCCAGCAAAGGCCACCGTGGGAAACGCGAGGACGAGCGGAAGGGACAGTTTTGACAGTAGACGGATTTTCATGATGCCGTCTTTTTTGAAGTGAAATAAGGAAAGTTACAAGATTAAATAGGGTAAAATACTTATCACAGTTTCGGGGGGTAATTTCTCGCCTTCCTGCTCTTTCGAGGAAGCCATTACTCAACCTGAACCACAGAAATCTGAAAAGATTGTTGGGGTGCATGCATGCATGCGTCTTCCAAGGCATCGCGTTCCGACCAGACTTGATCGGTGACCTCGCGGTAAGGAATCTCGAAGCGCAGTTCCTTGTCAGCAAACGGATGAGGGCGTACCTGGAAAACCCCGGGGCCAATCGAATCGAGTTTGATT
>CAZVQJ010000194.1:0-4581 GCA_964629165.1 uncultured Puniceicoccaceae bacterium
CTCGGTCGAGGCGAAGTCCGCGCCGACGCCGTGGATGTCGGCCATGCAACGGACCATCCGGAGTGCGATAACAAGAAATTTGGCGAGTTCAAACTCGGCGGCGGACCGATCATCACGCGCGGCGCAAACGTGCAGCCTTTCGTCTTCGATCGGCTCGAAGCTTGTGCGCGCGACCTCGGTATCCCCTACCAGGTCGAAGCGGACCCGCGTCCTACGGGCACCGACGGCCGCGAACTGCAGATGGGGCATGGCGGGGTTGGCACCGGCGTCGTGAGCATTCCTCTTCGCTACATGCACACCGCAGCGGAGATCGTCGATCTCGATGACGTCGAACGCACGGTCCTGCTTCTCGAAGCATTTGTCCGCAGCCTGACAGTGGACGATGTGAATGTCTGGTAGCCCGCCCTCGGTTTCCAGCGCGTTTAGGCTTCAACGTCGATATCCCGCTCGCAGGGCATCCGTTTCACGGTCAGGACAGTGATATCGTCGAGCTGGGAGCGTTCTCCGCCAAACAACCGCACACGCTCGCGGATGTTGCGGTTGATCCCGTCCGCCGATTTATCGGTGAGTTCTCCCAATGCCGCAAAAAGGCGCTGTCCCCCGTATTCCTCTCCCTGCAGATTAATGCCTTCGGTGATGCCGTCGGTGTACAAGAGGAGCACATCTCCCGGCCGGAAAGGTCGCACCTCTTCCTCCAGGTTGGCTCCGAACACATGATTCGGCACCATCCCAACCGCCATTCCCCGGGGCTTCAGGGCCTCAACCGTCATTTCGCCGAAGCGGTCACGCGTCGCCAGGAGAGCCGCTTCATGACCCGCGCGGACGAGCGTCAGGGTTTCCGCGGCAGTATCAATATAGGCGAGAATGATCGTCACAAACATCTCGTCCCGCGTCTCGCTGTGGAGCACTTCGTTCAACTCCAGAAGGGCCTCTCGCGGGGATTCGCTGTGTTTTGCAAAATGGCCGAGATTGCTCTGCGTAATGGCCATGACGAGCGAGGCCGGGATTCCCTTGCCGGAGACATCGGCGATCGCCGCGGCGTAGCGATGGGGCCCGATCTGGATCAGGTCGTAGAGGTCCCCGCCCACCTGCTGGGCCGGCTCGTAGAGACCTGCTACATCCAGCCCCGGAAGCTCGGGAAAGGCAGAAGGAAGGAGCAGTCCCTGGATGTTGCTCGCGAGCGAAAGATCGGCTTCAAGCCGGTTGCGCTCGATCTGCAGGGCCATGAGGGAAAGGTTTTGCAGCGCGAGCCCAGCCTGTTCCGCAAGGGCCTTCGCGAGCGAAAAATCGCTTTCTTCGAACGGCATCCCATCGGCCCGATTCACGATCGCCAGAACCGCGATATTGTGATCCCGAAAACTGATCGGGACGACGAGGCATGAGCGGATGCGCAAGGCCGGATCGTCGTGTTTGACTACCCGTGGATCCGATTCCGCATCGCGAATAAGGACTCCCTGGCCCGTCCTCGCAACTACCCCGACAAGGCCTTCTCCCACCTCGAAGACCTCCGACTTGAGCACTCGCTCCAGAAATCCAGTGCGCGAGAGCAGATTAGCACGCACGGACTCCGGAAGCCTCCGATGGGGCGGAAAAAGTCCTTCCACCGCAAGTCCCCGCAGCCGATTGCCATCACGCCCGAAAATACAGGCGCTCATCGCCCCGGTTGCGAGCACGGCAGAGTGCACCACGCGCTGCATCAGCTCCTGTTCATTGACACCCTCTCCGATCGCCTCGATGAGGTCGTGCATGAACTGGACGACCAGCGTTCGCTCATCCTGGAGCCGCTGCTTTTCCTCGTCCATCCGCAATACATCGCGCCGGGCATGCCACCAGATGACCCACGCAAAGAGCGCCCCCAACAACAGCCCCACGACCATCCAGATGGCGCTCATCATTCGCTATTCCTCGATCTGGTTCTTCAGAAACGCAATGACATCCTGAAACTTGCTCTCGTTCGCCTGATCCACCCGAACGAGATCCTCATGCGCACGTAGCACCAGGCGCGAGTGATCCTTCGCCGAACCGGACCGGCCGCGCGGAAGCGATGAAACTCCTCCAGCCGCTTCTTCCCCACAGGTATCGGCATCTGAAGCCACCTCCATGATCTGGTCGAGACCCAGGTTTTCGACCAATTCCCGGTTCCGCGGGCCGAGACACGTGAGCACCATGCGCCCCCGTTCCCGTGGATTCATCAACCGGATACCGGCCCCCGCAAGGATCCCGAGGAAGGTGGAATCCATTCCGGTACAATCCAGAAAATCCACGACAAAGTGCCTGCACCCGGAATCGATCATCTTCTTGAAGAATTCATCGACTGGCTGCGCGTTCTGGAAGCATGCACGCCCTTTGATGATCAGTTTTACCGGATCGTCGTAGGCGTTGACCAAGAAGGAAACTTCTGGTGCCGGCATACTTCGTTATTGAGGTGGCTGGATCCGGAGCGGGAGGAGTTATGCCTGGGCAACAATCTGACGAAGCACGTAGGGAAGGATCCCGCCATGCCGATAATACTCCACCTCGATCCCGGTATCGATGCGCACTCTCAGCTCGGTGGTGTCGACCGTTCCATCAGCCCGCTTGATCTCGAGGGTGATGGTCTGTCCGGGCTGGAGAGATTCGGCATACCCGCGCAGGGCAAACTCTTCCGTGCCGTCGAGGCCCAGCGTACCCGCATCTTCGCCTTCCGCAAACTGAAGCGGAAGCACGCCCATCCCGAGGAGGTTACTGCGGTGAATGCGTTCAAAGCTCGTCGCGACGACTGCTTTGACGCCGAGGAGGTTCGTTCCCTTCGCCGCCCAGTCCCGGCTCGACCCCATTCCGTAGTCGAAGCCCCCGAAAACAATGAGAGGCACGCCTCTTTCACGATAGATTTCACAGGCGTCGTAGATATCCATTACGGTGCCTTCCGGCATGAGCTTGGTGTAGCCACCCTCGAGCCCGTCCGCCATCAGGTTCTTGATGCGGACGTTCGCAAAGGTGCCCCGCGTCATCACACGGTCATTTCCGCGCCGTGAACCGAAACTATTGAAGTCCTTCTTTTCGACTCCATGCGCCTTCAAATAGCGGCCCGCAGGACCATCTTCCGGGATCGCTCCCGCCGGCGAGATGTGATCCGTCGTGACGGAATCCCCAAAAATACCCATCGCCCGCATGCCGGAAAACTCGGTTACCTCACCCGGTGTCGGCCCGAAGCCTTCGAAGAACGGAGGAAGCTGGATATACGTGCTCTCATCCCGGAATTCATAGACATCTCCGCTCACGGTCTCGATGCCAGCCCATTGCGGATTGGCGTTGAGCACATCGCTGTATTGGGAGGTGAACATCTCCGGCTTGAGGCCCTTTGCGATCTCCGCCTGGATTTCTTCCTGCGTCGGCCAGATATCCCGGAGGTAGACGGGCTTGCCGTCAGAACCGGTTCCGAGGGGTTCAGAGTCGAGATCGATATCCACCCTGCCCGCGATCGCATAGGCGACGACCAGAGGCGGCGACATGAGGAAGTTTGCCTTGACCGAACTGTGCACCCGCGCCTCGAAGTTCCGATTGCCCGAAAGCACCGACGCGGTCACCAGATTGCCCTCCGCAATGGCGGCTTCGATCTCCGACTCAAGCGGACCGGAATTGCCGATACACGTGGTACAGCCATAGCCGACGAGGTTGAATCCAAGCTGGTCGAGATACGGCTGCAGACCGGTCTCGTTCAGGTAATCGGTCACCACACGTGAACCCGGCGCGAGGGAAGTCTTGACCGTCTCCCTGACCGTCAATCCACGTTCGACCGCTTTTTTGGCCACGAGGCCGGAACCGATCATGACGCTCGGATTGGAGGTGTTGGTGCACGAGGTAATCGCCGCAATGACGATGGAGCCATGGCGAAGCGTGCCATGAACCTGCTCCTCCGACCCTTCGTCGCTGTCCGTTGCAGGACGGTTTGCCACCATCTCCAGTTCATGGCGTTCCGTCGGAGCATCGGTCTTGGGTTGGTTCGCCTCGAGCTCATGGGTGCCGCCCGAATGGTGTTCGCCCGCGGGCACAGGGAGGCGTTTCACGGTCACCTCCACCTCACGCTGTTCAGCCACGATACCGTATCCACCCTCCGCCGCCGGAATTGCCAGCAGGTGTTCGAAGCGGTCCTTCAGGTCCGGAACATTGATCCGGTCTTGCGGACGCTTCGGCCCGGCGACCGACGGCACGATGCTGTCGAGATCGAGCTCAAGGGTCTTCGCATAATCGATATCGCCCTTCTGCGGCATCCCGAAAATGCCCTGCGCCCGGTAATATTCTTCCACCGCCGCAATCTGCTCTTCCGAGCGCCCGGTCTGACGGAGGTAGGCGAGCGTGTTCTCATCGATCGGGAAAAAGCCGATCGTCGCTCCGTATTCCGGGGCCATGTTGCCGATTGTGGCCCGGTCCGGCAACGGCAGACGGGCCGCACCATCCCCGAAAAATTCAACAAACTTTCCGACCACCTTCTCCGCCCGAAGCATTTCCGTCACGCGCAGGACAAGGTCTGTCGCGGTGACGCCTTCACGCAAATGTCCGGTCATGTGCACCCCGATCACTTCGGGCGTCTGGAAGGCGATC
>CAZVQJ010000195.1:0-4573 GCA_964629165.1 uncultured Puniceicoccaceae bacterium
GCGTTCTTTTTGGTCTTTCATAAAACAATAATCGGTGGGTTCTGAATGTGAAGGCAGCTGATCTGCTTGCAGGGTGCCAATTCTCCCATGGGCGCTGCCAGCGGGGATGGGGGAGGGCGTAAGGTCGCTCCAAATGAGGGGGTAACCTTTTTGAGACGTTGGCCACGATTGGTGGCGGGTGGGTAAAAATACCAAGACACAAATTCTGCAAACTGAGCGGATCTATCGGCGGAGACCTTGCGAAACACCGATCGCTTCCGCGGCGCCTGTTTTCCAACGTTGGCTCACTGGTCGAACGGAAGCTGCGGGGGGGTGTGAAGAGAACATATTCTAATATAAAGTTGCGTTTCGTTAACCTAATCTAATATCCAGTCGCTCTCATCCATCATCTATGACAACCCGGGAATTCCATTTTCAAGAACCCTTTCCGCTTGCTGCGGACGAAACCGAATACCGACTCATCACGACGGACCACGTCCGCACGGAAACCTTCGGTGGCCGGGATATGCTCGTTGTCGAACCGGAAGGACTGGCACGGTTGGCGAATGAGGCGACGAGGGACATATCGTTCATGCTCCGGCCGTCTCATTTGAAGCAGATCGCGGCCATCCTTGAGGATCCGGAGGCTAGTGAGAACGACCGCTATGTTGCGCTGAGCATGCTGCGCAATGCCGAGATTGCGGCGCGCGGAATCCTGCCCTTCTGTCAGGACACGGGCACCGCCACGATTGTGGGCAAGAAGGGACAACAGGTCTGGACGGGCGGGCGTGATGAGGAGCACCTCAGTCGCGGTATCCACAAAACCTACGCGGAGGAGAATCTTCGCTACAGCCAGACAGTGCCGCTGGACATGTTCAACGAGGTCAACAGCGGCACCAACCTGCCGGCGCAGATCGACCTCTATGCGACCGATGGAGATGAATACGAGTTTCTCTTCGTCGCCAAGGGTGGTGGGTCCGCGAACAAGACATTCCTCTACCAGGAAACCAAGGCGCTGCTGAACCCTGGGAGTCTGGAGAAGTTTGTGACGGAGAAAATGCGTTCCCTCGGAACGGCGGCTTGTCCCCCTTACCACCTCGCCATTGTGATCGGAGGGACATCGGCGGAAGCCAACCTGAAGACGGTCAAGCTCGCCTCCGCCCGGTATCTTGATCATTTGCCGACCTCCGGCAATGAACACGGCCGGGCCTTTCGGGATCGCGCCTCCGAGGCACGTTTTCTCGAGATCGCCCAGCGCATCGGCATCGGCGCTCAGTTCGGCGGCAAATACTTCGCCCTCGACATTCGGGTCATCCGCTTGCCGCGCCATGGCGCCTCCTGTCCGGTCGGCATCGGCGTCTCCTGCTCTGCCGATCGCAATGCCAAGGCGAAGATCAATCGCGCCGGGATCTGGGTGGAAAAACTGGAGACGGATCCCGGTCGTTACATTCCGGAAAGATATCGGAAGCAAACGCGCACCGGCGTGGTTGCGATCGATCTCAACCAGCCGATGCCCGACATCCTCGCGCAACTCGGCAAATATCCGATCACGACACAGGTTTCACTGACCGGGACGATCGTTGTCGCACGTGACATGGCCCATGCAAAGCTGAAGGAGCGGTTGGATGCGGGAGACGGTTTGCCCGCCTACTTTCGAGATCATCCTGTCTATTACGCCGGACCCGCGAAGACACCGGAGGGCATGCCGTCGGGTTCCTTTGGTCCGACGACGGCCGGGCGCATGGACGGCTACGTCGACCTCTTTCAGTCGCACGGCGGATCGATGATCATGCTTGCGAAGGGCAATCGCAGCCAGGAAGTCACCGACGCCTGTCAGCGGCATGGCGGCTTCTACCTCGGATCGATCGGAGGACCGGCCGCCCTTCTCGCACAGGAGAACATTCGGAAAGTTGAGCTTCTCGAATATCCGGAGCTGGGCATGGAGGCGGTCTGGAAAATCGATGTGGAGGATTTTCCTGCCTTCATCCTCGTGGACAACAAGGGCAACGACTTCTTCCGGAAGATCAATGAGTGCCCGGTCTGTTTGACCTGAAGCCGCAGTCTGAGAGCCCTTCGCGGTGCGGGAAGTGCCCGGCGCCATAGCCCTGCGTGCCACCGGCGGGTTGGCACAGCGCGCGAATCCGCGGCCGGCGAACTGGGGAGCGTGCAGCGCGGGTGGCCCCCAACGTGAATAGGCGGTTGCGCACCCCCGCGGCGAAGTTTGAAAAACCTGTCATTCGTCTCTTCTGGGGGGATTCCGGGGCGATCTGACTGAAGGGGGAAAGGCGGCGAACCGAACTATGGGACATACCCAAAAGGTTCCCGCGAATCCGACCGGATCGATGGGGCGCGGTTGTCCGTTCCGCGGGGTGCAACGGACTCCAATTCACATGAGTACATTTCGATCAGCGACCGGCAGAACGGGTTCCGACTTGAGCGATCTCTGCGAACCCAACGAGCTGGATCCCTCGTCTCTCGTCTGGATCGGCTCGATCTGCGAACAATTGGGAGATGGCTATCTGGTTTTCGCGCAATGGCAGTGTGTCGGGCTTGGAGGGCCGCTCTGGAGGGACGCTGGGTCACCCCGCCTATACCGGGTCCCGGAGGATGATTGGCTGAGCGTATTTCAAGAAGAGGATCGCGGTCCGGTCGCCCTCGCGCTGGCCGATCCATCGGTCAATCGCTTTCCTGCCGTGCGAGTCCTCGACCGGAGGACCCAGACACACCAGGAAGTGCGGCTCCGGCTCTTCAAGCCGCCTTTTGCGACGCAACCGGGCCTCTTTGTTCTCGTCGCCCAGCTCATCGAAGCCGAAAACGAGGCAGTGGGAGACAGCCGTGCCAGCGAAATGCCAGACGGGCGCGTCTTCGATGGCTGCCCGGCGGAAATGCTGGTCGTCGATACTGCAACCAGTAGCGTCGCGGCCGCCAATCGTTCCTTTTATCAGCGAAACCGTCTGAAGGCAGACGGAGTGGTGGGGAAATCTCTTGGCAATCTGAGGATCCTCGAGGCGGAAGTCGCCGACCTCGTGATGGGCACTTTGCAGTTCGGAGGGCAACTGCGGCGTCGGCCGATTGTGCTGACGCTGGCAGATGGAACGGTGCGCGAGATGCTCATCGACAGCTCGGCCCTCGGCGGTGATCGCGCTCTGCTCGTCCTGACCGACGTGACCCTTCACAACTCGGCCACACGGCACCTCAACCTGATCCTCAATCAGCTGCCAGTCGGCGTGTATACAAAAGACCGCGGTGGCACCTACTTGCTTTCCAATCAGGCGGCCGACCGTTTTCTGAACCGGGGGGAACCGCTCCGCGGCTTGCACGATGAGGAACTGTTTCCACCTGCGCGGGTCGAAGAAATCGCCGGAACGGAACGCCGCGTATTCGAGACGGGGCAGACGATCCAATCTGAAGAGATCGTTCCGAGCCAACCTGAAGACGAATCACGTGTCTTCGAGGTGATCCGCATGCCGGTGCACAATGACGATGGACGAGTGCATCGGCTCCTCGGGATCGTTCGGGAGTTGTCGGGAGGATTGCCACAAGAAGAGCTCGCGAGCGCGCAAGCTTCGGTGGATCAAGTGTGCCGGGCAAAGGACGAGTTTCTTGAGAACACGGGTCACGAAGTGCGCACGCCGATGAACGCAATCATGGGTTTCACCGCGTTGCTGGCGGAGACGAACCTCGACCCCGAACAACGGGAACTCCTGCAGACGGTGCGAACGAGCGGGGAGCGTCTGAGCGGTGTGATCGATGCCATTCTGGAGCTTTCTCACCTCTCGAGCGGCACTTTGCGCTTCGCTGAACAGGAGTTTGATCTCGAGTTTCTCCTCGAGGAGGCAATCGCTGAAGTGGCCCCCGCGGCGGTCGCCGAGAAGATCGGGCTGCATCTCGAGGTCGATCTTCGGCTCCCGACCCGCTGCCTCGGTGATCCGGTTCGTCTGCGACAGGTGGTGCACCAGCTGGTCGACAACGCCGTCAAGTTCACCGACAATGGGGAAGTCGAATGCAGCGCGGATCTGGTGGGGAGAGCTGACAATGCCTTCGATCTTCGTATCCGCGTGCGTGACACCGGGATCGGGATTCCTGGGGAGTTGCACGAAGCCATCTTTGGCGCGTTTTTCCAAGTGGATGGATCGGCCACCCGGCATCACGAGGGGACCGGGCTCGGGCTCACGCTCTCTCGCCGACTGGCCCAGGCGATGGGCGGAAATGTAACCCTCGAGAGCACTCCGGGCGCGGGTTCCACCTTTACGGCGACGTTTCATCTCAAAACCACTGCGGAAGGAGAGATCCGGGAACAGGTGTCATGGCCGGATCAAGCTGAACTGGTCGTCCTTGCCGAAAATGTTTCCCAGGCAGCCCGTATGGTCCGACCGTTTCGCTCATGCGACGTGAAGATCCAAGTGGCCCGGACTTTCCCGCAATTCGCCTCGATCGTTTGCAGCCACGCGTTTGGAGGTGTTGGCCTGGTCGAAGTAGCCGCGCTGGAGGAAACTGAACTCGCCCGTCTCGCCGAAGTCCGCACCCGAGGGCATCCATTGTCCCTGATCCTGACCACACCGAGTGAGTCACCGCCGGAAGCGATCGGAAGGAT
>CAZVQJ010000196.1:0-4573 GCA_964629165.1 uncultured Puniceicoccaceae bacterium
CGAAGAGCTCATTGTGAAATTTGTCGATACGGAAGAGAATCCGGGGTTCCCGCGCTGTTTTTGCAGCAATTGTGGTTCGCCTGTGCCCAAGAAGAGTCGCAATGGGAAGTTCTGGGTCGTTCCGAGTGGACTGCTCGATTCCGATCCCGGTTTACGGCCGTTGGCAAACATCTATTGGGCCGAACGAGCTCCCTGGTTTGTGATGGCCGATCAAATGGCGAGGTATGAGGGAGGGTTGGAGTGAAGAGGTGCGGGAGGGGCGTGCGTTCGGTGGAGATCAGCGGAAGGGATCAATCCTTGTAGGGGTCATATTCGTCGCTTCCCGCCATCGCCACTCCGATCGGGGTTAAGGTGTGGAGGATGCAGATGGATGCCTGGTGTGCGGCGAGGACCTCGGAGAGGCGCTTGTAGCAGTGTGGTGACTCGTCCACGCCAGCTCCTCGCAGTTCGACCTGGGCCTTCTCGATCACCCATTCACGCAGCATGGTGTCGCTCACGCATCCTTCCGTGATCTTTGTGCGTCGTCCCTTCTTCCAGCGCGATTTTCCGGCAGCCTGGGTACGGGAGAGGATCCGTCCTGCGCCGTGAACGGTCGAGTATAAGGACGGCGGTCCATCTTCAGACTCAACTCCCTCCAGGATCACGGACGGTTCCCCCATCGTGCCGCCGACGAACCCTCGCTGTCCGGGAAAGGCGGGGGTGGCGCCCTTGCGGACGACCCACAGGTCAACGTCACGGTGGTTCTCCAGCCATGCGAAGTTGTGATGATTATGCACCTCATCGACAATCTGTGCCCCGAGGATTTTCGCCACCCGCTCACATACCCAATCGCGTCCGGCGTAGGCATATCGCCCTGCGAGGTTCATACAGGCAATATAATCTGCGCCGAGGGAGGACTCCACCTCGAGAACGACAGGATCCACGTGGATACCGTCCTTTCCACCGCCTTCCCGGATAAAATGGGTGGCGATTTTGTGTCCGAACCCACGCGAGCCAAAGTGGACGCCGATCCAGATTCGATCCTGCTCATCGTGGAAGATATCGACGAAATGGTTGCCGCTCCCGACGGTTCCGAGCTGCTCGGCTGCGAGTGACTTCAGTTGTGCTGCAATCGGGATCTTCCACGCCGCATCGTCGAAGAGGGCGTGTTCCACCGGCTCGTTGTTCTTGCGTCCGACACCGAACGAAACCGAGCGGAAGACATCGTCCATAATGGTGGCGATATTTTGGCGGATATCGGGAAGCGTCGCGTCGGTGAGGACGGCCTTGTTTCCGCAGGCGATATCGAATCCCACGCCGGAGGGGGATATTTTCCCCCTGTAGGCGATGACTCCGCCAACCGGAACGGCGTATCCGAGGTGATGATCTGCCATCAGGGCGGCCTGGTCTGCCGTGCGGAGGCAATTCTTCATCTGGTCGACCGCATTTGGAAGCGGCTCTCCCCATACGGGGATATTTCCGATTTCAGTGTAATTCATCGAGGTTCCGGCGAACGGAGATTCGAGGAAACCGAACGTAGGCATGGCAGACGCATATCGCCATCCGGTTCTGTATATACCTCGTGGCACGATCCGGACCCGGGTGGGTGGATCGGGCTGAAATTCCGGACACCGATTATGTCTGCGAGATGCTCGCTGTCATCGTCAACCCGGCTAATCCCCGATGGATGGGCGCGCCTGCGGCGCTGACCGTTTGGCGTCCGGTTCCGGGAGGGGGCGGTGGATGAACATCCAGAATTTGCGATAACCCATCCCAGGCGCGCCTGGAGGCTATCATGCTATCTCTCATGGACTGGCCGTTGGAAGCGGGGTCCGAGGCCTTTTCTGATGGAAAGAGGCTGATGAAAGTGCGGCGAAAGACTGGTTGCCCGTTCAGACGAGCATAAGGGCGGGTGTCTCGAGGATGTCGCGAAGGGCGGCGAGGTATTGTGCGCCGACCGCACCGTCAACGACGCGGTGGTCCGCGCTGAGACCGACCTTCATGCGATAGCCCACCGAAATATTTCCGGCATCATCGACAACCGGAGTTTTCACGGTGGCTCCGACGCTAAGGATCGCTGCGTTGGGAGGGTTGAGGATGCCGTAGAAGTCTGTGATCCCGAACATGCCGAGGTTGGTCACGGTAAGCGTGCTCCCGCTCATCTCGTCGGGTTTGAGCTTCTTGTTCCGCGCCTTCTTGATGAGGTCCTTGGCTTCGAGGCTCATTTGTCGGAGCGACTTGGCATGGGCATCCCGAATCACCGGCGTGATGAGTCCGTCCTCCACGGCGACTCCGAAAGCGAGGTGGACGCTGCCGTGCTGTTTGATCGTTTTCCCCTGCCATGAGCGGTTGATGGCGGGAACCCGGCGCACCGCTTCGGCTGCGGCGCGGAGAATGAGATCGTTGATCGTCACCTTGACGCCTCCTTGCTCGGAGGGGAGTTCGGCGAGATTGGCGTTCAGGTCCTTGCGAAGTTGCGCAAGGGGAGCGCCATCGACCTCGGTCTGGAGATAGAAATGGGGAGCCTCGGCCTTGGATTTGACAAGCGCGCGAGCGATGGCGGCGCGCATGTTCGAGACCGGCAATTCCTTTTCCTCGAGGATCGCCGGGGCGGGGCCTGCCGCCGGGCGGGAACCCGACTGATTTTTGGTGGCGGGAGCGGATTCGGCGGGACCAGCTTTGGCTGCCTTTTCGACATCCGCCCGGACGATCCGGCCTCCTGGACCGGTTCCGGTCACGGTGGAAAGGGCAACATTGAGATCCTTGGCGACTTTTCGGGCGAGGGGAGAGGCCTTTGCCCGGCTGCCCTCGCGTTCGGTTTCGCTGTCATCGCTGCCGGTATCTTCGGCTGCGGCACTCCGGGCGCCATCGCTGCGCTGTTCAGAAGCGGTCTCCTTGGCGGGAGCGGTATTCTGTTCCGCACCTTCCTCCATCGTGTCTTCGCGCTTCGCTTTGGGTTCATCATCGGCATCGGCGCCTGCCGCAGGGGCATCGGGGGCAGCTTCGCCCTTTTCGCCAATCGCACAGATAGGGGACCCGATCGCGACGCTTTCACCGGCCTTCACGTAGTGTTTCAGAAGGATGCCGTCCTCGAAGCATTCGACCTCCATCGTAGCCTTGTCGGTCTCGACTTCGGCGATCATGTCACCGGCGGTGACAGCATCACCTTCATTTTTCAACCAGGAGACGAGCGTGCCCGTCGTCATGGTATCGCTCAGTTTGGGCATTTCGATGATTTCGGCCATGGGCGTGGAGGAGATTTTCGGGAAAGTTATTGGACGGTGGTTGCGAAACAGAGGGGCGAGGCTCAGGCACGCACCCGGAGCATATCGAGCACTTCCCGCACAATGAGCGGCTGATCGGGCAGTTGAATGCGTTCGAGAGGGGGACTGTAGATGGCGGGAGCATCGACGGCGCTGAGGCGGTGCACGGGAGCGTCGAGATAATCAAAAGCCCGGCGTTGAATCAGGTGCGACACTTGAGCGCCGATCCCGGAGTACGGTTTGTTCTCCTCGATGAGGAGTGCGCGGTGGGTCTTTTTCACCGACGTCAGGATGGCGGCCTCATCGAGCGGGCGAATGCTCCGGAGATCAATGACCTCGGCGTCGATATTGTGTTGATCCTTCAGCTCTTCGGCGGCCTTGAGGGCCATGAGAACGCTGCGTCCATGGGCGATGAGGGAAATATCTGAACCCTCGCGCTTCACATCGGCGCGGCCGATCGGAACGATGAAGTCGGGGTCATCGGGCACTTCGCCCTCGTCGCCGTAGAGGAGGGTGCTCTCCATCACGAAAACGGGATCGTTGTCACGGATGGCGGCCTTCATGAGACCCTTGGCGTCTGCGGGTGTGGCGGGTACGACCACTTTGAGGCCGGGGAAATTGGCGACGAGATTTTCGGGCGTGTGGCTGTGGGTGGCTCCCACGTTGGTGCCTCCGTTGGCAGGACCGCGGATGACGAGCGGGCAGTTCGTGAGGCCACCACTCATATAGCGGATCGAGGAAGCATTGTTCACAGCCTGGTCCCAGGCGACGTAGACAAAGCTGAAAAACATCATCTCGATGACCGGACGGAGGCCCATCATGGCGGCTCCGATTCCGAGCCCGATGAAACCGGCTTCGGAAATGGGGGCATCGACGAGGCGTTTATCGCCGTATTTGGCCCAGAGGCCTTCGGTCACCTTGTAGGCACCGTTGTATTCGGCAACTTCTTCGCCCATGATGCAGACGTTTTCGTCGCGTTCGATTTCCTCGGCGAGGGCTTGTTTGATGGCTTCGCGATAGGTGATGAGTGGCATTTTAGAAAATTGGTTTAAAAAATAAAAAGCGTAGGCGGATTTTCGGGAATGGATTAATCGTTGAAGAAATAAGTCCCCTTGAGTTTGCCTTCGGTGTCGTTGTCGACCTCCCAATACACGTCGGTGGTGATTTCCGAGCGCGGTGCCACAGGGCTGTCCTCCGCATACTTCGCGGAGGCTTCGGCTTCGTCTTTTTTCTCCTGATCGATCTTTTTCGCCAGGTCTTCGGTCAGCGTGCCGTCTTGAAGGAGCTGTTGTTTCAGCACATTGACCGGATCCTTTTTCCGTTTGTACTCT
>CAZVQJ010000197.1:0-4530 GCA_964629165.1 uncultured Puniceicoccaceae bacterium
GCCCGAGCAAGGGCAGGAGGATGCGGAAGATGATCGTTCCCCACCCGGCGCCGAGATCCTGTGCTGCCTCGATCATCGACATGTCGAAATCCTGCAGTCGCCCGAGCATGACAAGAGCGACATAGCTGACGCAGAAAGTCGTATGGGCGATGATGATGGTGCCAAGGCTCGCGGGCACATGCAGGTGCGCAAAAAAGAAGAGCAGACTGATGCCCATGAGGATGTCGGGCACGACAAGAGGAGCGTAGATCAGCCCGTAGTGGAGGCGTTGCATGCGCGTCCGGTAGCGATGCAGCGACCACGCCGCCAACGAGCCGAGGACGAGCGAGATGGCGGTCGATGAAAACGCGATGACAATGGTATTACGGGCCGCCCGGTGGATGTCCTTCCGCGCGAACACCTCTTCATACCACCGCAATGAGAAGCCATCCCATTGCCCTCCGAATTTCGCGTAATTGAAAGACTGCAACACCAACATCAGGATCGGCACATATAGAAAAACAAGCGCGAACAATGCGGTGAACAACGGAACGCGGCTCGGCTTCACAGAAAACCTCCCGAGCGATTGGGTTCCGGCTGTGCTTTCTTCCAGCGAAGCAGGCCGATCACGAGGAGCGGCATGAAGATGATGAGGGTGAGCAGCGCGCCGAGAGCAGCCGCATGTGGCAGGTTGCGGTCCATCGTCGCACGCTGGGCGATCTTGTTGCCGATCATCTCGCTGGTCGGTCCTCCGACGATTTCCGGGATGGCATACGATCCCAGTGCGGGAATGAATACGATCAGGACTGCCGTGAGGATGCCCACCCGTATGCCCGGCACGAAGACGCCGAAGAACGCCCGCAAGCGGGAGGCCCCGAGGTCACGGGCGGCGTCGAGAAGCGTGAAATCAAATTTTTCGGCGGCAGCGAAAAGCGGAAGGATCGCAAAGGGAAGGTAGGTGTAGACGAGGACAAGCAGGATCGCCCAGGAATTGTAGAGAAGCTGATCATTCGGCTCTGACCAACCGATCGCGACCAGCGCATTCTTCACCATTCCATCCGGATGCAAGAGCGTGCGCCAGGCGAAGATCCGGATCAGGAAGTTGGTCCAGAACGGAAGGATGATCAGGATCAGAATCCGGGCGCGCCAACGCGTCGGTAGCCGCGCAAGCCAATAGGCGACGGGAAGACTCATCATCATGCAGAGCACCGTGCAGAACAGACTCAGCCAAACCGTTCTCCCGAGAATCGCCGGATAATTGGGATTTGAGAGGCTTCGCCAGGTGTCCAGGGTCCAGCCATCGCCCACCCCGCCGCCAATCGCGGCGGGCTTGAACGAGAGGGCAAAAACAAATACCGTCGGAACGAGAAAAAGCACCACGAGCCAGCCAAAGCTTGGCGCCGTGAGCAGCCATTCCATCCACCGCGGACGCTTCACCTAACGCCCCTCTTCCATCATGAGAAATCCGTCATTGGCGTGCCAGCTGATCCAGACGCGTTCCTCCCAGGTGATCGGTTCGGTATCCAGCAAATACCGGTTGTGTTGCTGCCAGACGGAGAACAATTGCGAGCCTGAGCGGACTCGATACTGGGTACGCGACCCGACATAGATGCGGTCCTCCACGATGCCTTCAACGGCGTTTCGCTCGTCCATCTTTTCCGGCTGCACGCGACCGATCGATATCTTCTCCGGGCGCAAGCTCAGGACGACCTCGCTGCCCGGTGCCAGCTGCCGGTCCTTCCATGCAATGAAACGGTTTCCGGTGTGCACGGTGGCATCCATTCCAAAACTGAGCGCCTCCATGGCACCCGATTCCAGGGTAAAGTACTTGGCGTCCGTCGCATCCGTTATACGGGCCGAGAGCAGGTTGGTGTCGCCGATGAAATCCGCCACGAAGCGGCTCCGGGGAGCTTCATAGACCTCGCCCGGCGATCCGATCTGCTCAATGCGCCCGTGTCCCATGACGCCGATCCGGTCGCTCAACGACATCGCCTCGTTCTGGTCGTGGGTGACGTAGAGAAAAGTGATGCCGACCTCGTCATGAATGCGGTCCAGCTCAATGAGCATGCGCTGGCGAAGTTTCAGATCGAGCGCGGCGAGGGGTTCATCGAGCAACAGCAGTTGCGGCCGATTGATCAGCGCCCGGGCAATCGCGACCCGTTGCTTCTGCCCGCCGCTGATGGCACTCGGGCGCTTGTCGGCGTGTTCAGTCATCTGGATCAAGTCCAGCATGCGCTCGACCTCTTCCGCGATCTCCGCTCTCGGTCGTTTGGCAATCTTCAGGCCGAACCCGATATTTTCGCGAATGCTCAGGTGAGGAAAGAGCGCGTAGCTCTGGAACACCGTATTGATCGGACGGCGGTTTGGCGGGACCCGGGTGAGATCCCTGCCATCGACCAGCACGCGACCTTCGTCCGGCTCGAGGAATCCGCCAAGAATGCGCAAGAGGGTGGTCTTGCCGCAACCACTCGGCCCGAGCAGCGAGAAGATCTCTCCCTTCTTCAACGCAAGGTCGGTCGGCTGCACCACGGTCGTGGTTCCAAACCGTTTGCTGATTCCCTCAAGTTCGATAAAGTCACCCATCCGATGCGAGCGTTAAGGAGCGGTATCACCTGGTACTGAACAAACAAGAATGAACTGCACCGTCAGGAACGCAATCGCAGCCGGGGATTCGCGCTTCGTCCGCACAGCGTTTTTCAGCGGTCATCCGGATCAGGGATCGAGCAGCTGCTGCGCCGCCGTTTCTCCCGCAATCGCACCCGCGGCGATCGCGAGGTGAAGATTTCCCGACAGGTCCAGCGCGTGTAGATCGACGACTTCCCCCACCCAGAAAAGCCCTGGCAATGGCAGGCTCTCGAAGGTGCCCGGGACAAGCCCATCCAGAGCCACACCCCCGGCATGGACACCTCCGTTTCGGTCGAGACGAAATCCCTTGAAGGGAATTTTCGTATGCGTCACCCGGTGCGCAAGGATCTGCGCCTCGCGAGTGGACAATGCCTGCCAAGGGGTCTCCGCAGGGATCTTCAGCGGCCCCAGCACGAAACGCCAGAGGGCCGGCGACAGATCTCCCCACGCCAGTTCATGCACGAGCCGACGTCCCTTTTCCTGCTGGAACTGCTGGAATGCCCGCATCGATACCCCTCCATCGAGGTTCGGTAACCAGTTCACCGTGAACTCGCCGCGGTAACCGCTCTTTTCCAGAGCGTCGGGAAAGTCGAGAGAGAGGGCGACCAGCGCGCTGCCTCCCAGCCACGGATAGATCCCGTCGAGCCAGCCACGCGCCGTCAGCGGCATGGAGGAACCGCTCGCCGCCACCGCGATCTCGGCGGATACCGGAGCGAGAGTCCCCCAGCCACGGGAGCGGGAAAGGGTTGTGCGAAAATTGAGCCCCGCCGGCACCATCGCGCGCCAAGGCTGATGCCATTCTTCCGCCCAACGGCGCCCCACTTGCCGACCTCCTCCCGTGGCCACGACCAGTCGTCTCCCGGCCACCGGCGTGCCCGATTCGAACCAGACCCGGAAATTGCGGTCACTGTCACGGCTCACCTCGATTGCCTTGGCATCGAACCGGCAGTTCACGCCGAGAGTGGCCAGCTCGTGAAGGATCGCGTGAGAGAGCGTTTCCACCGTCCCGTCCGGGAGAGCTGCGGACGGAAACCCTTCGATCGCCTCCCCCCAGCCAGTGGGCAGTCCGTCCGGGGAAAGAGTGCCGACGGCTCCTTCGCTCGGCGCCGCCCCTTTCCCCGTCACTTCCCGCGCCCGCCAGCCCGACAGCAGCCGTTCGCCCCGTTCGACGAGGACCACCGCGCCAGGGCCGAGCACGCGGGCGGCCGCCCGAGCGGCGCCACATCCCGCGAGTCCGCCACCGACGACGACGAGGCCACAGAGGTCCGCTCCGGTTCGATTTCCGTCGATAGAATGGCCCACCATATTCGCGAGCGAGTTTCCGCCCGAACCAGCCCCGCCTGCAAGCGCCTCTGTTCGGGTCTTGAAAAAAGTCGCCACATGAGAATCTTCAGAAGGATGTCCTTTTCCCGCCGCCAATGGATCACCTCGACCGTGCTGACGGTTGGTTGCGTTGGCACCTATTTCGGGCTTCGCGCAATGCCCGTCGAAGCGTGCGAATTTCTGCATTACGGAAGTTTCGTGACGAAGGAAGGTGTGCTCGAAGGATGCGGCTTCGAGGAAACCGGGTTCTTCGACCTCGACGAGCTGCGTTTTCCGATCATCGCTTCGATTCAACCGCTGACCGATCTCGCGGTGGGTGAACCGACCGTTTTCGAGCTGACCCTGCAAACTTCCGGCGGCCGCCCGATCAGCTATGAAGATCTCGCCGTCAGTCATACTGAGCGCCTGCATGCGATGGTCGTCGATGAATCGCTCGAGGATTATCAGCATGTGCATCCCGGTCCAGCGGGTGCGCCCGGGTCCTATCTCTTTACTCTCACCCCCGAACGCGCCGGATCCTATACCGTCTTTCTCGATCTGATCCCGTTGAAAACCGCGCGGCGCGCGTTTGTCGAAACGCGTTTCGAGGTGTCCGGCCCCACG
>CAZVQJ010000198.1:0-4491 GCA_964629165.1 uncultured Puniceicoccaceae bacterium
TCTTCGATAATAGCGACTTTCTTCATGAGCGATATCCAATGAGATAGTTTTTCTGAGAACCTCCTTCACAGCGACAGAAGGAGAGAGACTGGATCTACCTCGTCTATCGGATCACATCAATCCCGGGAATGCACTCATTTTTTACAACGGAGACAGTTTAATGGGAAATTTACCTCGGTTCCGGGGGATTCTCCTATTTGGACGTTATCCCTCTGGTCCGGGCTCGGTTAAAGGCACTGACAACGGCGAGGAGGCTACCGAATTCGGCATTGGCGTCGAGGCTGGCGCCCCAGAAGGCCTGCCGATCCTCTTCGCGTTCGATTTGCACAAAGCTCACCGCTTCGGCGGCGGAACCTCCCGTGACGGCCTTCTGGCTGTAGTCGAGGAGGCGGAAGTCTTTCCATTGCGCGTTGCGCAAAGCATCCACAAAGGCGGCGATGGGCCCGTTCCCGAGGCCTTCGATCGTATGGTCTTCGCCCTCGAGACGGACCTGGGCGCGCATGCGCACATTGTGACGATCTCCCGGTTTGCTGAACACCTCATAGTCGATCAGCTCGAGCGGTGCACGATTGTCGATATACTCGGATCGGAACGCTTCGTGGATCTGTTCAGCGGTGAGCTCTGTGCCGGCGGTATCGGCGAGGCGAGTGGCGACCAGTCCGAATTCCGGATGCATCTGCCGGGGCATTTCGATCCCGTAGGCGCGCTCGAGAACATAGGCGACACCACCTTTACCGCTCTGGCTGTTGATCCGGATAATGGCCTGATAGCTGCGGCCAATATCGGCCGGGTCGATCGGGAGGTAGGGCACCTGCCACCAGTCATCGTCGTCGGCGCCTTTCCGGAGGGCATCCATTCCCTTCTTGATGGCGTCCTGATGACTTCCGCTGAAGGCGGTGAAGACGAGGTCGCCCCCGTAGGGATGGCGTTCATGCACGGCCATGCGCGTGCACTTTTCGTAAACGGAGCGAATGCGGGGCAGGTCGCTGAAATCGAGACCGGGATCAATCCCCTGGGTGTAGAGGTTCAAAGCGACCGTAACGATATCGAGGTTCCCGGTCCGCTCGCCGTTTCCAAAGAGCGTTCCCTCGACCCGTTGCGCGCCCGCCATCATGCCCAGCTCGGTGGCGGCGACACCGGTTCCCCGGTCGTTGTGCGTGTGCAGGCTGAGGATGACAGCGTCCCGATTTCGGAGGTTGCGTCCGAACCACTCGATCTGGTCGGCGTGCACGTTCGGGGTGAAGAGTTCGACCGTATTGGGGAGATTCAGGATGATCGGATTCTCCGCCGTCGGTTCGATGACCTCCATCACGGCCTCACACACTTCGAGAGAAAAGGGCAGTTCGGTGTCCGAAAAACTCTCGGGCGAATATTCGAAACGGATCTGCTGACCCGCTGCACAGGCATCCGCGAGCGACTTGACGAGCTTGGCTCCGGCCACCGCAATCGCGCGAATCTCATCCTTCGACATGCCAAAGGTCACCCGGCGCTGCAGTGGATTCGTGCTGTTATAAAAGTGAATGATCGCGGACGGTGCCCCGGCAACGGCCTCGAAGGTTCGGCGAATGAGATGTTCGCGACACTGCACGAGCACCTGCACGGTCACGTCCTCCGGAATCCGACCTTCGTCGATCAACCGCCGGGCGAAAGCGAACTCGGTCTCGGAGGCGCTTGGAAAACCGATTTCGATCTCCTTGAAACCGATTGCGACCAGAAGGTCGAAAAACTCCAGTTTTTCGTCCACCGTCATGGGGATCGGGAGTGCCTGGTTGCCGTCACGCAGATCGACGCTGCACCAGCTGGGAGCGGTCGTGATCACGCGGTCCGGCCATTGGCGGTCGGGCAATTCGACGACAGGATAGCTGCGATATTTGGAAATGGGATGCTTTTGCATGAGAAACGTTCGGGAGACACTTGCGGAGAAGAATCAGAATGACGTGTGCGGCTGGCTCCGACCCAGCCGGCCGGTCTCTGAGAGGAGAAGTTCCCTCAGCCCCGAAGTCGATCACGTGCGCCGCCGCGCCATGATGTCCACGGGCGGCGTTCGTCGGTTCTGGCGGGCATGCATGGCATTGTGCAAAGGGACGATCCGGCATTTTAATTGTCAAGCCATCACTCTGAGGCGAATCTGATGGGGCCATGATGGAATCTGTCCCGTTCCTCGGTCGTGAGGAAAGACCGCCTGCAGCCCCCTCGGGGGAGCTGGACAAGAAGGGCGGGCGGTTCAGGGCGGGGACATCGTTGGCGCAGCGCCGATAGGATCATCATGTCTGTTCAAGGGAAAACAATTGTGGTGGGAGTCACTGGTTCGATCGCGGCCTACAAGGCGGCGGATCTGACCAGTCAGCTTGTGAAGGACGGGGCGGACGTATTTGTCGTCATGACGAACGCGGCGACGCGCTTTGTCGCACCCCTGACGCTGCAGACGCTCAGCCGCAACCCGGTCAGTGTGGATCTGTGGGAAGAGGAGAAAGGCTGGCAGCCGGGTCACATCGAGCTGGCGGACAAGGCGGACCTGCTCGTCGTTGTCCCGGCCTCGGCGGCCACCGTGGCCCGTTTTGCACACGGCCTCGCGGAGGATCTCCTTACCTGCATTTACCTGGCGACACCCGCACCGACGCTGCTCGCCCCGGCGATGAACGGGAAGATGCTCGGGCACCCCGCGACGCAGGCGAACCTGAGGACCTTGCGGGAGCGTGGCCATATCATTGTGGATCCTGCCGAGGGCATGCTCGCCTGCGGCTATGAAGGGGAGGGAAAACTGGCCCCGGTTGAATCCGTTCTGACCGCGATCCGCTCCCGATTCGCAGAGCAGGTGTAGTCGGGCGCATGCATTATTTTGATTTCAACGCAACCGCTCCGCTGCATCCCGCTGCGCGGGAGGCATGGCTTGAAGTCCAGGACCGCTTCTGGGCGAACCCGTCCAGTCCCACACGATTTGCCGCGCAGGCCCACCATCGGCTGGAGGAAAGCCGGGAGATCTGGGCGGAAAGCCTTGGGGTGGATCCCGGGCGCGTGGTCTTCACGGCGGGTGCCACCGTTGCCATGAACGCGGTCTTCACGCACCTCGCCGAAACGAGCGCCCCGGACGCACGGGTTCTCGTGTCCGCGATCGAGCACCCCAGTGTTCGCGAAGCAGCCACCAGATGGTTTCCCCGCCGGGTGGACGAGATTCCCGCTGGCCAGGATGGACGGATCGATACAGCTGTTCTCGAGGAAAGGTTGCGAGCGAACCCTTACGTTGCCGTGGCGGCGATGGCCGCCAACAACGAAACGGGCGTGCTGCAGCCGGTTGCGGAGATTCACACCCTCTGTCGTGAGCACCGCACACGCCTTGTCTGCGATGCGGCGCAATGGGCGGGAAAGCTGCCGCTGAAGACACTTCAGGGAATGGATTACTTGACGATCAGCGGCCACAAGTTCGGGGGATCACGAGGGATGGGGGTGATCGTCTTGGGGGCGGCCGAAGCGGCATTCCGGGGACCGGTCGGGGGCGGACAGGAGAATGCGCATTGGGCCGGAACGGAGGACCTCGCGGGAATTGCGGCGATGACGGCGGCTTGGCAGGCGCAGCCCGTTTCAGGTTGGTCGGTGGCGGGTCGCGAGGCGCTCGCCGGGGCGGTGCGAGATCGTGGATATTCCGTCGTCGGCGGGGAGACCGTGCGGCGATTGCCGAATACGCTGTCGCTCCTGCTTCCTGCACATCCCGCCACTCGCTGGATCGCGCGTCTCGATCGGCGCGGGTGGATGGTTTCAAGTGGCTCGGCGTGTGCGACCGGAACGAAAGGCCCTTCCACCGTCCTCGCGGCGATGGGGTTGGCCCCGGAAGCAGCAAAACGCGTCCTCCGCATCAGTGGCGGACCGGCCTCGTCGGTCGAGGAGTGGTCGGAGCTGGCGGCCGCTCTCGAAGCCGTGCGAAAAGAACTCGATGACGATCTTGGCGAGGAGCGTCTGGTGACGATCGTCGATCTCTGAGGTTGCCTTTGAAGGAAGCATATAAGGCGATGACGTGTGCACATCAGCGGCGTTCACCTGCAGGACTTTCGCAACATCCGGTTGGCTCATCTTTCTTTTGACGGGCGCGATGTATTCTTTCTCGGCGGCAATGCCCAAGGAAAAACCTCCCTCCTTGAAGCGTGCGGCTTATCCACCGCTTTCAGGAGTTTCCGGACAACGGACCTGCGGCATCTCATACGCGATGAAGGGCCGGGAGAGGCGGGCGTCCTCCTCAAGATTGAACATGAAGAACGAGGGCTTACCGCCGTGGAGTTCCAGATCCACAAGGCGATCCGGACGGTGACCGTCGATGGAGAGCGGGTCCGGCAACTGCAGGATTTTGTCGGTCGATTTCCGACCGTCGCGATCGCCTCCGACGATGTGGAACTGCTGCGAGGCAGCCCGCAGGCCCGGCGACGCTTCATCGATCTGACCTTGGCGGGGGCGGACCACGAATATTACGAAAACCTCCGCCGTTACACGCGGGCCCTCAAG
>CAZVQJ010000199.1:0-4488 GCA_964629165.1 uncultured Puniceicoccaceae bacterium
CTATGACGACGACGACGGACGTGCTCTCGCAGCCGGGATCACCGCCGTCATGACGGGCACCGCCTACCGTACTTCAGCGGAACTCGCCGCACGCCGCGGCCCTTTTCCCGGTTATCACGATGCGCGCACCTGGGACACCGCTGAACCCCCCGAAACCGATAACGTGGAATCGATGCGTGAGGTGATGGAACTCCATTACAAAGCGGTCGAGAATCTTCCCGCAACGTGCCCAGATGACCTCCGCGCGCAGGCCCTCGCAACCTGGCAGGAGACCCTCTCGCTCGGGGATGCGCACGGCTTTCGCAACGCACAGGTCACGGTGCTCGCGCCAACCGGGACAATCGGTTTCCTGATGGACTGTGACACAACCGGGGTGGAACCCGCGATCGGCCTCGTGGCGTACAAATCTCTCGCTGGCGGCGGTTTTCTCACCCTCCCTCTCCGCACCGTCGGGTTGGCCCTCGAGAAGCTCGGCTACTCCCGGGAAGAACGCTCCGCGATCGAGCACCACGTCGAGGAATACGGCACCGTCGAGGACGTCCAGCGGAATGGTGTCACGATCGTTTCAGGACTCCGACACGAACATCGGTCGGTCTTTGCGACGGCGTTTCGCAGCGGTGAAGGCAACAACGTGCTCTCATACTGGGCCCATCTCAAGATGATGGCCGCCGTGCAGCCGTTCCTTTCCGGCGGAATCTCCAAAACAGTCAATATGCCAAATGACGCGACCGTCGCTGAGATTCGCGACGTCTATCTCCAGGCATGGAAGATGGGCATCAAGGGCATCGCCATCTATCGCGACGGCTCCAAACGCAGCGCGCCCGTGAAGACACAAAAGGATACGCCGCTCGATCCGAACAAAAGCGGCATTCAGATCGTGACGGAGCCCTACCGCCGTTCCCTCCCCGATACCCGAAGCTCGCTCACCCACAAGTTCAGCATCGGGGGAAGCGAAGGTTACTTTACGGTCGGGCAATTTGAGGACGGAGCGCCCGGAGAAGTCTTCATCCAGATGGCAAAGGCAGGGAGCACGATCAACGGGCTGATGGATACGATCGGCGTGCTGATGTCGTTGAGCCTTCAATACGGCGTACCGCTCGAGGCCCTCGTGAAGAAGTTCGCCCACGTTCGATTCGAACCGGAGGGCATGACACGAAATCGGGACATTCCGATGGCAAAGAGCGTCATGGACTACCTCGCACGCTGGCTCGGGATTCAGTTCCTTCCCGGATACCGGGAACGCATGTCACCGGCTGCTCAGATGGAATCGGAATCTCTCGAAGACCGCTCTCCCGGCTCCGTCTCGATCAGCCGCGAAGACGACAGCACCGGCCCGCGCCTCACCGCCGACCAGCTTGAGCTGCTCACCGCCTCGGAGGGCAGCCTGACCTGCCCGGAATGCGGCTCCAACAAGGTCAAGGTGACCGGAACCTGTGCCTGCTGCCTCAATTGCGGCACCTCCCTCGGTTGCAGTTGAGACCAAGAACACCGCAGGCTCCTGAACCGATCCTCCCGGGGAGTGATGCCCAACCGTCGAGCCCGGGGTCGGGAGGCCGATCCGTCCACTGGCCTGTGGATCGGTCAGCTATCGACGTGGCGGAACCCGGCTGGACATCTCCCAATGTGCCCCCGAACCCACAGCGCCGGCTGTAAAACTGGATTGAAGATCCGGCTTCGGATGATCGGGTTGGAGTCTTGCTGAATGAAAACCTACGCCCGAGTCGCTGCGATCATCGCCACCGTGATTCTTGTTTCCTTCCTTGTCATCGAGGGGCTCTCGGTGCCGGTCCTGACGGATCCTTCAGATGAGATCACGCGAGGCGGCATTCTTGCGGCCCTGCTGGGAGGTGGTTTGCTCCTGGCGGACGTCTTTATTCCGGTCCCTTCGAGCATCGTGATGATTGCGCACGGGGCGGCGTTCGGTATCGCCGGTGGATTTCTCCTTTCCCTCTCGGCCAGTGTCGGTGGCACGATGGTCGGTTGGTGGCTCGGCCATCGCGGGAGCGGTTGGATGAATCGTCGTATCTCCGCCGGGGAGCGCAGGCGCGCCCATGATTTCATCCTGCGTTACGGATTGGTCGCGATCATTCTCTCGCGCATGATTCCGATCCTCTCCGAAACGGTGGCCATCCTCTCCGGCACGACCGCCCTCGGCTGGCAAAAAGTTCTTTTGGCCGCGATCCTCGGTTCCATCCCTCCCGCGCTGATCTATGCCGTGGCTGGATCCTTCACCACCGATTTCTCCTCCGGTGCCCTGTTGACCGTTGGCGTCGTCCTGTTCGCGGGAGCCGGCTGGGTGCTCAGCCGGTATTTGTCCAAGCCCGCCTCTCCGGATCCTGCGGGATGCGCGCGCGATTGAGCCTCTTTCCGCGGTCATAAAAGCGGTTCTGTCGAGTCTGGAATGGCGCCCACCACCCGTCCAAGGAACTTGCGGGCATACCAAGAGGAACGTTCCCGAACGATCTCCGCATCCGCTTCTCCGCGCAGCCCGAGTTCCGGTGCAGCCGTCACGACCGTTCCCCCTCCAGGGTTGAGCGCGATCCACGCCAACGCGCGCGACAGTTCCGGTGCCTCAAAGTTTTCACGGAGGTGGTCGTAGACCATGCGGGCAATCAACCGTTCAGAGTTGTCTTGGGTGATGTCGGCAATCGCGGCCACGCTCACGAGGTTGCGTACGCGCTGACCGGGATCTCTCCGGCGGCCCGGTTCCCAGCGTTCCAGGCGAGGCAGAAACTCCTGCATCCGGTGGGTGAGCCGCTGACCGTCAAGCGGGGGCGCCAAGGGGGTGTAGATGCCGCTGTCGTCGGGAAGTCCATCGTAGGATATGGCCGCGATTTCCTCCGGCGTGATCGCCTCGAACGAGGCTGCGCCCGAAAGCTCCACCGCACCTGTGCGGTCCATCGCAACGGCTGCCAGTCCGATCGCGGCCCAACCGGACAGGGCGATGCTGATCCATCCCCAACCTTTCCCATCCATCCGATCGCCCGGCTCCCAGCGCAGAAGTCTCAAACCGGCGACGGCTGCAGCGATGCCGATGACAAACAGGGCCATCGCGGGAAACCAAGCCTCTCCCGGTCCTTCGCCGTAGGCCGTTTGCAGGATCTCGACGGCATACCGCCCGGGCATGAAACTGGCGACAACCCGTGCCCAGTCCGGAAGCACCACCAAAGGAACGCCCACCCCACCGATCAGAATCATCGGAAGAAACAGACACTGTCCAAGCGCCTGCACCGACGGCACGTCATCAGCCAGCGCAGTCACGACCAGGCCAAGGCCCAGGAAGGCGGACACGACGATCAAGAAGGCCCCTGCAAACAGCACCGGTCGCTCGGGGAAGGGAGTCCCGTAGATCCAGTGTGCCAGCACGATCTGCAAGAGCACGGCAAAGGCGACGATCACCACCCGCACAAGGAGGACTCCCAACAGGAGCACATTCACCGATACGGGCAAGAGCTGGTAACGTCGCCAAACACCGCGTTCCCTTTCCGAAACGAGCGCAGTCGGCATTCCCAGGCAGGCACCGCCCAGCACCGTGATTGTCAAAATCTGCCCCATCTGTCCAAGAAGGAGCGGGACCCCCGACCGGAAGACGCTGCCGAACCCCAGCAGAAAGATCACGGGCATGAGATAGCCGTACGCAATCGCCCGGCCGCTGCGGAAATTCAGCTGCAGAGTCCGTAAGAAAAAGTGCCAGAAACCAGAAAACATGGATCAAGCAGCTTGTCAGCCCGCACTGGTGGACATCGTCCAGGTTCGGCCGGTCACCGCAAAAAATGCATCCTCGAGGTTGGGTCGTTGGATCGAGAGTTCGAGGAGTTCGTTTTGAGTCTCCGCGACCAACCGGGTGAGGTCCATGATGGTCTGATTCGGGGAGGCTGTTGCGAGCCTGCACTGCTCTCCCCGCCCAACCACTCGTTGCACATCGCGGATCCGGGCCAGATCCTCTTCTCCGATCTGCCGCCGGGTTCGAATTGTAACACTTGCGACGGCAGGGCTCAGGGCGATCAATTCCTCCGGTTCACCGGTCGCCACGACACGTCCCTCGTCGACGATCACGAGCCGGTTACAGAGTCTCTCCGCCTCGTCGAGATGATGGGTGCTCATCAAAACCGCACAGCCATCATCACGGCTCGTTTTGATGATCTCGAGCAGCTCGCGCCGGACGACCGGATCCAGCCCTGCGGTGGGTTCGTCCAGCACCAACAGACGCGGCGAATTGACCAACGCCAACGCCAAAGCGATTCGCTGCCGCTGGCCGCCCGAAAGACTCGCAAACGGCGCGTTCGCTTTTGCTTTCAACCGGAATCGAGCCAGCAGGACATCCACGTCCGGAGAAGATCGATAAAAGGCGGCGAACAAGTGCAATGCCTGCTGAGGCGTCATCTTGTCGGGAAGAGCCGTTGTTTGCAGCTGTGCGCCGATCACTGCGCGTGCACGACGGGGCGCCGACCGCAGATCCCTTCCCTCCAGCAGAATCGCACCCTCATC
>CAZVQJ010000200.1:0-4337 GCA_964629165.1 uncultured Puniceicoccaceae bacterium
CGCTCGTGCCCGGCGCCCACGAAGGGGCCATGTTGCGCATCTCCGCCCTCCGGCCCGATTTGATGTATGAGGTCGAGCGTTCGAGCAACCTTCAGGAATGGGAGGATTCACACTCGATTCCGGGCAATGGAAGCGAGGTTGAAATTGCCCTTCCCGCACCCGCCGAAGAGGCGTTCTATCGGGTCAGGATCGACTGAGGCCTCAGGCGCCATCGAACGATTGTTTTCCGACCGCCTGCCTCAGAGCGAAACGGTGAACCCTTTCAGGTACCCACCGAGAGAATCTGCGTAGTCGACTGCGGCCGTTTTGAGCATCTCCTTCGATTGTGGGGAAACTTTTTCGAAGAGCTCCAGCGACACCTCGGTGGTGGCACCTGCTTGCTGGCTTTTCCATGTGCCGACGATGCGTCCATCCACCACGACGAGCGGTCGGAAGATACCATTCGCTCTTGGCACGAGGCGAGGGAGGGAGCTCGTTTCAGCGATCATCGAGCGGTTCTTGTATCCGAGCAGATATTCGTCGAAGGCAGGGAGAAGGAAGGCGGAGGGGGCATCGCCCGGATCGTCGGGCACCGGGTCCAGCGACCAATAGTCCGCGCCTGCGAACTTGTCCCGGACGAGGCAAGGTAGCTGCGCGACGGCAGCCTTGGCATCTTTCACGGTGAGTCCGCTCCACCATGCAAAATCATGCAGGCTCGCAGGACCGTGGCTGCTGAAATATCGTCGCGCCAGTTCCTCCATTGCCTCCATCGGAGGACGGGCTTCCCTTTGGCGGGGAATCCACTCGTCGAGCCATACGAAAACCGGCCGACGGCCACCAGCGGGACCGAAACAGATCCGCCCCTGCAAGGCCAGTCGCCAGAGGATGTGGTACCCTCGCTGCGCCGAAGTCGGGACGCCGGCGTCCTGAAAGTACTGATACATCTCCTCCCGCGTCCGTTGCTGCCTGCCGGAAAGCGCCTCTTCCGCGGCGACCGCGGCTCTTTCGATCATGGATTCATCGAGCTCCAGATTCCGGAGCCGTTGTGCCGCCTGCGCGAGCAGGCGCGGTGCGATTACGTCCAGGATTGGCCGGACGAGAGCGGAATCAACCCAATGGATCGTTCCGCGGAGAAGCCACGTCCGCACGATCGAACCGCTCGCCGCTGCCGCCTGAACGGCCCCAAGGTGCTCCCGCTGGGTTCTTGCCGTGATGGCCCAGAGAGACGCCGCGAGGTCCTGGGACTGGACCGCACCGAGTGCGTGCACCACCTCGCGGGGAGAACGTCGGGATTCGGGGTGCAGGCATAGAGCCCGTATCCGGTGTTGCCGAATGGCGAGAGGCGTCACAAACCGGAATCTCGCAACCACCGCACCGGTTGTCGAGGAATCGGTTGGTCGTGCGCGAGTGCGCGGATTTGAACGGCCCGCGAACGGGGGAATGGGGGAGGCTTCTCGTGGAAGATGGATTGACGGTCTCGTGGGTTCGGGTCAGATTCGGAGCCGATGGGGAGGACGCGAAGGCTCGTGATGTTGTCCGCCGTCGGGGTGCTTCCGCTTTCGGGCGCACTGCCCGGCCTTCGTGGTTTTGAAGATGCGGTTCATCACTGGCAGAGCCGTCACGGCGCGGCGGAATACGCTCGTTACGCCAGTAGTGACACCGCTGCGATCGCCGACAATATCCTGCATTGGCAGCGCACAAACGGTGGATGGAAAGAGAATGAGGATCCGGCCCGCATCCTGAGCCCGGAAGAATGGGAAGATGTTGAGGCAGAGCGAGACACCCTTGATACCAGCTTTGACAACCGCAATATTTGGCCTCAGGTGAGCTTTCTCGCGGCGGCGTATCAGCTGACTGGGGACGAACGTTATCGGGAGGGGTGCTTGCGCGGCCTCGCGTATATTTTTACCGGTCAGGACCCGAGCGGGGGCTGGCCCCATTCCTACCCGGCAAAGGGCTATCGCGCACACCTCACCTTTGCCGACGACATCATTCCGGACCAGTTGCGCTTGCTGCGTGCGGTTGCGGCGGGGATCGCTCCGTTTGAATGGATTCCGGGGACAATTCGGGAGAGGGCGAACGAAGCGGTGCAGCGAGGAGATCAGTTCATCCTGCAGGTACAGGTCAGAATCGCGGGTGTGCCAACGGTCTGGGCGGGGCAGTATGCGGTCGGTTCGCTTCGCCCGGTTGGCGGTCGCAGCTTTGAACTTCCCGGATTGCTGGGGAGTGAAAGCGCGAGCGTTATTCGGTATTTGATGAGTATTGAGGATCCCGGACCCGAGATCGTCCGGGCGATCGAGAATGGAGTCGCCTGGTACGAGCGGAACAAGATTCTCGGCTGGCGGCTTGAGAAGTTTCCCATTCCGGCGGAGCAGTTCGCGTATCATCAGGCACGGCACGATGTGCGTCTTGTCGAGGATCCGGATGCGCCGCCGTTGTGGGCGCGCTTTTATGATCTCGAGACGAGCAAGCCGTTCCTTGCGAATCGTGACGGCAAGAAGGTCTTTTCCCTCGACGAGGTGGAACTTGAGCGACGGACCGGCTATAGCTGGTACGGGGGCTGGGGAAATGGCCTCCTTGAGAAGGACTACCCGGCGTGGCGAGCATCGCTCAGGTAGGGACGGCTGGCTTCTCCCCGGGATTGTAGTGGAATCCAGGTACACCGTAACCTCTCCACTACTTCCGGAGGAAAAACGAACGTAGACAAACGGTTTGTCATTGTTTTCGAGCCCTCCTCCTGAAACGCTCGGTGGAGCAGGCTCTTTGTCGGAAGGTGTGCGAAAACGCAGACATCCGTGTTCGATCGAAACGCTGTCACCGGGAGATTATCATGTGTTACGGAAATTTGGGCTCCGGCCAGAAGGCTGATGTAGTGATTCACCGGGCGTTGCCGCGGATTTCGCCGGCGGCATTCATGAGGGCCGGATGGGCTCTGGTTCTTGTGGCCACCCTCATCGCGATTCTGCCGCGAGCGGTGAGCGCCGGCGCCGTGACGCCCCTGACGGAGATCGGAGATACCGTGACCAACCCGGTGACGAACGAGGAGGTCATCGTCCTCGAACTGGTGACCGACGCGAACGACGAGATCTCTCATGCAATCACTTCGGACGGCAGTGTCATTCTCGCGAAAACGCAGGTGGGCGACATTCTCTATGTCCAGGAGGGAGAGGATCCGATCGAAGAGTATGAGGTCGTCTCGGTGGTGACGAACCCGGTCAGTGGTCTCGTCGAAACGGTGAACCTTCGGTTAACGTCGGCGGACCCGGAGGATCCATTGACTCCGGAGGGAGTGGTGCAGGATTTCAGCCACCTGTTCGAGGAGGCGGCAGAAGAAAATGCCGCCGTCCCGGGAGAACCGGAATACATCGCGCCTCAGGTCAACTCGGGCAATATCCCGGAGATCTCGGAGGGAAAGGATGGGGATCGCGGGGGTCACGGTTACGGAGTCGAACTTTTCGGCAAGGTGATTGGTCATGAGGGCAGCCGGGGAGGGGACGGAGCGGCGGGACCCACCGTCTATCGAGTCGTGGAAACCAGTCATGGCCCAATTTCGACGACGCTCCCCTTTCTGACGGGTATTCTCGTCGGCAGTGAAGGGGGCAACGGGGGCAATGGGGGCAACGCCTACGGGGCGTTACCGGCGAAAGCCGGTGGAGACGGAGGTGCGGGGGGCCAGGTGACGCTGATCAATTACACCCGTGTTGATACGCTCAACACGAGTGCCTACGGCATTCATGTCCTCAGTCGCAGCGGGCGAGCGGGCCAGGGAGGAACCGGTTACGGCCTTTCATCGGGGGGCCATGGAGGTTCGGCCCGTAGTGGCGGAGCGGTCATTGCCTACAACGAGGGCACCGTCACGACGGCGGGTCAGGGCGCACACGCCTTCTACGGTTTGAGTGTTGGCGGGAGCGCAGGCAGTGGCGGTGGCAGCTGGGGTATCGTGGGTGGAGCGGGCAGTGGTGCCAGCGGGGGAACCGGCGGTGCTGTCTCTCTGAGCAACAACGGCACGTTGCACACCTACGGCACGGCGGCCCACGGCATCCTCGCCCAGAGTATCGGGGGCACCGGTGGAAACGGCGGTAACGCCGGCGGGATCGTCGCCTTCGGAGGCGGCGCGAGCCAGGGAGGAAAGGGAGGCAATGTCTCCATCGCCACCCAATCCGAATCCAATATTATCACAGAAGGAAATTTCGCGGTTGGGATGCTGGCGCAGAGCATCGGTGGCGGTGGCGGAGATAGTGGCGGGGCCGGCGGGATTGTCGCGATGGGCGCAACGGCGGGTTCCGGCAATGATGCGGGCACGGTGACAATCATAAACGGAAGCGGCAGTCGGATCCGGACATCGGGCATCGGCGCGT
>CAZVQJ010000201.1:0-4305 GCA_964629165.1 uncultured Puniceicoccaceae bacterium
GCCGACGTAGCTGTGATTGAGGGCCTTGGCCTCCTTGCCCGCGAGGGCCAGCACCTTCTTGACGCGGGGCGTGTAAGGAATGTTGCCGGATGGTTTCGCACTGGGACCCGATCCGACCTGCTTTTCCACTGCATTTCGCACGGTTTCCAGGTCTAGACCCATCTTCTGGAGAACGTTTACGGCGACGCCCTGGCCGAGGTTGATGAGGCCTAGCAAGAGGTGCTCCGTCCCAACGTAGTTGTGGTGAAAACGGTCGGCCTCCTTGCGGGCAAGAGCCAGAACTTGCTGTGCCCGCGGTGTAAAGTTGTTCATTGGTTCCATAGAGTCACAAAGTTCGACAGGTCATGCCTGCCCGGGGTTCAGGTTAAAGTTCAATGGTGGGACCTCTGCGTAGGCCGCCCGTAAGCGCTCGGCCCGCTGACGATCGCGTTCCTGAGGCTCGATCTCCCTCCTGGCCAAGTACTGAACGTGTCCGGGTTGCGACTCAATCAGTAACCTGTCCACTTGGCAGCGATGCTCTCCGGGAAGCATGCCGAGGTCAACGGCCAATCGCATCAAGCTGAGCAGATTCATGGCTTCCTCTGAGCTTAAAAGATGCCCGTTCCGTAGAATGCCATAGGCGCGACCCAATTTATCGAACAACTTGTCCGGCTTTTCTTCGAGGATCTTCAGGCGGGCGTTCTCTTCCTGTTCGATCACGGCCCGGAGGATGGCCCGCAGGCGGTCCAGAATCGCTTCCTCGCTTTCGCCGAGGGTCTGTTGATTCGAGATCTGGAAAATGCTCCCGGTGGCTTCGGAGCCTTCGCCGAAATGCCCCCGTACGGCCATGCCGAGCTGGTTCACCATCCGCACCACCTTTTCGATATGGTCCTGGATCACGAGGCCGGGCAAATGGAGCATCGCGGAGGCGCGGATTCCCGTGCCGAGATTGGTCGGACAGGCAGTCAGGTAGCCAAGTTCAGGGGAAAAGGCATAGTCGAGGGTTTCCTCGAGGGCGTTGTCGAGTGCGTCGATGGCGGCCCATGTCGAATTGAAGTTGAAACCGGACGCCACCGCCTGGAGGCGCAGATGATCCTCCTCGTTGATCATCACGGCGATCGACTGGTCCGGGCTGACGACAACGCTCGCCCCTTCACTGGCCTCGGCAAGTTCCCGGCTGATGAGGTGCCGTTCGACGAGGACAAGCTGCTGGAGTTCGCTCAGCTTGTGCATCTCAATCTTGAAGGCACCTTCCATCGCCGGCACGGCAGCGACGGCGCCCATCAACTCCTTGTCGAGAGCCACGCGTTGCGCCGGTTTGGCCCAACCGGGAAAGGGATGCGGGGCAATATTGCGCGCCAGGCGGATCCGTGTGCTCAGCACAATCGGTTCGGCTGGATGTCCGCCATCGGTCAGCTCGGCGCTGTTTTCGATCAGAGGGATGATGATTTCCATGGCGTCAGTCTAATTTCCGGAAACCGAGGAGTCGGTCTCGTCGTGTTCCCGCTGCCGCAATGCATCGCGCAACTTGGCCGCTTCCTCATAGTTTTCGGCGGCGATGGCTGCCTCAAGGGCATGGCGCAGGGCGGACAGCTCCATCCGTTGTGCGTTCCGCTGAAGGACGTGCTCGGGCACCTTGCCTTCATGTTCGAGGCCCCGGTGCATGTTGCCGAGGATGGGACGCAGCATGCCTTTGAAACTCTCGTAACAGTGCGGGCAGCCGAAGCGGCCCTGCTTTTTAAAATCAGCGGGAGTGAATCCGCACACGTCGCAGTGTGCTTGCTCGCGAGCAGCCATGAGTGCCTGTGGTTTGAGAAGAAAGTCGGCGAGGGAAAAGGCTTCAGGGTCCGTCACGTTCTGCTTGTGCGGGCAATCTTCGCAGAGATCGACCTTGTGAATCTGGTTGTTCACGATCTGCGTCAGGTGAATTGTCGCGGGTTTGCCACAATGGGCACACTGTTCCGGTTTCGCCATACAAGGAACAACCTAGCATCCGCTCTTCCATTTTCCAGCCTATAGGGGGCGGTCCCCTATTTTCTCGCATGGCGGAGAGCCTGTGGGTTTTCGGCCACAGGGCTGCCGGGTGCGGGAGGAGGTGGATTGAGCGCGGCAGCTTGGGCAAGCCGCCGTATCGCCGGAGGCACGCCAGTTACTCCCAGACGGTCTCGAATTCGCCCGGAAGGAGATAGCCTTCGTCTCCCGCCGCCGTGCGGACGAGGTAGAAACCATGCACGATCTTCTGGACGCTTCCGAGCATCCCGGGCATGACCTCGGCCCCCAGCGGGCTCTGCTCCGTCGGCGCCACCCGCAAGTGGGCTTCATCGAGGACAACCCCGCGATTCCCGCTCAGGTGGTAGCTGGAGAGGGCGGCGAGAGCGACGAGGAAGAGGGCGCAGAAGGCGATGCGGCCGAGCCGGTGGAGAGCCGAGCCTCCCTCGCGCGGACGGGACACCCAGAGGAAAACAGCGCCCCAGAACCCAAGGACGGCGAGCCAGGCCCAGGCATTGAGGGGAAGGATGGTGGCCGCCTGTTCGATCGGGTTGCGCTCTTCCCAGCCGAGGCCGGATCGTTCCCCCACGAGCGCGAGATGCGTGCGCGCGTCGTTCAGGTTGGGGTCGAGCGCAAGGGCTTTGAGAAGGTGGAGGGCGGCGCGGCCCCATTCCTCCTCGTGGGCATAGGCAGTTCCAAGGTTGTAGTGCAGATTCACCGTCGAACCCCCCATCAGCGCCTCCTCGTAAGCAGCGATCGCAGCGGGGAAATTGTCCTCCGCAAAAGCGGCGTTCCCGCGGGCGAAGGCGCTTTCCATACTGTCTTGAGCAACGAGAAGCGCGGCTGTTCCGAAAAGAAAAGCAAGACCATGGAAGAGACGCAGAAGCGCGTGCTTCCGCCGGGGGAACCCTGCGTGTGGCAAAATCATCTTACGGGATGGCTCGAAGGAGTTTGAGAAGGCGTTGATGATGCGTTTGCAGCACGGACACGTCCTGTTTCATACCGGCATACCGGAGCGCATCTGCGGCGGCGAAGAGTTCGGCCACTTCCTCGCGATGGGAGTCCGCAACCTGAAGTTCTTCCAGCTTGGCATCGATTTCCGGGAGCGTGAGGCTCTCCGGCTTTCGGGACCGCGGGAAATGCTTTCCTGCCGCCTCCTGAATGGTCCTCTGGGCGGCCCCGAAGTAAGTCTCGGCGTCTCCGGATCGCGCCGCTTCCTCCGCCCGCTTCAGTTCATGGCGCACAGAGCGGGAACCGACGATTCGCCGCGCGTAGGTTTCATCCGCGACGAGCCGCTCACGCCGCCGCCGGACGAATCCGAAGCAAAGGGCACAGAGGCCGAGGACTCCGTTGACGGTCCAGAAAAGGGGCGTCCGGATAATCGGGCGCACCCCCGGCGAAATTCGGCCAAGATCCGCCCGGAACGAGCGCCAGGTGGCGTTCCGGCGCGCCGTCGCGGGATCGGAAGGATCGGGTGCCGCCACCTGTGCATAATTCACCACGGAAGCATCGGCCGGGGCAGGCGTGACCGTGATTGTCCGGGGAGCGATTGTCAGATCCACGAATTCACGGGAATAGGAATTGAAAGCGGCAAACGGAACGGGCGGTGTTTCCCTGATCGATTCGTCACCCGGGATGAGGATGTATTCGAAGACCTTTGTCCCGGTAAAGCCGAGTTCATCGTCCGGCGTGAAGGTCACACGGGGCGGATAGACCCGCCACCCAGCGGTTTCCTCGATCACAGGGGCCGCGATCCGATCAAAGTTACCGCTCCCGGAAAGACGGGTTCGGAGCGTGATGGGTTCGCCTGCCCGGACGACTTCCGAGTCAAGTTCGGCAGAAATTTCAAACCGCCCGATGGCCCCGTTGTATCCGGGAAGGCGCCCCTCGGCGGGCACCTCGCGAGCGACAATCTCAATCTCCGGGGTGCTCACGAATTTGCGTTCGGGGGTCCGGCTCCGAAAAAAGAAGTCATTGGTATAGCGAGGATTCTGTGGATCCTCATAGACCAGCTCGGCGGCCGCTGCGATTGTGTGCGTATCCAGCCGAATGGGGGTGAGAATGACTGACCAGTAGACGACATTATAGGTCACTCCATCGATCTGTTCCCGGGTAATCTCGGGTTCCCGATCAAGCGGAGTGACGAGGATGTCGTCCGGGATTCGAAAGTCGGGGAGGGGACGCTGGGCGCGGAGATCGGCCCTCACGACGAGCTTGAGGAAAGCTGGAATGGCTTCGCCCACGTAAAATTGTTCCCGATCCGGAAGATCCCACTCGAGACGGAAGAGGTTTGCGGAACGTTCGTCCGGCGGCACCACCCGCAGGGTGGCTTCGGGA
>CAZVQJ010000202.1:0-4297 GCA_964629165.1 uncultured Puniceicoccaceae bacterium
ATAGTCCTGCAGGTAGGCCTGAAGCTGCTGCTTTGCATAGTGCAGGCGGGATCGCACCGTTCCCACCGAGCAGCCCATGATTTCCGATATCTCCTGGTGCGAAAGACCTTCGATCTCGAAAAGCACGACGACCGTCCTGTGTTTGGGAGACAGTTTTTGCAGGGCCTCGTTCAATCTTTCCTGAAGCTCCCCAAGGATCGCGCCCTTCTCCGTTCTCGTCTTGACCGACAGCGCCTCAACGATTTCGGCTGAACTTGCTTCATCGTGAATGTTCTCGAGCGAGAAGAACCGGCGGAGGCGATGCCGTTTCAGGTGGCTGAGGGCCGTGTTGACCGCAATCCGGTAGAGCCAGGTAAAAAACGAAGACTTGCCCTGGAACCGACGGATCGAGCTGAACGCCTTGATGAAGGCATCCTGCACGATGTCGGCGGAATCCTCGCGATTGGAGGTGAGATTGTAAACGATCGAGAACAAACGTTCCCGGTATTTATGAACGAGAAAATCGAACGCGGCCACATCGCCTTCCTGAACGCGCCGCACGTAGACGGCGTCGATATCGGCGTCTTTCTGGCCTTCCGCGGCGATCTCAGCAGAGTCCTCGCGCGCAATGGGTCGGGTAAATGCCATGGAATGAGTCTGGAGGTTGGAGGCAGTGATGGAGATTGGCAATCGCGAATGCGAAAGTCCGATCGGGGCTATCGGGGAATGGGAGGGCAGTATCTCCACGTTTATTCCACCGCCGCGATATAACGGCCCATCGCGCCCTCGATGAAATCCGTCAGTTGTCCGAGGGGGCCGATCGCGTCTTCGGCGGGATGTCTGCCGAGAGCTTCGCGAGCGATAGCGAGGCGGGCATCAAAGGTGGCACGCACGGCTGGAAGGACGCCGGCGGTCTCGATCTCCGCGAGCAGTTTTTCGGGCCTGACCGACCCCGAAGCCAGCCGGTGCTCCCAGTCTGCGCGCTCGGCACCCGATAGCCCCTCCAGAAAGAGCAGTACCGGCAACGTGAACTTCCCGCTCGCAAGATCGGTGCCGAGGGTTTTACCGACGGTATCTTCGCGCCCGAGGAAATCAGCCACGTCGTCATAAAGCTGATAGGCAATCCCAAGCTCCCGCGCAAAGTGGCTGATCGCCTCCACGAGATCGGGCGAACCCCCGCGAAGATAGGCACCGAGGCGTGCGGAGACGGCAAACAGTTCTGCTGTCTTGAGGTCGATCATCCGGAAGTAGTCCGACAACGCGATCCGCGTCTGCCCGCGCGCAAAGGTCTGTGCAATTTCTCCTGAACAAACCTGCCGGGTCGCTTCCGATACAGCTTGGCAGACTACCACGGTCGGGAAATCAGAAGCCAGCTTCAGCGCATGGGCGAAGAGCGCGTCTCCGAGCAGGACGGCCACATCAGCCCCGTGCCGCGCGGCGATCGTTGGCGTACGGTGCCGCATGTCAGCGTCGTCCAGGATGTCGTCGTGCACCAAAGTCGCGAGATGAATCAACTCGACGACCGCTGCCGCCCGCACGAGTTCATCGGAAGCGGGTTCCCCGACACGCCAGCCACCGTAAAAAACGAGGAGCGGCCGGATCTTCTTTCCACTGTGTCCCAGCGTATATTCGACGAGCGGACGCACTTCCGGTTCAAAGGCGGCCACCTGACCCCTGAGAAAAGCTTCCAGGCGTTCCAGATCACCGTCCACCGGACCCGTCACCGCAGCGATGCCTTCGGGACGATTGGGGAACGCGGGGGCGTCGTATTGCATGGCAAAAATTCCGCACAGGAGGTTCCGAAAGGCAAGAGACTTGCGTCATGGCGATGCGCACCACATCGTCCGCCGCTTTCCCCTCACATGAGCGACAATCCGATCCTCATCGTCCTCCTCCTGGCTGGCGCCATCTATATTTTCAACCTGTGGCGCGCCGACTATCGCGCCCAGCGCCGCGGCGTCCGGCTGTCCAATCCCCTCCCCGGAGCAACGCCCGTTTCGCCTCTCTGGATCGGCGTCGCCACGATCGGGGCGCTGGGCATTCTGGCGGTGGAATCGTTCGGCGAAATCGCCTTGGAGGTGGTCGATGAACAGACCGAGGTTACCGTCGTGATGCTTCTGCCCTTCATCTGCGCGGGATTCATTGAGGAACTCGTCTTCCGGGGATTCGTCTACTACGATCGCGGGAGTCGTCGGCTGCTCTGGCTCTCGATTTTTGGCGCCTCGGCGGGATTTGCGCTCCTCCATTTTCAATACTACCTCGAGTTTCCGGACGACGGCATGTTCCCGGAGGGAGTGAAGATCGACGCCAAGTCCGCCTGGTCACTGACGATCCTCTTCATCAACGCTCTATGGTTCTACTATGTGCGCTTCAGTCGGCATAACCTCAATCGCTCGCTCATTCCGTGCTTTATTGCGCATATCGCGAGCAATGTCGGCGTCTTCGGGGTGAAATGGGCACAGGGATACGTCATCGGGTGGTGGTAGAATAACGACATGAATTTCGAGAGCGGCTTGGGCTACGGCCTGATCTTTGCCAAGATCGCGCCGGTTTTCATCCTCATCGGGATCGGGTTCGCGATGCGCCGTGTCCGATGGCTGTCGGCGGAGGCGGATCATAGCCTGATGCAGGTGATCGTAAACCTGCTCTACCCCGCCCTTATTCTCCAGTTTGTGCTCGGCAACCCGGCCCTCACCGCTCTCGCCGATCTCTGGCTGCCGCCCACCGTGGGTTTTCTGACAATTCTCCTCGGACTCTCAGCGGGCTACGCCGTCAGTCGGTTGCTCAGGAAGAACCATCCGCGCATGCTTCCGACCTTTGCGTTCACGACCGGAATCCACAACTACGGCTACATCCCGGTTCCCATTGTTCTCGCACTTTTCAGTGGAGCCGGTGATCACGCGGTGGGCATTTTGTTTCTCCACAACGTCGGGGTCGAAGCGGCCGTCTGGACGCTCGGGGTGGCCACCCTTACGGCAGGAAGCGGTGAAGTCGCGTGGAAGCGAATTTTCAACCCACCTGTGCTGACGATGATCGTTGCCCTGGGACTCAACCTCAGTGGGACCGCGTCATATGTTCCCGGATACGTCCTCGATGTCATTTCCTGGCTCGCCCCATGTGCCATCCCGCTCGGGATCATCCTGGCCGGGGCCACGCTCGCAGACCTTCTCAAAGAACACGGTGCCGCGCTCCGCCCGCTCTCGACTTCCGGATTCGCCTGTGCCTTGCGGCTCGGTCTGCTACCGATTGTCTTCCTCCTCCTCGCGCGGTTCCTCCCCGGGGCGAGCGATGACCTCCGCCGTGTCATCATCATCCAGGCAGCGATGCCGGCCGGCATGTTCCCGCTCGTCATGACGCGGTATTACGGCGGAGACACGCGCACGGCCGCTCAGGTGATTCTCGCCACCACGATTGTCGGGCTCTTCACGATCCCGCTCTGGATCCAGTTTGGTCTTTCCTGGGTCTTTTAGTTCGAACCGCCTCGATCTGTCGGTGACGCACCCGCCGCATCCGCCTCTTCGGGGTCGTTTTCGAGGCTCCGCGACCATGCACGCAGGTCACTCGGCGAGCCAACGAGGAGCAGTTCATCGCCTGTTTCGAGCTGCGTGTGAGCCCCCGGGTTGCGCGTGACGACGCGGCGACGGCGGACTGCCGCGACCAACACACCAAAACGCCGCGGCCAACCCAGTTCAGTGAGGGTCTTGCCGATAGCGGGACTGCCTTCCTGGACCCGCCAGGACCGCGTCAGCGCGTCCCGGACAGATTCATCCCGGCGCTCATCCGGACCGACCGCAACCGATTCAACCAATACCCGCCTGCCCGCTTCCACCTGTTCCGGCTCTCCGAGGAGGAGGACCCGGTCGCCTGCATACAGCGCCGTCCGGGCATCGGGTCCGGCGATCAGAAATCCCTGCCGCTCGATTGCCACGAGCGTCACACCGGCGGCCGCTCGCAGGCCGATGGCGCCGAGAGACCTTCCTGCAAGGGCGGTCCCTTCCGGCAGTTCCACTTCCCCGAGCGTCAGTCCCCACGCTGAAGTCGGCTCGGCCAATGAAGCCGGAAGTCCTCTTTCTCCCGCCAGGGCCTGTTGCACTTCGCTCTCCCAGTCGCTGTGCCAGCGGTTGAGCCGCCGCCATGCCACCCACCCGACGAGAATGAGGATCGCGAGGAGAAAGAGCAGGCTCCACCCCCCGAACCCGCCGACCGAAAGGAAGCTGCCGATCCAGACGGCAAGACCGGCGTACATGAACGTGCGGGCAATGATGCCGAAAGGAACGACACCGGCGCTCGGAAACTTCGAAGACTGCGTCCAGGCGTC
>CAZVQJ010000203.1:0-4229 GCA_964629165.1 uncultured Puniceicoccaceae bacterium
TACATCAAATCGTGCCGGAGGGCGGAGATGCGCAACATGGCCCCTTCGTGGGCGCCGGGCACGAGCGCGATCGGTGAGGGACGGATCTCTGCTCCCGGAGTGTATCCAAAAACATACTCGTACCAAAGGGATTTTCCGTTGCCATCGGGATCGGACTGAGGATCTGCCTCCGGGTCCAGGCCGTTAAGGACAAGCCAATCAGCAAATCCGATGTCGAAACCGCCCTCATCGGCACCTTCGCCCACAACTTCGATGTCCGGCATCGGGGGGAAATCCATCTCATGCCCAAGAAAGAAGCTTGTGTGTGGCGGTTGGTTGTAAGCCACATTCTGCCATGCGATCGCGAGGCGATACTGCCGGTCGTGCATCAGGGTAAAGATCCGATGGGTCGTCGGAATGGTCGTCGTATAGATGCGCAACTCCGAGCTGTCCTCTGTGCGCCAAACCACCTCTTCGCGCCAGTCACCGAAGAGATCCGCGCTCAGGGAGGGGTTCGCCTTGGTCCCGTTGTTCGAGGCGACATCCTCCGGGGAAAATATCACTTCGGGCACCTTCGTCTCCCAATTCCACTTCGAGATCGTCGTTCCGTCGAGAAGCTCCCGCAGCAAATCCCCATCCCACCAGATCGCGAAATTGATCGAGGGCATCGTGACCGGGTCAAGCGACGTCCCGCTCACGTTGTGCAATCCTCCGCGCGAGGCCCACACTTCGAAGCCGGGGTAGTTTGGATCGATGTCGGCGGCCAGTCCGCGCCCGACGTCCGTGCCGGGAGCGGGAACGGAGAAGAGCAGCTCACCTGTCGCAGCGTCGTGCAGCTCCGCTCCATGATCCCCGAACGCCGAGGGATCCTCGTGCGGCATCCAGACCTCGAGCCCTGGACGAGCGGGATCCATGTCCGCAAGGTGGAGGGCATCACCATGACCAAGGCCGGTGGAGTAGAGGCCCGTACCGTCGTCGTCGATCGCGGCGGCTCCATAGATGATTTCATCCCGCCCATCTCCATCAACATCGCCGACCGTGAGGCTGTGGGCTCCTTGTCCCCGGTAGGCGGGTTCCGTCGCCACGCCACCTTCCGGGTTGGTGTCAAAGAGCCAGCGCAGGGTCAATTCACCATCGCGCCAGTCCCACGCCGCAATCGCCGCCCGGGTGTAATATCCCCGGGCCATGACGAGGCTCGGACGCTTGCCGTCAAGGTAGGCAATGCCCGCCAGAAAACGGTCCTGCCGGTTGCCGTAGTTATCGCCCCAGATCGCATTCAACTGCGACCCACTCGGAGTCAGCGTATCCGGATGGCGGGGAACGACATAGTCCACCGTCTTCAAAAAAGCACCCGTCTCTCCATCGATGATTGATAGGTATTCCGGACCACTGAGGATGTAGCCGTTCGCATTCCGGTAGTCCGCATCCGGATCTCCGAGCACGGTTCCCAAGCCGTCCACTGAACCGTCGGCCGTTTTCACCGCAACCTCCGCGCGGCCGTCACCATCGAGGTCATAGACCATGAATTGCGTATAATGGGCGCCCGCCCGGATGTTGCGCCCAAGGTCGATCCGCCAGAGCTGCGTGCCGTTCTGTTTGTAGGCATCGAGATAGACCCGTCCCGTATGGCCGGACTGTGAGTTGTCGCGGGCATTGCTGGGATCCCACTTCACGACAAACTCATATTCCCCATCGCCATCGAGATCCCCTACCGAAACGTCGTTGGCATGGTAGGTGTGCGCCCCGATGCCATCGCCTGCCGGAACATCCACCGGCTTCTGAAGCGGCACCGGAAAATACTGACGAACCGGTGCATCCGCCTCGATCGTGACCGACTGGCTGTTCATCTCGCCGGGGGGAGCCCCCGCAGGACGCACGAGGTAATCGTTGCGCCGATTGAGATCCGCCGTCGTATCGACAAAATTCATCGAATCCGTGATCGGTGCTGCATTGAGCTTGTCGGGCCGGGCGCCGTCGGTCGAACGATAGACGTCAAAAGCGATTTCAGCCGGATCGTTTCCGAGGAGCCGCCAGCTCAGAAACACCTCCGCTTCGCCCGAACGCACGGCGACGAGCCCGCGTCCGAGGTTCTCCATCTGATGTTGCGCCGCGGCATGGCTGCCGAGGAGCGCGAAAATGACTATCGAAAAGATCCAGATACGTTTCATGAGGGGGAACAACTAGAGGTTAACAGGGGCCGGAAAGGATGTGCACCGATCCTCTCAGGGAATCCCCACGGTTCCGAAGGCTTTGGGATCAGACCGTAAAGGATGACCTGGTCCAAGGGTGTTCGGCATCGAAGACTCGGGCAAGCCCCGCAGGTTCTTTTCAGTCTCCAAGAGGAGGGGACACCGATCGCCGGGTGCCGCGAGTTGTCCCGAATCTTCGTATGGCTGTCCGCACGCTGCCTCGTCATAGAGCCTGAGCCCCCGAAGGGCGGCGGCCGCAGCTGCCCTTCGGCGGGATCTTCCCCTTGCCGGGTGGCCAGGAGACTTTCGTGAACTGCGTTCATGGTCACTCTCAAGCAGGTGCGCCCGGCCGGGCGCACACGAAAAAAGACCCCCGGTTGTGGCCGGGGGTCTGAGAACAGCAGGGAGGGATTTCAAAGCCTACTGGCAGGCCTCGCATTCTTCTCCGTTACGCATCGCCTCGATCGAGCAGGCGGCTTTTTCGACCTCGGTGAACTCGCGCTTCACGATACCCGGTTTTTCGGTTTTAATCGATACTGTCGCTTTCTCGATGTTGGAAGCGCCGAGGGTCCGCAGGTAGTAGGTCGTCTTCAGTCCCTGGTGCCATGCGGCTCGGTACATGTGACTGAGGGTCTTCATGTCTGGCGTTTCGAGCCACAGGTTCACCGATTGGGATTGATCGATCCACTTTTGCCGGCGGGCGGCGGCGCGAATCACCCAAGTGTGGTCAATATCGAAGGCGGTTTGGTATCGCTCGCGGATGTCGTGGGGGACGCCTTCGATCTTGTTCAGGTCTCCGTCGAAATATTTCAGTCCATCGCGCATATCGGCACTCCAGAGGTTCCGTTGCTTGAGTTCCTTCACGAGTGAGGCGTTGAGCACGATAAACTCGCCGCTGAGGTTGCTCTTGACGAAAAGGTTCTTGTAGGTCGGCTCGATGCACGGGCTGCTCCCCATGATATTGGAGATCGTCGCGGTCGGGGCGATCGCGAGCACATTGCTGTTGCGCATGCCCTGCCGGGCGATCTTGTCCCTCACCTTCTGCCAGTCGAGCCGCCCACCGCGGGGTACATCGATCGGGACGCCACGCTCCTTCTCCAGAAGCTCGAGCGTATCGGGCGGGAGCAGGCCGCGCGACCATTTGGAGCCTTCGTAGCTCTGGTAGCTGCCACGCTCACTGGCGAGATCGCTGGACGCCTCATACGCGTAGAAGGCGATCGCCTCCATAAACTCATCGTTGAAATCGACGGCGGCGTCACTGGCGAAGGAAATGCCTTTCTTGAAGAGGGCGTTCTGAAGTCCCATCACGCCGAGCCCGATGGGACGGTGGCGCATGTTGGCGGTTTTCGCGGGCTCGGTCGGGTAGAAATTGATGTCGATGACGTTGTCCAGCGCCCGCACCGCGATCCGGACGGTCTGCCGCAGCTTGTCGAGATCGAGACTGCCGTCCTCGCGGAGATGATTCTCGAGAACGATCGACCCGAGATTGCAGACGGCGGTTTCCTCCGGCCCCGTGTTCAGAGTGATCTCGGTGCAGAGATTGGAGCTGTGAATGACCCCGGCGTGATCCTGGGGACTGCGCACATTGCAAGGATCCTTGAAGGTGATCCACGGGTGCCCGGTCTCGAAGAGCATCTTGAGCATCTGCTTCCAGAGTTCGATCGCCGGCATCCGATGGCTCCAGATCTTCCCCTCCTCAGCCAGTTTCTCGTATTCGCGGTAACGCTCCTCGAACTTGCGACCGTAGAGATCGTGCAGGTCGGGTACCTCGTTCGAGCGGAAGAGGCTCCCCTCCTGCCGCGCTTCCATCCGCTTCATGAACAGGTCAGGGATCCAGTTGGCGGTGTTCATGTCGTGCGTACGCCGCCGCTCGTCGCCGGTGTTCCGCCGCAACTCGAGGAAGTCGAGGATGTCGTTGTGCCAGCTCTCGAGGTAGGCACAACCCGAACCGCGGCGTTTTCCGCCCTGATTGACGGCGACGAGCTGATCGTTGTGCAGTTTCAGGAACGGAATGATCCCCTGGCTCTCGCCGTTGGTGCCCTTGATGTATCCGCCGGTGCC
>CAZVQJ010000204.1:0-4100 GCA_964629165.1 uncultured Puniceicoccaceae bacterium
GCGGGTGCGCCTGCACAATCGCACGGCATTTACCCAGACTTTCCTCTGGTGGGCAAATCTCGCCGCGCGGGCGCACGATCAGTATCAGAGCTTTTTTCCGACAGACGTTCACTATGTGGCCGACCACGCGGTGCGGGCGATGAGTTCGTTTCCGATCGCGGAGAACGACTATTCCGGCGTCGACTATGCCGCCCGTCCCGGTGCGAACGATCTGACCTGGTACAAGAATATCCCGGTGCCGACGAGTTATATGGTGTGCGAGACGCAGTTCGGGTTTCTAGGCGGATATGACTTCAAGGCCCGAGGAGGCGTCGTCCATTTTGCGAACCGCCACATTTCTCCCGGGAAGAAGCTGTGGACCTGGGGGGATGCGCCTTTTGGATATGCATGGGATCGTGAACTCACCGATACCGGGGGGCCTTATGTGGAACTGATGGCGGGAGTCTATACCGACAACCAACCCGACTTTTCCTATCTGCTCCCTTCCGAGGAGAAACACTTCTCCCAGTATTGGTGGCCGTTTCAACAGACGGGTCCCTTGCAGAACGCAAACGATCGGGTCGGCCTCAGAATGGTGGCTTGCGAGGATGGCCGCCTCGAAATCGCCGCGGCGTCTCCTATGGATCTGGGGGAAGTGATCGTCCAGCTGCGAAGGGGAGAGGAGACTGTGTTTTCAACCCGGATACCGCTGAGTCCTGCGTCCCCATGGGTGCATCGGGAGATCCGTTTGGAGGGATACGATCCGAGTGCCTTCGAACTCAGCGTGCTCAGCCCTGCCGGGGAGCGTCTGCTCAGCTACCGTCCGCCGCAGGTTGATTCGGCGATTCGCCATCGGGAGGTGGCTTCGGAACCGCCCGCACCGGAGGTTTCGAGCATCGATGAAATGCTCCATATCGCCGAACATCTCGAGCAATACCGCCACCCGACGCGATCACCGGAACCATACTGGGAGGAGGTCCTTCGGCGGGATCCTCGCGATAGCCGTGCCCATTTGGCGGTCGGACGAAAGCGATTCAAAGAAGGTCGTTTTGCGGAAGCGAGTGAATCCCTTCGGGCCGCCATCGGGGGCCTGACGAAGCGCCATCCGAATCCGGAAACGGGGGAGGCCCATTACTACCTGGGACTGGCCCTCAACGCTCTCGGGAAAAGCGACGAAGCTTACGAAGCCCTTTACAAGGCGACCTGGAACTTTGCGTGGCGAGCGCCTGCCTATTTCGAATTGGCATTGATCGATTCGCTCCGCGGCGAGTGGCGAACGGCGGCAGAACATGCTCGCGAAGCCTCCGAGACCAACCGGCGTCACCACCAGGCACAGGTTCTCCACGCAATTCTCGAGCGGCGTGCGGGGAACCACAGAGAGGCAGAAGATATCTTGCGCCTGGTTCTGGAACGCGACGCGTTTGATCCATGGGCACTGTGGGAGGAGGGGAGTCTTCACGGTAGCCGGGACACCTTTCTGGCTCGTACCCGGAATGATGCGCAAACCGTCCTCGATGTCGCTTTCGATTACATGAAGGGAGGCCTCGATGACGAGGCAATCGAGCTGCTCGAATGGCACCACGCCCAAGGCATCGTCGCGGTTGCCGTTCCCAATCCCTTGGACCGCACGCTTTCCACTCGATACCTGCTCGGGTTTCTACTCGATCGAGCGGGGCGAAAGGAGGCTTCAGAAAAAGTGCTCAGCACGATTGAGGAGATGGATCCTGACTATTTCTTCCCCTCCCGCACAGAAGAGCAGCGTGTTCTCGAATGGGCGCTCGATCGGCGGGCCAACGATTCCGTCGCGGCGTATGGCCTCGGCAATTTGTATTACGACAGGAAGCGCTACACCGAAGCGATTCAGTGCTGGGAACAATCGGTGAAGGGTTTCCGCATCATTCCAACCGCCTGGCGCAACCTCGGCGTGGCCTACTGGAATGTCCATCGCGACGATCTTCGCGCGACCAAGGCCTACGAAAACGCCCTTGCGGCGGATTCCGGAGACGCGCGCTTTGTTTACGAATATGATCAACTGCGGAAAAAGGCCGGGCTGCCGGTCGACGTGCGCCTCGCGTTCTTGGAAGAGCACCGTACCCGCGTTCTGGAACGGGATGATGCCTCCATCGAACTGGCGACGCTCCTGCTCGATGCCCACCGCACAGCGGAAGCCCTTGAGCTGATGTCTTCGCGGCGGTTTCATCCGCTGGAGGGGGGCGAAGGAAAGGTCCTCGCCCAGTATAAACGTGCGCATCTCGCGCTGGCTGCCAATGCGATGGACGCCCAACAGCCGGAGGTCGCCCTGTCGCATTGTGAAAAAGCGCTCTCGCCACCAGAGAATCTCGGGGAAGTGTTCCACCCGCTGCAGTCGCAAGCCGAGGTGCGCTTCTGGAGAGGTCTGATCCTCCAGGCCCTCGGCCGCGAAAAGGAAGCCCGTGAGAGCTTCGAGCACTGCATTCGGGAGGCCGGGGATTTCAAAGACATGGCCGTCGTCGCCTTCTCGGAAGCGTCCTATTACAAGGGTCGCTCCCTCGCGGCCTTGGGACGCGATGCCGAAGCCCGCGCGCACTTCAAGAAGATGATCCGGTATTGCGAAGAAACCCGGCAATCCGTCCCCAGGATCCCCTATTTCGCCACATCACTTCCCCATGTCCTCGTCTTCAACGAAGATCTCCGGGAAGCCCGCGATCGCGATCTCGCCGCCATCCAGGCCCTCGCCGAAAAAGGCCTCGAAGAGCTCGGTGACTAGCGGAGGACAAGCGATGAAAAATGGTGGAGGTGGCGGGAGTCGAACCCGCGTCCCGTGGGCTTTAGGACGCCGTATCTACAGGTATAGGTCTGCATGGGGATTTCGCCCCTTGGCTGCCGCAGACCGGGCTACCTCGGGACTAGCAACCTGTTTGGATACGGCCGAAACCCGGTCGCCCGATTTCAGCTATACTCGCTAAACGTCGGATTCCCCTCCAGCGAGCATCAAGGGTTCACCGTCACGACTTAATTAAGCCGCGAGTGCGTATTCTTCGTTGGCACTTGTGTACCGTTGGTCGATTGATAACGGAGCCATCGACCAACTCCGACCTGCAACGACATCTTCCGACCCACGGTCGAATTCCGGAACACCCCCATGAAAAAAGTGATGGAACGCGTGTGAATGACAGAAGGATGAGATGAAAGGCATCTCAAAGAACGAACCGTAAAAAATCCAATAGCCGGGACGGATTGTCAAGGTCAGATTGCAGGGGTCGATGACCTGCAGTTGAATCTTTCCGCCGTCGCCTGGAACGGGATTGGCGATGAAACGGAAGTGCTGGTCGGCCCGCTGCCTTGTCTCCTCCTGCGTGTTGAACGCTTTCAGTAGCCGAGGAGGAGGGCGCGTTCCCGGGGAAGGAGTTGATCGAAGTGGAGGCCGCTTGTGCCGGTCGCGGCATTGGCGGGCCCGTGCACAACGAAGTGGTGAGCGACGTGCAGGTAACGGGGTTGTCCGGGGCCGAGGTCCTCGCCGATGAGCGGTCGCAGCTGGGCAACCGCTTCGTCATTGCCGTCCAGTTGGTGGGCGAGAGCCAGAAGGATGCGGAAGTCGAGCACGTTGGGGTGTTTTGTCAGGAGGTCCTCGAGCTTGTGTGCGGTGTCGAGGAAGGGGTCGCGGTTGTAAAGCAGCTTCAGGTAGGCGATGAAACTCAGGAGCTTGGCATCGTCCTCATAATCAACGATCCGGACGGCATCGAGTGCCTGCAGCAGCTCGGGCTCGAATCCGCGCCGGTAGTTGGAAAGGAGCCGCTTGCTGACGGCGAAAGGTTGTGTTCGCGCGTGGTTCATGAGGCTCGCGTAGAGTTCGGAGAGGAGATCCCCATGATCGGACCGGACGAGTTCGCGTTCGAGTTCCGGTATGTCTGCGATTTCCGCGACGCTCACCGCTAGCGCCAGCGCCTTCGAGCGATCGGCCGGTTTTTCCTGTTTTTCAAACGCGCGCGCCCGCAGAAGAAGAAGCGGCACCTCGCCCATCGGGATCGATGGCTCGAGGGTGAGGCGAATGGCTTCATCCGCCCGTCCGGATTCGATCAGGGCGGTGAGCAGGAGGCGGCAAAGGTCTTCATCCTGGAAGGCGTCGTCAGGCGTGAGCCTCT
>CAZVQJ010000205.1:0-4086 GCA_964629165.1 uncultured Puniceicoccaceae bacterium
GCCATCACGACGGAGGGCATCGTCCCGCAGGAATCTTGGCAACCCCGATCTCCAGGGATCCCTCCTGCGCGGGGGATGGAGCCTGTGCGGGCGGACGGACGGGAGAAGGAACCCCCGCCGGAGTGCACGGATCAGGATCCGACGCGCTGATACTGTTGGAACAATTTCATGACGTCGGCCGGGGGTCGTCCTTTCTCGACCAGCTGGGCCATCGCGCGGAGGTAAGGATCCATATGGCGGAAGAGCTGCTGGTAGCCGTTGCAGAGGTAATTCAGTCCGGGATCACCCTCAGAGGTCCGGGCGAAACGATACCGTGGGCACCCTCCATTGCAGGCGAACCGAAAGGCACAGCGGCGGCATTGCGCCGGCAGGTCCTTGCGCTTCGAGTGACGAAACCGTGTCTGCTCGTCGCTCTCCGTGATCTCGGCAAGACCTGCCTTCGTCACCACGCCCCGCCGATGACTCGGATAGACAAATTCATCGCACGCGAAGACGGAGCCATCATGTTCGACCGAGACACAGCTGTCGCACGTTTCGTTAAAGGTGCACATACCGTGGGTTTCTCCGCTCCAGCGGGCGATGGTATCTTGAAACGGTTCGATCGTCACCACGCCCACATCGTTTCGAATCCAACGGTCGAAAACTTCGATCAGAAACCGCGCGTACCCGGGAGGCGTTACGGAGGAAGACGATACCCGGGGTTGGCACTTCAAGTTGCGGCGCAAGGGTGGCGGCGTGGCGAAGCGCAGTCCGAGATCCCTTGCCCGAAGATTCGCCTCCCGCTCGACGATCGGGACAAATGCCATCTTCCGGATGCCCCACTCTCGCAGGAAGCTGTAGACAGCATCCCCGTAGGGCTCGTTTGCACGATTTACCGCGGTCGTCGATTCGACGGCAACGCCCGCCTTCTGGAGGTGCTCGAGCCCACGGCGCACATCCTCCCAGGAGCCACTGCCGTCCGCGCGGAGGCGGAAGCGATCGTGCAAGGCGGGAGGTCCATCAATATTGACCACCACCTCGAACTTTTCTTCCGCCAGAAAATCCGCCCATCCTTCGTCGACGAGGGTCGCATTGGTCATCAAACGGTTTCGAATCCGCTTATCCCCTCCCCACTCACTCTGCAGAGCAACTGCCCTCCGGAAAAAAGACCGGCCCGCGAGCAAGGGTTCGCCTCCTTTCCAGACAAATTCGACTTCCTCTCCGGTGGCCAACGCAAGGTGCTGGCGGATCGCCGATGCCACGACGTCCGGGGGCATCTGCCATGGACCCTCGCCCGCAAAGAGTGCCGATTTTTCCGCGTAGCGACAGAACTTGCACACCAGGTTTGAACTGGGCCCTGCCGGGTTCAGGGTCAATTTCGTGTTCGGATCAGCAGCAGCAGAAGGAGCATCTTGTTTCTTATAGTAAAGAAGGTTCTTCATAAGCCTTTCTTATAGAAAAGCAGACCGCGGCCTACGGCAATGGGATATCAATCGCAAAAGCTCGCTAGTAGTAACACCGCATCCGTCCATCACCGGTCCTTATCCGGAGGAGGAGGCACACGATGGGAGGGCCGTTCCAAAACGCTGGCGATCCGCGCTTTGATTCTCCTTGGTTGTCCCATGAATCGGCAGGCGCAGGAAGGCGTTGTTCTGCTACATGGGCTCAGCCGCACGCGGGCAAGCATGTATCGGCTGGAACGTGCCTTGCGAAATGCCGGATATCTGACCGTGAATACGGGCTATCCCTCCCGGACCGCCTCGATCACGCAACTGGGGGAAAAAGCGATTGCGGAGGCTCTTGCGCACCCGGATCTACGCGGATGCGCAACAATCCACTTCGTCACGCATTCCCTCGGCGGCATTCTCGTACGCAGCTACTTCGTACGCCATGAGGATCAGCGCCTTGGTCGCGTGGTCATGCTGGGACCACCAAACGGAGGAAGCGAGGTCGTCGACCGCATCGGCACCTGGGCTCTCTTCCGCATGGTGAACGGTCCGGCGGGAGACGAACTCGGCACCGGAAGAGATTCCCTTCCCAATCAGCTCGGCCCGGTGAATTTTACGCTGGGCGTCATCGCCGGGGACCGTTCCATCAACTGGATTAACAGCAGGATGATCCCGGGACCCGATGATGGGAAAGTCTCGGTGGAGCGTACCCGTGTCGCCGGAATGAAGGAGCATATCATCGTGCACGCCACCCACCCTTTTCTGATGAAAAACAAAACCGCCATTGCGAACACGCTCCGATTCCTCAAGACCGGCACCTTCGCTGAGGCCGCGACTGAGGATGATCTGAAAGGAACCGAACGCTCATGAGCGACTCGCCCATCAATCCACGCGCAGCCGCCCTTATTCGGGAACTGGACCTGAAGCCACATCCGGAGGGTGGATACTTTCGCGAAGTCTTTCGGTCGGAAAGCGCGGTCCATCCATCCGATGGACGGACCGCCCGCTCCGCCCTGACAAGCATCCATTTCCTCCTTGGGAGCGGCCAATACAGCCGTTGGCATCGGGTCGCCTCCGATGAAGCCTGGCACTTTTACGAAGGCAAACCGCTCGAGTTATTCTGGGTCGATCCTGACAACGGGCTTCATCGGGAACTTCTTTCGGAGGCCACACGAACCAGTGTGGTCCCCGCCCATTGCTGGCAGGCCGCCCGCCCTTCCGGGTCCTATACCTTTGTCGGCTGTACGGTCGGACCGGGGTTCGATTTCGACGACTTTGAAATGATCACCACTCCCTCGTCCGCCTGGTCGCGGCTTCAACGGGTGAACGGGCTTCCCGAAGGGCTCGTCTGATCCGAAAAGGTAGCCACCTGCGAAACCCTGCGGCGGAGGAAAACGGCGGCTGCGCCTCAGGCACCTTCACCCCTCCGATTGGATAAGCTGAGTTAATACGTTCCATACACAGCATTAACCGGACTCAACAGAATGATCTTGATGACGGGGGTCGCGCTCTTCATAACTCACGATTTCTCGAAAATCACCGAAATTACGCAACCGAACCATGCCCATTGCGACACCCAAACAATTCGCTCAGATGCTCGACGCGGCCCAAGCGGGCGGCTATGCCTACCCGGCCATCAACTGCGTCAATCTGACCACTCTCAACGCTGCAATGAAAGGTTTTGCCGATTCGAAGTCGGACGGCATCATCCAGTTTTCGACTGGCGCGGGTCAGTTTGCGAGCGGATTGAACCACAAGGACGCGACCTACGGCGTGATTGTTCTCGCGGAGGCGGCACACCGTCTGGCGGAACAATACAATGTCCTGATCGCCCTGAACACCGATCATTGCCAACCAGACAAGGCGGCGGGATTTTTGAAGCCGTTGATCGAGGAGACTGCGAAGCGGCGTGCGAAGGGGCTGAACAACCTCTTCAACAACCACATGCTGGACGCCTCCGTGCTTCCCCTCGAGAAGAACATCGAAATCTCGAAGGAATACCTGAAGCTGGCGGCGGAGAACGAAATCATCCTCGAGGTCGAGGCGGGCGTCGTGGGCGGAGAAGAAGATGGTTCGGCCGGTTCGGACGACACGCCGCAGGACAAACTCTACACGACTCCGGAAGACATGTTGGCGGTCTATGAAGCGCTCCATCCGATCGGCCGCTTCACTTTCGCGGCGACCTTCGGCAATGTGCATGGTCACTACAAGCCGGGCGCGGTCAAACTGCTCCCTGACATCCTCAAGAAGGGACAGGATGCGGTCATGCAAAAATACGGCGAGAAGGCGGAAATGGACCTTGTTTTCCATGGCGGTTCCGGGTCCCTTCTCGAAGAAATCCGGGAAACCCTTGGCTATGGTGTCGTCAAGATGAACATCGACACGGATACGCAGTATGCGTTCACCCGCCCGGTCGTGTCCCACATGTTCCAGAACTACGACGGCGTCCTCAAGATCGACGGCGAAGTGGGCAACAAGAAGGTTTACGATCCACGCTCCTACCTGAAGAAGGCCGAGGAAGCGATGGCCGCCCGCGTCGCCGAAGGCTGCGAAGATTTACTCTCGACAGGGAAGACCCTCTTTGGTCAGATTTGAGCTTTGTTGCGTGTTACCCCTTGTATGTGTTCTCTGCCGGCCCCTTTCGGGTCGGCTTTTTTTT
>CAZVQJ010000206.1:0-3962 GCA_964629165.1 uncultured Puniceicoccaceae bacterium
CCGCCTGGTCACCGGCGCGCAGGCTGAGGGAAACGAGCCGGATCCAGGCATCGGCCAAGGTCGGCTGCAAATCGGTCGCCCGCTGAAAATGCCGCCGGGCCTGCTCGAACTGATTCCCCTGCAGGCACGCTTCACCCAGTTGGAAGCGGATATAAGGATCTTCCGGGGCTAGGTGGGTCGCCCGCTCGAGGAGGCGAATTCCAGCCACCATTTCCCCCCGAAAGACGGCGACACCCCCGGCGTTGGCGAGCCGTTCAGGATCGTAGCACTCCGCGAGCAGTTCATCCATCCACGGATCGACGATATCGACAAACGCCCCCATCGCCGTCTCCCGTCCAAGCGCGATGGCATCTCGGGGCCTCCCCGCCTCCCGGTAAGCTTCCGCAAGGAGGTCAACACCCACCCGGTTTGCAGACTGCGCGGCGGCCTCCTCAAGATAGGCAATCGCCCGCTCTCCCCGTCCGCGGGCGGATTCGATCCGTGCCAGCCCGGTCAGGGCATACGGGTTGCCAGCTTCAACCTCGAGCGCCGCCTCGTTCACCGCCCGGGCCTCGTCAAAGCGGTTCAGTTTGAGCCATGCATCGGCGAGACGGATGCGCGCGGGAACATAGTCCGGGGCAAGCTCGACCGCCTCCTGCCAGAGAGGAACGGCGTCTTCGAGATAGCCATACCCGGCGATGATCACCGCAAGCCGGTGCCACCAGCGCGCTTCCATCGGCTCGAGATCAAGCAACCCTTCATAAACACGGACCGCCTCCTCGGGGAACCCGTTTGCGTGATAGAGCATCCCGAGGGTTCCCAGGTTGCCGACCGGGCTCGTGCCGGAACGAATGCGCTGTTCGATCAAGTCTGCCCTCTTTGCAAAGGCGGGCGGCAAATGATTCATTTCCGGACGTTCCGGCAGATGCTCTATCGCGGCCTGCGCGCGTGCCCGACTCCCCCACGCGAACACCAGAATCCCTGTGACGAAGCCCATACACAGGATGACAATGATCCAGCGGTAGGTCGTTTTCATGGCTCCTCTTCTCCTGAACGCCAGATCAGGAGCCGGCTCTTGCGGTCGTATGGTGGATACGCATGAAAGCCGCCCGTGAACAGCGCCGGGCGACCCGAGTCATCAAATTCCCCCGCGTCGAGCGTGATCATGAAAATCGGTTCGTGCGCGAGGACATGAGCCGTGAATCTCTGATTGCCGTCGTTCCGGAACCAGACGATGGCCTCCGAATTCGGCTTGGACCAGTCGTTGAAGCTTCCCAGCGCGACGACATCCATGAGGCCATCCCGGTCCAGATCCACCGCGATCGGACTGTAGGCACCGCCGAGATCACCGATCCGATGAAACCGAAAAAAACCGTTGCCGGTATTTTCGAGCCACTGCACCCCGTGCCATGGTTTTGGACCGGGTTTCGGGCTGGGTCCAAACCCGTCTCCATTGCTGAAAATGAGATCTGGGCGCCCGTCCCCATTCAGGTCGCCGACGCTCATTCCGCTGAGCGAGTAATCCTCGTTCGTTGAACCGAAAACGCGACGCGTTTCGAAACGTCCATTGCCCCGGTTGAGGAAAACGTAGACTTCCTCCCACTGCTGCGAAACGGCTGCTGCGATATCGGGGCGCCCGTCTCCATCAAAATCGGCCACACAGACATTCACCGTGCCTGACAGGTTGAGAAGGGTATGGTGCTCGAACTCCCACGGACCGACGCGCCTCATCCAGCTCACTTCGCCCTGATCATACCCAAACTGGCCAAGGACTAGATCGAGGTGCCCGTCCTGATCAAAATCCGCCGCGCGGGCGTCCACCACCCGGGCGATGTTTTCTGCCACAAGGTGGGGGGTGAAGTTCTCTTCCCCGTCGTTCTCAAGGATGAAAACCGAACCGATCCGGTCGTTGTTGGGAAAGACAAAACCCATCGAGGAGACAATGATATCGAGGTCACCGTCGCCATCCATATCCACCGCTTCGACGTGAACCGGCGCGCGCATGTCGGTCGCCAGAACGTGTTCCTCGACCCCGCCCGTTTCGTTCTGTCGCAGCCAGAGGACGGTGTTTTCCCGCGCTTCCGCGGCGATCAGGTCGAGGCGGCCATCTCCGTCGAGATCGACCGCACGCACGTGTGCGATCCACGGATCCTCCCCGATCGGATTCCCTATGGCTTCCGGTGTGAAACGGTCGAGCGCAAGCACCTTCCCGGTTGCCGGGCGTTGACTGAAGCTCGTCCGCGGCGGGGGATCGGACGACGGACGACAGGCCGTGAATGCGAACAGGAGCACGGTCAGGCACCCCCCCAGACCCATGCTCAGAATTCCTTTCATCCCCGCTCGACCGGTGGTTTTAAAGAGCGGCTTGCGCGAGTGCTCGAAGGCGTTCCCGATCACCCGAACTGGTTTTCGCGACAAAGCCCTGGACATGCGCAAAATGCACATCGGGTTCGTCCGTAACCCGCGTAAAATCAAGGCGGCGATCATCCCGAAAGCGGGCGAGCGCGTACCCGGATCCGCGCCGGTCGGGATAGACCATGCCGACGACATCCTCGTTGTCCGACAACTCCTCAATGAACCGGCCGATCCCGAAGGATGGTTCATCCGGCAGCGGATCGGTGCGCGGCATGAACAGCATCCGCAACGGTCCGTCGGGATGGTCAAATTCCCAGAACTCTGCCTGCGACCGGATAAATTCAATGCGTTCACGCAAGCTGCGCACATAGACGAGCAGGTCCTCGCCCACCATCCGCATGACTTCCCAGAGGGGATCACCCGGTTCGAGGCGGCTCTCTTGCGCAAAACGCTTCAGAAGCGTCACGTCGATCGGGGAGTTGAGCTGATGCAGGATCTCCCGATCCACACCGAGCCATTTTGCCGTCTCAAAGGGTCCGCGACTGTCGAGCCATTCGGACGTCTCGAGCCAACTGCAGAACTGCCGGGCATCGTCATAGAGATTGAGCGATTGCAGGACGAGGGAGAGGCTGCAGGTCGGCGCATGCTCACGCGGAAATTGATGATGATCGTAGTTGTTTTTGTCTGGGTCGTGCTCGTGACCCACATCCACCACGCACACTGCCGGGTCCGCAAGCTCGTCGATCGTCGGTGCTCGCCGCACGACCGGAACCGGATTCAGCGCAAGAAGCACGCTGCAGGCGAGCCATTCGTCTTTATGGGCCCCTCCCGGGTGGGTCAGAATCGTCTCGATCGTGCTCATTGCAGAACATGATCCAACCGACCGCACTCGATGTGCAACCTTTTGCGGCTTCCTCCGCAAGACGGGAACGACCGCGAAGGGGCGGCCGACACGCAGGAGGCCAGGCTCAGAAGAACCGCCGAAAGGTCAGTTCGTATCGCCGCTCCTCCCCTTTTGTAATGAGTGTGTTGGCGCCAAATTCCGGTTCCGAGCCGATGAAGTAATCCTCATTCGTCAAATTTTCCACCGAAAGCATGACTTCGAAACGTTCGTGCCGATAGAAGAGGTTTGCATGCACCAGGACACTCGAATCGATCCGCAGAGTGTGGTCGAAGTCATGCCAGTAGGCGTCCCGCCAGATGGTGTTCAAGGCAGCACCAAATCCGCTCGTATGCTCATAGATCGCGAAGAGTTTGACCGTTGATTCAGGCGCTCCCGGAACCCGATGCTCCGGATTCCCGGCCGGAGAATTGCCCTCCGCGATGGCCGCACCGGCGGAACCGTAGGCGGTCGCCGCGGCCGCGGAGAACTGATGAAAGAGTGCCCCCCCCTCGAGGGCGATACCGACTTCGGAATCATTCCGGCCCGTCGGATCAGCGGCGCCAAACGGAAGCGCACGCATCGAAAGGTTGGACCGTTTTCGGGTTTCCCGGTCGCTGAAGGAGGCGACGAAGGTCAGCGCCTCGAACGGTTTGTAAACGAGTTCAAGTTCGACTCCTTCCGATTCGTACTGGTTGCTGATCGCGGCCCGGTCGTCGAAGCTAGCCTGCTCCCAGGCGTAAGCCGC
>CAZVQJ010000207.1:0-3901 GCA_964629165.1 uncultured Puniceicoccaceae bacterium
TCACCGGCTGGGTGCGCGTCTCGAGGCCCGGGATCTTGGAATTCGTAAGCAGCGTCATGCCCTCATCGGGCTGCACCTGGATGACCAGCTGGTTCGAAGTGATATCGAATTGCTTGCTGCCACTGAAAAGGATCCCCGGCGGCCGCTTGAACTGGATCGCAATCTCCGAAACCCGGCGGGCGAGCCGTTTGCCTGAACGCATGTAAAAGGGAACGCCCTGCCAACGCCAATTGTTGATATGGAGGCACAGGGCGGCATAGGTTTCCGTCGTCGATTCATCGGGAATGCCCTCTTCCTGCAGGTAACCGCGCACCTTCTCGCCATGAATGAGGCCCTCGGCGTAACTCGCGCGAACCGCTTCGGCCCGCCCGTCCAGAGACAGGTTGACCGGCTGGATGCCGCGCAGAACCTTGACCTTCTCATCCCGGATCGATTCCGGGTCGAGGGAGACGGGTGGCTCCATCGCGATGAGGGCAAGCAATTGCATGGTATGGTTCTGCAACATATCCCGCATCGCGCCGGAGCGGTCATAATAGCCGCCCCGACTTCCCACCCCGACCGACTCCGCCACCGTGATTTGCACGCAATCGACATACTCGCGATTCCAAATCGGCTCGAAGATGGAATTGGCGAATCGCGCAACGAGCAGGTTCTGGACAGTTTCCTTTCCGAGGTAGTGATCGATTCGATAGACCTGCGATTCCTCAAAGTGCTCTGCGATCGTCCGGTTCAATTTACGTGCGGTTTCAAGGTCACGCCCGAACGGCTTCTCGATAATGATCTTCGCACGCTGGTCGTTGGCGGTGTGCCCGGCCAGTCCGGACTTGCCTAGGTTGACCACGATATCCCCGAAAACGTTTGGAGGTGTGGATACATAGAACACCAGCTGAAAGGCATGCCCCGCCTCCCGTTCGATCTCGTTGATCCGCCGGGCGAGCGCCTCGTAGGCGGCCGGTTCGTCGTAACCACCCGCGTGGTAGCTGATCTTGTCCTCGAGGCTGTTCCAGACCTCCTCGTCGAGCGGCCGACGTGAAAACTCTTCGGTGGCCTCCTTCGACGAGCGGCGAAATTCCGCATCCGGCAACTCCTTGCGCCCATATCCGATGAGCCGGAAGTCGGCCGGCAGGAGACTGTCCAGCGATAAGTTGAAAAGGGCCGGAACAAGCTTGCGGGCAGTGAGGTCACCAGAGGCACCAAAAATGACAAGCATCGTGGGGGGTGCACCCCGATGCTTGCTCAGGCCGTCAAGGAAGGGATGGCGGGCAGATTCAGTCATGCGCAGGTGAAAACTCACCGAGTCATCGTGAAATGCAAGAACGCATCTGCAATGACCGCTTCCCACGGTCATCCCACGGCGTCAGAGAGAGGCCCCGCGATGATGTCGAATGACCGGATCGGCGCGAGCGCTCCACGCGATTTCAACGATATCAAAACGCCAGGCCCTGGCTCGTTTGCCACGCGCGAGGTAAGCGAGTATCGTTCGGCGAAGGATGCGGCGCTTGCGGGCGGTCACGCTGTGGTATCCCCCCACAAGGGCATGCGCCGCTCGCCCGCGCACTTCCACAAAAACGAGTGACCCCGTCACCCGGTCCGACATCACAAGGTCGAGCTCGCCGCGCCCCCAGCGCCAGTTGCGGGCCACGGTCCGGTACCCGCAATGACGGCGCAACCACCGCTCCGCAAGCCGTTCGCCCTCTCTGCCGCGGCGCTGTGCCAGCGTCCGCCGCGGAACGCACCGCGCGAGTCGCGCCAGAATAATCGAGATGAGAGAGTGGCGCTTGATACCGGAATCCTGCACACGATCTAACGCTTTTGTCGAGAGCCACCTGCAGGAGTCCCCGCTTGTGGTGGGGCGTAAATCCCCCACCGCTTGTTGACGGAGGTGAAGGCAGGCACCATCCTCGCGTCAAGGGCGCCACCGCGAACCCGCAACAGGAGACCGAGATGACACCGATACAAGTTGGAATCATTGGCATGCAGATCGACCGAAGCTGGGGGGCGATCGCGCATCTGCCGGCGCTTCGTGCGATGCCAGGCTACGAGATCAGTGCCGTCAGCACGACACGGCAGGAAAGCGCCGACGCAGCGGCTGCCCACTACGGTATTCCAAAAGCCTTTGCAGGACATGAAGCGCTGGTTACCTCGCCAGACGTCGATCTGGTCGTGGTGGCGGTCAAGGTTCCGGCGCATCGGGAACTCGTCACCGCTGCGATCGCAGCTGGCAAGCACGTCTATTGCGAGTGGCCCCTCGGGAACGGCTTGGCTGAGGCGCGAGAGATGGCTGAACACGCCCGGGCGGCGGGGGTGAAAACGATCGTCGGGCTACAAGCCAGAATGTCCCCTGCAATAAGCTACGTGCGCGATCTCGTGGCGCAGGGGTATGTCGGCACGATATTGTCAAGCAGCCTGATTGGAACGGGCATGAATTGGGGAGAAGTCATGCATGCCCCGAACGCCTACACCGCGGACCGGCGGAACGGTGCGACGATGCTGTCCATCGCGATCGGGCACACTTTGGACGCCGTCTCCTCCGTTTTGGGCGAGATGAAGCAGGTATCCGCGATCCTTGCGAATGGCCGGACCCACACGACGGTCATCGAGACCGGAGAAACGATACCGATGACCGCGCACGACCAGATCGGGATTGTCGGACGTACCGAAGCCGGTGCGGTCGTGACCGCCCAATATCGTGGCGGCGCGGGGCCAGGCACCGGCCTGCTCTGGGAGGTTTACGGCACCCAGGGGACGCTGCGTGTAACCGCTCCAGGTGGCCACGCCCAGTTGGTGGATCTATCGCTTGAAGGTTCCGAGCGGCAGGATACTCCCCTGGCGCCCCTGGCGGTACCCGATGCCTATTTCCACACGGCCTTGCGCCAAGGCCCGGCGCTGAATGTCGCCGAGATGTATCATCGTTTCGCGCACGATCTCCAGACAGACTCTCGCACCTGCCCGGATTTCGATCACGCGGTCACTCGTCATGAGATGTTGGACGCGATCGAAGCTGGAGCTTTATCGGGGTGACGCGAGAACCACCTGCCAAAGCTGAAAGCGCGATGCGGGCGATCCACGCATGAATGCCCGCGGCACGGGTGCTCTCCGGCTAATTGCCCTCAACCGGCTCCACGTTGAGCAAGAGCGTCGTGAGACTCCGCGCCGGAAGAACCAGATCGGCATGATCCGCAGCGCCCACCGCGAAGGCATCCGTCACCACAAAGCCGGCATCGGCAGTCGTCGCCACCCGTTGCCATTGACCGGAGGCGAGGCCGGTGAACGAGGCGTCACGGGCGGCCCCGAGGTTGAGAACGTGAACGACTTGTATGTTCCCTTTCCGGAAGGCAGCAATGTGCACATCTTCCTGATCGCTGGCCGTGAAAACGGCTTCACTGTCATGGGGAGTGAGGTTGGTGAAATGTTTCATCAGCCAAAAGCGGCCGGTCGGCTCGACCGTGCCATCCGCCGATCGGCGAGCCAGACCGTAATCGTCGGTCAGCTGCCAGAAAAGTGAGGAAGCGGGCTCCGCGTAACGAAGGATGCGCATGTTTTCGCGAGCTTCATCGAGACCGTTTTCAAAGCTGTCGTAGTCCCGGTTGCGATAGGAGCCAGGATCGTAGCCCGCCTCGCCGATGAGGAGGGGTTTCTCGATCCATCGCGAAATTTCCGCCCACGCCTGGTATTGCTCCGGGGTCGCCCCGAACCAGCTGTGAAAGGAAATCGCGGCGACATACTTCATCGCTTCCGGATCCCGGATTGTCGGCAGGAGATACTGGTGCTGGTCCCGTGGATTGGCGGTGTCTCCCAGGAGCATCTTTGTCTTGAAACCGAGCTTTTCGAGATGGGAACCGATCTGGATAATCGCGTCCCGGTCGATGAGCAGGGACCCCAGGAGCGATTGCTCTGCCCC
>CAZVQJ010000208.1:0-3865 GCA_964629165.1 uncultured Puniceicoccaceae bacterium
GGATCACGGGTGGTGAAGGCGTGCATCACGCCCTTGAAGTGGGCGGGCAGGAGACCTTTCCCAAGGTCCTGCAGTCCATCGCGATCGAGGGACAGGTGAGCATCATCGGCGGTGTCTCCGGGTTTACCGGGGAGCTTGCCTTTGGTGAATTTCTGGCGCGTGCAGCAACGATCAAAGGCATCTATGTGGGGAGTCGTGAAATGTTCCGCGCGATGAACTGCGCGATCATCCAGCACAAGATGAAACCGGTGATAGACCGGGTGTTTGCCTTCGACGAGGCGATCGATGCCTTCCGGCACTTCGCAGGCGAATCTCATTTCGGCAAGGTCGTCATCTCGGGGGATTGACGTGACGAGGGGGTAAGCGCGCGGAGCATCGGTGATCGGGTGGGGGCCTTCCGGGGGCTTCTGACGCCGCTCGGGAAAGATCCTGAATTCGGGAGCCCGCTCTTGATTCGGGGGCGGAGGGCTCTAGCTTGCGAGGCATGGCAACTCGTTTCCTGCACACCCGCATCCGCGTCAGCAATCTGGAGAAAAGCATCGACTGGTATCGGCGCACCGGTGGCTTCGAGGTATTCAAACGCAGCGACAAATCGCCTGCCGGAAACCAGATCGTCCACCTGAAATTGCCGGGCAGTGATCACATGCTCGAGCTGACCTATTCACCTGAGTACACGGTGGAGTTCCCGGAAGACCTGATGCATACGTGCATTGGCGTCGATGATATCGTCGAGTATTGCGACGGACTCGAGAAGGACGGTTTCGAGATCTGGCCGGACGGCTGGAGGGAGACGTTCCGTGGCGGTGGAAACAAGATGGCGTTTCTGACAGATCCCGACGGGTACGAACTCGAGATTCTCGAGAACGGTCGATGACGCGGTAGACGATTCTGACGCGAGGGAGAAGCCGCCTCATTCGATCCGGAACCAGTCGAAATCGGCGTGCCCGGATTCTCCTTCGCAGAGGAGACCAACTTTTGCGCCGATCCAGCGGCCAGCGGCAGCGGGCAGGGGGGCTCCGATCGCGGTGAAATCTTCCCCGTCCACACTGTATGCATATTGGCAGATAGCTTCCGGATGCACCTCCACGCGCAGCCAGAGGTTCCCGGAATCCAGCTCCACGGATTCCACCACTCGCTCCTCGCCCCCGCCACGGGCATCCTCGCAGGCAATCTGCTCGAGGCGAAGGCCGTCCGGTCCGGAGGTCACGACGAGGCCATGGTAGTCCAGTCCCATCACGATCAATCCGGCGCGGGACGGCCCCGGGTTTTTCGCGATCTCCAGCCGGGTGGTGGCTGAAAATGCCGGTGCGGGAAATTTCTGGAGCAGCTGGGCAGGATGAAGAAACAGATTGTCCACCCCGTCCGGTCGATTGACGGCGTGCATCCTGAGCCAGCCGGGGCGTTCCGTCAGGGATGCCCAGCCGGGTTGAGGATTCGCGTACCACTGCCATTGCAGTTCGATCGCATCCTCGGTGAACTCGTCGGAGGTGGCCGGGACGGCGACGGGGAAGGTGGCTCCGACATCCGGTTTCTGATACACGCGGACAGGTTCCCCGATGCCATTGCCGTCGAAATCCAGTCCCATCAGGGGCCATCCATCGATCCAGCGGACCGGGTTGAGATGCACGATTCTTCCGTATGCCTCCCGATCCTGGAAATGCACGAACCAGCTCTCTCCGCTCGGAAGATCAAGGAGAGCGCCCTGATGAGGACCGTTAATGTCGGTAGATCCCTGTTCGAGGACGCGCCGTTCTTCGTACGGGCCCAAGGGGTGCCGGGATCGAAAAGCCATCTGCCAGCCGCCGGTGACCCCGCCCGCCGGCGCGAGAATGTAGTAAAAACCGTCGCGCTTGTGCCATTTGGGGCCTTCCACGGTGGGATGTCGCCCTTCGCGCCCATCGACGACGACGGTGCCTTCACCCAGAAGACGCGTGCCGTCAGGACTCATCTCATGCACAATGAGGAGGTCTTTCACCCCTCCGGTCCGACTGCCCGCCCAGGCGTGCACGAGATAGGCCTTCCCGTCGTCGTCCCAGAGGGGGCACGGATCGATCCAGCCCCGCCCCTCCTGAACGACGTGCAGGGGAGTCCATGGGCCCCGCGGATCCCGCGCCTTTGTCATGAGAACGCCCCAGTCCGGGTCGCCCACAAAGATCCAGAACCAGCCGTCATGATAGCGGATGGAGGGAGCCCAGATCCCGTTCCCGGCCTGCACGTGGTCAAAGCGATCCGGCAGATGGGCGATCGCATGGCTGATCAGCGTCCAGTTGACAAGGTCCCGTGAGTGCAGGATCGGCAGCCCGGGAACAGCATTGAAGCTCGAGGCGGTGAGATAGAAATCCTCACCCACCTGGATCACGTCTGGATCGGAATAATCGGCGAAAAGGACCGGATTGCGGTAGGTGCCGTCCCCGATATCGGGGCGCCACGGACCGGCAGGGAGGGAAAGAGCGGAAGGCATCAGGACCAGATAGGCGAGAAGAAGAGTAGAGCGCACGCTCTATCCTGAGGCGAAAAGCGGGCCGCCGTCAAGTCGGAGCCTTACACGAGTTGGAGCTTATGGAGGCGGAAAAGATGCTTGCGGCGAAAGTAAACATATGATCACGTAAAAGAGTGTCCGAACTGCCCCTATCGATCCGCGGCCGGGGCGCTTCCGGGAATCCCCGGGTCCGCTTTGAGAGCCGCCATTTTGAGCCGGATACGGAGGAGCAGCAGGCGATCGTCGAGCGGGGGGTCGCGACGGAATGGATCGAGGACGCCACCAAGACGATCATCACGCGGAACAAGAGCCCGGATATTCCGTTTACCTACAGTCTCAATCCCTATCGGGGATGTGAACACGGCTGCGCTTACTGCTATGCCCGGCCGACACACGAGTATCTGGGATATTCGGCAGGACTCGATTTCGAGACAAAGATTGTCGTCAAGCGCGAGGCCCCCCGGCTTTTAGCCGAAGCCCTTCGTCGCCCTTCCTGGAAACCGCAGGTGTTGGCGATGAGCGGAGTGACGGATCCTTATCAGCCGATCGAACGCAAGCTCGGGATCACACGGGCGTGCCTTCAGGTCCTCGCCCGATTTCGGAATCCGGTCGGCCTCATCACGAAGAACGGGGGCATCCTGCGCGACCTCGACCTGCTGCAGGAGATGGCAAGTTGGGGCGGGGTCCATGTAACTCTCTCGATCACCACGCTGGATCCGGATCTCGCCCGCCGGATGGAGCCGCGGACGGCGTCACCGCGGCAACGGCTCGAAGCGATCGGCCAATTGGCGTCGGCGGGGATCCCCGTCAGCGTGATGCAGGGTCCGGTCATTCCGGGGCTGAACGACACCGAAATGCCGATGATCATCGAGGCGGCAGCAGCGGCCGGTGCGCGCCATGTCTCCTACCAGCTCTTGCGGCTTCCCGGGGCCGTCGAAGGCATTTTTGTGGATTGGCTCAGTCGGGAATATCCCGGGAAGAGCCAGCGGGTGCTGGAAAGGTTGCGCAGCCTGCGGGGGGGTGCGCTCAACGAGAACGGATTTGGCGATCGCATGCGCGGTCATGGTTTGTGGAAGGAGAACCTCGCGCGCCTCCACCGCCTGGGGATGCAACGGGCGCGCCTGAACCCGTCAATCACCCGGCTGAACCAGCGCGCGTTCCGTCGTCCAGCGGAAAATGGACAGATGGATTTGTTCTCTTGATCCGGTTGGTTGGCCAAAGGAGATGACCTCACGCCCGCTTCGCTCAAGAACGCCAAGCTGAAGGAGATTCGCCTAGAACGCTCATCGTCTCGCGAGGAATCCACCACCTTTCCTCCGCGTGCTTTGCGTTCTTGAGCCTGCGCCAGCAGGCGGGCGTGAGTCCTCTGCGTCGCCTGAGCAAACC
>CAZVQJ010000209.1:0-3691 GCA_964629165.1 uncultured Puniceicoccaceae bacterium
GCTGGTGACGAGCACGACGTTGTTCTGCTCGAGGCCATACCGGCTCGAGAGTTCGCGGGCCCGCTCAATATCCTTGAAGACATCGACGTATTCGACGGTCAGGATGCCGGGTTTTCCCGCTGATTGCAGGACGTATAAATACTGGTTCAGGAGTCCGCGGACGTAGCGCGAGAGGAGGGCTTCGTCCGGCTGTGCAGGATCTTCGGGGATCGTCACGATGAGCCGGACCGGTTCGTCGAGACTGCGCAGGTAGGCCCGCGTTTCCGGCGAAAGCGAATAGAGGTGGCTCTCGGTCACATCGAAGCGGGTGTAGTGATGCATCGCGAGGTAGTTCAACTGGGCGAAGAAGAGCAGCCCGAGGGTCACCTGGATGAGGCGATGCGCCGCACGCACCCGGTTGGCGACGGAAAACCTGTCGGAGGCGCCAGCCATCTCAGACCTTGGCCTCCACGGTGATCGTGGCGAGCCCGAGAACGAGCGCCGTGCCGCTGAGGTAATAGACCAGCGGCCGGGTGTCGATGAGCCCGCCGACGGCATCTTCGAAATGATCAAACATCTGCAGGTAGGACAGCATCTCGCCGGAGAGCCCGTGCCACTGTCCGAGGCCGGAGGCGAGGTATTTGAGCGCGGCGACGCCGACGACGAGGAGGAAGATAATGCTGAAACTGAGCATGCCTGCGACGAGCTGGCTCCGCGTCAGGCTGCTGGTGAAAATTCCGATCGCGATGAAGAGCAAGCCACTCGTGGCGATGAAGAAGTAGCCGCCGAAAAAGGAACTGGGCTCAAGAAGGAGTTGCCGGATGTCCGCCTGCGGCAGGTACCATACCGTGATCAGCGGAAAAGTGAGGGCGACTGCCCACAGGAGGCAGTAGAAAAGATAGGCCGCGAGGAACTTGCTGAGGATGACCGCCGTCGGTCCAACCGGTGTTGTCATCAAGGTCTGGAGCGTCCCGAGCCGGCGCTCATCGGCGATGCTCTTCATCGTCAGCATGGGAACGAGGAGCACGACGGGAAAAAGAAAGAACCGAAAGAACTGGGCGTTGGGGAGCGACGTCTGCTCCGATTCGACAAAACTCGCGATGGTCAGGTAGTAGAAAAAACCCATCATGAGTAACGCGAGCACGGCGGCGAGATAGGTCGCCGGATTGATCCAGAGAGCCCGCAACTCATGGCGCAGGAGGATGTGGATGGACTTCATGTTGTCGCTCCCGGGGGCGTGAGGTCATCCGTTTCGATCTCCCAGCTGCGCCGGGTCGCGGCGAGAAAGATATCTTCCAGCGTCGGCTTGCTTCGCCGGAACGACCGGATGCGCAACTCAGGGTGGGAGGCGAGGGCGGAGAGGATGCGTTCGCTATCGTCCTCTTCCGTCTTGAAATGAAGAAGGACCGTTCGGAAACCCTCCACGTCCGGGGCACTGTTCCGCCGCAATAGCGAATATTCGACACCGACGGAACGCGCGGCGCCCTCGATTGCTTCGGAAGCTCCGGAGACTTCAACCTCGTAGCGCAGTCCCGGGAAAAATTCACTGCGCAGGTCATCGGGGGCGCCGGCTGCCACAATGATGCCCTGGTTGAGGATGATCACGCGGTCACAGGAAATTTCCACCTCGGCGAGAATGTGACTGGAGAGAATGACCGTCATCTGGCCGCGGAGCCCATCGATCAGCCGGCGGATGTGGAGCACCTGGTGCGGATCCAGCCCGATCGTCGGCTCATCGAGGATCGTCAGGGCAGGGCGATTGAGGATCGCATCGGCGAGCCCCACACGCTGCCGGTAGCCCTTGGAGAGCGTCCCGATCAGCTTGCGGCGTGCCGTCCGCTGTAGATCGCATGCCTCGAGGACCGCATCCACACGGCTTCGGCGCTCCCTCCTCGGAAGGCCCTTGAGCTTCGCCCTGAAATGAAGATATTCCGCGACCCGCAGGTCTTCGGGCAGTGGATTGTTTTCCGGCATGTAGCCGATCCGCTTCTTGACCTGGGCCGGGTGTCGCGCCACCGAAACCCCGTCGATGTAGGCCTCGCCCCGATCCGCGCGCAAGAGCCCGGAAAGCACGCGCAGGGTGGTGCTCTTTCCCGCTCCGTTCGGCCCCAGAAACCCCACCACTTCCCCATGGGCGACGGTAAACGAGACGCCCTTGATGGCCGCGGTTGCGCCGAAGAACTTGGTGAGGTCTCGTGCCTCGATGCTGTGGGTTGGCTGCGTCAAACGGTAAATCGGGGTCGGTACGGGAAAGCGGTAATCTAGGCGGGGAGCAAAGACACTGTAAAGCGCGGAGGGAGAGGCGACTTCGGGGGCGCACAGGGTCCTCGGCACGTCCACCTGCGTCCGCCCCGCTGCCAAGAATTGGTGGGCTGCCTTGCGCGCCGGGAAAAGTAACGTTCATTCGTCCTTATGCACCCGCGCCCTCGATCGGTGGGCACCGAGATTGTCTTCTGGGGAATGTCCCATTCGGGCAACCATGCCGTCCTCAACTGGCTCCTGCCGCAGTTGCGTGGAGATTTTGTCTTCTTCAGGAACGCGCCTCCGGTGGATCCTTACGCAGCACCGCCGTTTGCAGTGCGCGGCCCGCCGCACAGTCCCGATGTCAGCCTGATCAGTTTCGAGGATCGCCCCTTGCCCGTTTTCCATGCGCGCTGGTCCTATCCCCGGAATGGCCGGGGGCCGGCCGTCAGACAACGTCGGCACATTCTCCTTCTGCGGGATCCGTTCAACCTGTTCGCGAGTCGCTTTGCCTCGCCGCCCGCTCCCGCATCCCGGTTCCCGTTTATCAACGGCCTCAGCGGGCCGCAGACCTTTCTCAGTTACTTCCGCGAGGTGGAGCGACATACGCACTACCTCGGTGACGATCGGGTGGTCGTGTTCTATAATCGTTTCAGGTCCTGCCAGACCTACCGCAAACAGATCTCAGCCGCTCTCGGTCTGCCTTTCACGGACGAAGGGTTGAACCGCGTCTCCGCGTTTGGGGGACAAAGTCCGGAAGATCGCCTGGCGGAGGGCAGTCCTTTGCGACGCACGGACGTGCGCTGGAAGGAGTTCCGGGACCTCGAAGAATATCGGGCGCTTTTCCGCAGTCGAAAGCTGGTCGCCGCTGGTCTGAAATATTTCCCGAGCGACGCGGAGCTGCAGCCTTGGGCCTTGGGCTTGCCGCAGGACAGTATGGGCAGCTGGTGGGATGAATGGTCGCCCCGATGGCTGCCACCCGTCGTCGCTGCCCTGCAATCGTCTCCTCTCTTCCGCCGGATGAGAGGGCGCACAGCCTCCACCCGCCCTCTCGAAAACCACGCCCCCACACCTGCCTGAGCGGTGAGCGGAAGCGGTGCCGGCGGGCTGGCAGGGAGGGGCTAAAACGGTGCCACCGATCGGGACCGGGCTTCGGTTCATCAATCGTTGAGCAACGACTTGATATCGGCCAGTGCGACACGTGAGGTGGCGACGGCGCTTTCTTCGAGGAGATCCCGCAAGAGGGCGGACTTCTCCGCCTGCAGGGCGAGCACTTTTTCCTCCACCGTCTGGGCCGCGATCAGCTTGTAGCTTGTCACTGTTCGGGTTTGCCCGATCCGGTGGGCGCGGTCGGTCGCTTGGTCTTCGACCGCCGGATTCCACCAGGGGTCGAAATGAACGACGGTATCGGCGCCGGTCAGATTGAGTCCGACACCGCCCGCCTTCAACGAAATCAGAAAGACGGGAATGG
>CAZVQJ010000210.1:0-3661 GCA_964629165.1 uncultured Puniceicoccaceae bacterium
GCCACCAGGTGATCACTCACGCGATGGGAGCCACGACCGAAAAACTGAAATTCGGGCACCGGGGCGGCAATCAACCCGTGAAAAACGTGGAGACCGGACGCGTCGCGATCACCGCCCAGAACCATGGGTTTGCCGCGACGAGGGAGGGAGTCGAGGCCTGCGGTGCGATTGTGACGGAGTACAATCTGAACGACAATACGGTTGCCGGCGTACGCCATGCCACCCTTCCCGTTTTTGGCGTGCAGTATCATCCGGAAGCTTCCCCGGGCCCTCATGACAGCGACCCCGTCTTTTCGCAGTTTTACGAGATGGTGGCAGCGAAGGCCGCCAGCGTGGGTGGGTAAGAGGATTCATCCGACGGCATGGCGGATGCGGCTTGCAAGTTGCTCCTTGCGACCACCCGCACGCTCGCTCATGAGTATCCTTGCTCTGCGATGTCGCTCCAGCCTGCACCGCCTGTCTCTCCCCTCCGCCCCGGATCCGATGAAAGCGGGCTTTCCGGCGTCCTCGAGCGGATTGTGTATCTGAACGAGGAAAACCACTACACGATCGGCGAACTTCGTCCTGAGAAAGGAGCCCGCCCGATCACCGTGGTGGGTGTCCTTCCGGAAGTACAGTGCGGGGAAACCCTCGAGCTGGTGGGAAGCTGGGTGGACCATCCGACGCATGGCAAACAGTTCAGGATCCGCGCCTTTCGGGCGACCCTGCCCGCTTCTGTCTATGGCATTCGCAAATACCTCGGGAGCGGCCTGGTTCCGGGAATCGGCCCGGCCTACGCCGAAAAGATTGTCGATACCTTTGGCGCCGAAACTCTCCGGGTGATCGAGAATGAGAGCGCCCGCCTGCGGGAGGTTCCGGGGATCGGCAAAAAGCGCGCATCCGAGATCAAGGAGGCTTGGGAGGGCCAGCGGGCCCTGCGGGAAGTGATGATGTTTCTGCAGACGTATGGTGCCACCGTCTCTCAATGCTCACGGATTGTGCGTGCCTACGGGAATGAAGCAAAAGCGGTCCTCACCGCGGATCCTTATCAGGTCGCGCGGGAAATCCGGGGCATCGGCTTCAAGACGGCTGACCGGCTGGCCATCAATCTCGGTTTCGCGAACGACGCTCCGGCACGCCTGGAAGCTGGCGCCCTTCACGTTTTGAAGGAACTGGAAAGCGAGGGGCACACCGGCTATCCACCCGATGATCTTGTGCGGCTCACGACCGAGTTGCTCGAGACCGACGTCACCAAGGTGACCGAGGCGGTGCAGCGGCTGGTCGAGGAACGCCACATCGTCATCTGCCCGGGATCGGAACTCCTGCAACTACCGGGCACCGCGCGCGCGGAAAATTTCATCGCAGAAGCGCTCGCCCAGATCGGGAAAAGCGCGAGCGTCCTCCCCCCGATCAAGACCGACATCGCGGTGCAATGGGCCCAGGACAAGGCTGGATTCGGGTTTGCCCCTGAGCAGGCGGCGGCATTGCGACAGGCGCTCACCGCAAAGGTGAGCATCTTGACAGGAGGACCAGGCACGGGAAAAACCACCATTCTTCGCGCCCTCGTGGAGATCCTCTCGGCCAAGAAGGTGCGCCTTCTCCTGGCGGCACCGACCGGCCGGGCAGCGCAACGGATGGCGCAGTCCACGCGAACGCGCGCCGCAACGATCCATCGGCTGCTCAAGTTCGATCCCGTCAGCGGCGCCTTCACGACCAACGCGGACAATCCGATGAGAGCTGATTTCATCATCATCGATGAAGCGAGCATGCTTGATAACAAGCTTGCGAGCGCTCTTGTCCGAGCCGTTCCTGCGCAGTCTCATCTCCTCCTCGTCGGCGATGCGGACCAGCTGCCCAGCGTTGGGGCAGGCAACGTCCTCGCTGATCTTATTGCCTCCGGACGATTTCCGGTCACAAGGCTCGCTCAGATCTTCCGCCAGGGTGCCGGAAGCAGCGTCGTGAAAGTGGCGCATGCCATCCTTGCTGGGCATGCTCAGGCTCCCTTTGTCGCGGATGAGACCGGAGACCTCGATCCGAAACATGATCTGTTCTTTTTGCGGAGGATGGAGCCCGGACATTGCGTGCAGACCGTGACGGACCTCGCCGCGCGACTGATTCCAAAATGGTTTCCCAAGATTGACCCGCTGATGGGCGTGCAAGTGCTCGTCCCGCTTCACAAGGGGCCGGCGGGCATTCAGCGATTCAACGAGGAACTGCAAAAATCGCTCAATCCAGGTCGCGGCAGTGTGGCTTTCGGCGGAATCGAATACCGCATTGGCGACAAGGTGATGCAGACGCGCAACAACTACGACAAGGCGATCTTCAACGGCGATCTCGGCCGTATTACTCATGTGGATACGCACGGCGGAACCCTTGTCGTTGAATTTGCAGGAAACGGGGTGGAACTCGAACGGACGGATCTGGCCGATCTCAGTCTCGCCTATGCCATTTCGGTCCACAAATCCCAAGGGAGCGAGTTTCCCATCCTGATCCTCCCGTTGCTCAAGCAGCACTTCCTCCTCCTGCAACGCAACCTGCTCTATACCGCTCTTACCCGCGGCAAGCGGAAAGTCTTTATTGTCGGCGACCCGGCTGCCTATTCCATGGCCGTCCGCAATACCGACGCAGCCGTCCGCCGCACTGACCTGCAACGAAAAGTGCAGGACAGCTATTCCTGAGGGCACAATCTTCAAAACGAAACCCCGCCGGTTTCCGGTGAGATAGGCGCAACGCGCCGGAATGGCGGGCGCAGACGAGGTCGACGCGGCCGACCGACGATGGGCGACGCACGACTGGCGTATCCTGCAAGGCACCCTCCCGCCGCGCAGGGCATGCTGCATGATCGTGTCCCGGGGGCGCGTACCGGTCCCGCCCCGGGGGCGAGTCTTTGCGCAATGGCACGCACAATGCGAGTATCGGACTCGCCCGACCCTCCGCTCGAGCGGACGAAACTCCAACCGCGCCATGAATGCCAGCCACGAATCCCCACCTGAACGGTCCTCGTTGCTGAGCGCGCCCGCCGGATCAGCCGCGGGATGCAAGACAGCGTGGGGAGTCCCGGTCGATTCACCGGCAGATGTTCGGTCCTCCCCTCCGATCCATGCCGAGGTTCTCATTGTGGGAGGAGGCATCACGGGATTGACGGCCGCTCTTCATTTGCTACACGCCGGAAAACGCGTGACCGTGATCGAACAGGGGGCGGCAGGTTCCGGCACCACCGGTCGCTCAAGTGCGCATCTCACCACCCTTCCGGATTCCGAACTCACCTTCACCGAGCGGATGTTCTCGGCGGCAGAAAATGCGAAGGTCGTCAGGGCGATGGCTGGAGCGATTGACGAGATCGAACGCTGGTGCTCGACCTACGACATCGCCTGCGGTTTTTCCCGGGTGCCCGGCTACTACTTTGCGGAGGACGAAGAGGGAGCACGGGCGCTTGAACAAGAGGCGACGGCGGGAAAACGAGCGGGCCTCAATCCGATACCGGACACCGCCCCCATCGGATATCCCGTGCGCGCCGCCTTTCGGTTGGAAAATCAGGGGATCTTTGATCCTGCGCTCTATGCAGATGGCCTTGCCCGCGCATGCGTGCGAGAAGGCGGCGTTTTCCTCCCGGAAACCCGGCTGCTTGATTTTCACGACGGCGAGCCGTGCAGAGTCGAAACAATGCGCGGGGAATTTTCGG
>CAZVQJ010000211.1:0-3564 GCA_964629165.1 uncultured Puniceicoccaceae bacterium
ATGAGCCAGCTGACCGGTTTCGAGGCGATCAACAGTTCCCTCTACGACCGCGCCACCGCTGTTTTCGAAGCCGCCTGCACCACCCTTCGCCTCGCCCGCACCGCCACCACCGTCCTGATCCCGGAGGCCCTTTATCCAGGGGACCTCGAGGTCGTGCGCACGCTTGCAAAGAACTCTGCCGTGGAAGTTGAGATGATCCCCCTCGAGGCAGCTACCGGCCGGATCTCCCTCCCCGCACTCGAAGCCCGTGCACGCGCGCTCGGGGATGATCTGGCCGCAATCGTCTTTCCCCAGGTCAATTGTCTCGGACTCCTCGAGGACGTCGATGCCCTCACCCGCCTCTGCCACCGCCTCGGCGTGCGCAGCATCGCCGTCATCGATCCCATTTTGCTCGCTACCGGCGGCCTGAAACCTCCAACCGATTTCGGCGATTCCGGCGCAGACATTATTGTCGGAGAAGCGCAACACCTCGCCAGCGGGCCCAGTTTCGGCGGGCCCGGGCTCGGGCTCTTTGGCGTGCGTCACAATGACGAGGTGAAAAATGACATTCGCCAGACGCCCGGACGCTTCGTCGGAAAAGCTCAGGACGCCGAAGGCCGAGAATGCCTCGTGATGGTCCTCAGCACGCGGGAACAGCACATCCGCAAAGACCGGGCGACCAGCAATATCTGCTCAAATCAGGCCTTTCTGGCGACACTCGCGGGGGCCGCCATCCTCGCCCGCGGGGAAGGTGGTATGGCCGCCGCAATCGCGTCCGCGCGCACCCAGGCCCTCTCCGCGGCAGAGCGTTTCACCGCGCTTCCGGGGGTCGAACTCGCATTCCCCGACGCACCCTTTTTCAACGAGATCCTCCTCGCGATACCCGAGCCCGTTCCCGCTGCGATCGAAGCGGCACGCAAGGCGGGCCTTCACCTTGGCGTGGACGCGACAGGCCGGATTGGTGGCGGGCGTCACCTCCTCAAGATGAGTTTCTTTGATCGCGACGCCGATATCGATGCAGCCGAAGCATTTTTCCGCGAACGCAACTACGACGGAACCGCCCACACCGCCGGAGCAGCCGCCATCCCGGGCGCACTCATGCGCACACGTCCGGTCGGGCTTCCTGAGTTCGATGCAACCACCTTGAAGTCCTACTACGAGCGTCTCGGCACCTTGAACGTGAGCCCGGACGATGCATGCTACCCCCTCGGGTCATGTACGATGAAGTACAACCCGCACATCAACGACTGGGCCGCCAACCTTCCCGGGTTCACCGATACCCATCCGCAGGCACCGATCGAGGATGTCCAGGGCAACCTCGAGCTGCTCTTCGAGGTCCAGGAGTGGTTCAAGAAGATCACCGGCCTCGCCGGCGTGACGACTCAGCCGGTCGCCGGTGCCCAGGGCGAGCTGGTCGGGCTGAAACTCTTCCAGGCCTATCACCGCGACCAAGGCCAAGGGCATCGCAACGTACTCCTCATTCCGCGCAGCGCCCACGGCACAAATTTTGCCACCGCGGTGATGGCAGGCTATACCTCCACTCCGGCCGGAAACGGAGAACCCGGGGGCATCGTGCTCCTCGACGCAGGCCCTGACGGCCAGATCGATTTTGCGGACTTTGTCGAGAAACTGGAGACTCATCGCGACCGCATCGCCGGGGTGATGATCACGAATCCCAATACGTCGGGCCTCTTCGAAGGACGTTTCCGGGAAATTGCGGAGCGCGTGCACGCGGCAGGCGGTCTCGTCTATATGGACGGTGCCAACATGAACGCGATTGCCGGGTGGGTGAATCTTGCCGCTCTCGGCGTCGATGCCGTCCACAACAACCTCCACAAAACATGGACAATCCCGCACGGAGGCGGTGGCCCCGGTGACGCCATTGTCGCCGTCAGCGAACGGCTGGTGCCCTACCTTCCCGGATTTCAGATCGAGCATTCCGTGGCCGGCTACCATCCGGTCCGTGCTCCCCGGAGCATTGGCAGCATTCACCGGCACTGGGGCAACTTCGCCCACAAGATCCGGGCGTTCAGCTACCTCCTGCGCCTCGGCAAAGAGGGCGTTCCCCGCATGTCCGCCATCGCGGCGCTCGCCGCGCGCTACTGTCACGAGCGCCTCGGGAAAGTCTATCTCTCCCTCCCCGCAGGAGACGACGTGGGGCCCCGCATGCACGAGTTCATCCTCACGCTGGAAGAAGCCGACTTTGCCCGCCTCGAAGCCGCCGGCGTTCCCCGCCCTCTCGCCGTGACCCGCATCGGCAAGCTCTTCCTCGATTTCGGATTTCATGCGCCCACCGTTGCCTGGCCGGAAACCTTCGGACTGATGATCGAACCGACCGAGAGTTACACAAAACCCGAGCTCGACCGTTTCTGCGAAGCCGTCGGTGCGATCAAGCGGATGATCGAAGAGCATCCGGAGGTTCTCACGGCCGTTCCCGTTTTTACTCCGGTCGATCGGATCGATGATGTCGCCGCCAATCGTCGGCTCGTCCTCAGCGAACCCCTCGTTTCCCTTCCGGAAATCCATCCCAACCGGTTCGACCCGGACGAAATCGCCAACCTTTCGATCGACGTTCTGTATCAACGGATCGTCGACGAAGCACACCGGCAGATCGAGGCTTCCCGTGCCTGAGCGACGCCAACTTTTCCTTCACAGCCATTGACCGTTCTCCGGCCGGAGGCTAACAACCCCCTTCGATGCAACCAACGTCGAGTTCTTCCGCAACCGGCCTGAAGCCGAAGTATCAACGCATTCTCCTGAAACTCAGTGGCGAGGCCCTCGGTGGAGGCGCCCATGGCGAACCAATTGATGCCGTCATCCTCGAGCGGGTGTGCCGCGAAGTGAAGTCTGTCTACGAGCTGGGCGTCCAGATCGGCCTCGTCATCGGCGGCGGTAATATCTTTCGCGGTCTGCAGGGCGTCGATCGCGGTGTCGACCGCACCACCGGAGACTACATGGGCATGCTTGCCACGATCATCAATGGCCTCGCCCTGATGGATTGCCTCGAAAAAATCAACGTGCCCGTCCGCGTGATGAGCGCCATCGAGATGAACCGCGTGGCCGAGCCCTACATCCTCCGTCGCGCCACCCGACATATGGAAAAGGACCGCGTCGTGATCTTCGCCGGCGGTACCGGAAATCCCTACTTCTCCACCGATACCACCGCCGCGCTGCGCGCGAACGAAATCGACGCACAGATCATTTTCAAGGCGACGAAGGTCGACGGGGTCTACGACAAGGATCCGATGAAACACCCCGACGCCAAAAAGTTCACCGAACTCCGCTTCGTCGACGCGCTCAAGATGGGCCTCAAGGTGATGGATGCGACCGCATTTGCGATGTGCATGGACAACGACCTGCCAATCCTCGTCTTCAACCAGAACGAACCCGGCAGCATCCGTCGCGCCGTCATGGGCGAGACCATCGGGACGACCGTCTTTTAGGGGCCCGACAAGGAAGTCACTCCGCCGATAGCGGGCAACGGATGCGTGGGAAGATACAGACTTTCCGCCCGTTTCGCTGAGAGAACGACTCCCCGACCCTTCGCTGAGAGAACGATCCCTTTCGCGGGGTTGCCGCCGGGCG
>CAZVQJ010000212.1:0-3543 GCA_964629165.1 uncultured Puniceicoccaceae bacterium
TCGTCGTAGTCGTTACGATGCCGTTCGGGCTTGCGCGGATTTGAAGGTAGATCACGAGACTTTCGAAAACCCCCGCCAGGTCTGACCGGCGGGGGTTTTTTCTTTTCCTCTTTTCCGTTCGGACCGGGTGGTATTCCTTCACCACAGAAACATCAATATCCATGAAACTGACTGGAGCCGACCTCACAATCCGCCTGCTTGAACGGCAGGGGATTCGCATAATTCCGGGCATTCCCGGCGGAGCCAACCTGCCGCTCTACGACGCCCTCGCACGACGACCGGTCATTCAGCACGTCCTCGCCCGGCACGAGCAGGGAGCTGGATTCATCGCCCAGGGGATGGCCCGCGCCAGCGGAAAAGCAGCCGTCTGCTTTGCCACCAGTGGTCCCGGTGCGACCAATGCGCTGACCGCCATCGCCGATGCTAAACTGGATTCCGTGCCCGTCATCTGCATCACCGGTCAGGTGGCACGCCCGTTGATCGGAACCGATGCCTTCCAGGAAGTGGATGTGTTCGGCATTTCCCACCCGGTGACCAAACACAACTACCTCGTGCAGTCGGTCGAAGACCTCCTGAGGATTATTCCGGAAGCCTTCACGATTGCCGAAAGCGGTCGTCCCGGCCCCGTCTGGATCGACATCCCGAAAGACATTCAGAACGAGATCGTGGAATTTGATGAATGGCCGGAGATTGGCGGCAGAGAGTCCTCCCCGGCCCCCGCCGAAGAGGCTATCCGGGCAGCCGTGCACATGATCGAAAATGCCGAACGTCCCATCATTTATCTCGGTGGCGGCATCGTGCACAGTGGAGCGCATGAACTCGCCCGGGCGCTCATGGAAACGACCGATGCCCCGGCCGTGACTACCCTCATGGCCCTCGGCACGATCCCGAGCGACCACCCGCGGAACCTCGGCATGCTCGGCATGCACGCCGCCCCGTTCACAAACTTCGCTCTCGAAGAGTCCGATCTTCTGATCGTGCTCGGCGCTCGATTCGACGATCGCGCAACCGGGAGGGTGAACGATTTTTGCCCGCACGCGCGTGTGATCCATGTGGATATTGATCAGAGTGAACTCGGCAAGATCCGCCAACCAACGCTGGGGATCATGGCCGATGTGGCGGCCGTGCTCGAACAGCTCCTGCCACAGATCCAGCGCCGCACGCGCGCGGAATGGAACGCGCAGATCGATGCCATCCGCCGGGACAACCCCATGCACTTCCCGGGGCAGGACGATCTCAGCATGCCCTACGGCATTATCAAGGCGGTGGCGGAGATCGCCGGGCGCGATGCGTTGGTTTCCACCGATGTGGGTCAACATCAGATGTTCACCGCCCAGGCATGGCCCTTCAACCGGCCCCGGCAATGGCTCACAAGTGGCGGCCTCGGCACGATGGGTTTCGGTGTGCCTGCAGCGATCGGAGCGGCCCTCGCCCAACCCGAGGATACCGTTGTGTGCATCAGCGGCGACGGCAGCTTCCTGATGAATAACCAGGAGCTGATCACGGCCGCGGAAGAAGGAGCCAACATCAAGATCGTTCTGATGAACAACCAATCGCTCGGCCTCGTGCATCAGCAACAGTCGCTCTTCTACGGTAAACGGCTCATGGCTTCCGAGTTCTCGCAGGGCCCGGACTTTTGCGCGATGGCACGCTCCCTCTGCGTGGACGCCTATGATCTCGACTCAAGCGAGGACCCGTTCTCGACCCTTCGGGAAGCCATTCAGGCACCCGGCCCCGCCCTCATTCACGTGAGCGTGCGCGCCGAGGATCGGGTGTATCCGATGGTGCCCCCCGGCGGTTCCAATCGAGAGATGGTTTTTGGGCCGGCCGCCACCGACGTGGTGTCCTGAACCCATTAGCGGCTATTATCAGCATCCCTTTCAGCCCGGGGCATCTCCCCGGGCTTTTTCGTCTCTACCGCACAGCCTTCACGAGGATCTTCCCGTTTTTCCCGAGGAGGCCCTATAAGGCATGCGAATAGCTCCCTGCCCGGATCGTTTTACCCGTGCATCCGTGCCGATAAAAAATACAGAATACACAAGATATAGATCGATTCTTCAATGGGCATACTATATCTTGCGATTTTTCATTAATACAACCTTCTCAACCCTACTTACCGAATGCCTTCCGCTCTTCCACCCCTTTCTCCCCTCTCCCGGCCTTCTAAAACGGCTTCCAGCGCCTCGTTGGTCTCCAAGCGCCTCTTTTCATCGGCGGAGGTTCACCCCTACGATGAGATTGAATGGAGCTACCGCACGGCAGAGATCACGGACGAAAGCGGCAAGTCGATCTATCGGCAGGACAACATCGAAGTCCCCACCGCGTTCTCCGATCTCGCGACGAAGATCCTCGCCTCCAAATATTTTTATGGAGATATCGATGCCGGCACCGACCCCTCCACCGGCGGACGGGAATCGTCTCTGCGCCAGGTCCTCGATCGCGTGTGCGGCACGATTGCCCAGTGGGGGCTCGACGATGGCTACTTTGCCGACGACGCCGAGGCGACCCGTTTCCGCGAGGAGTTGATCTGGCTCTGCGTCAATCAGTACGGCGCCTTCAACAGCCCCGTCTGGTTCAATCTTGGTCTCTTTCACCAGTATCGTGTGGGCGAAGGGTCCGCGAAGGGGAACTATTTCTGGAATCCCGAAGCCGGGCGCGTCGAACGGGCTCCGAGCCAGTATGAGTATCCACAGTGTTCGGCCTGCTTTATCCAGCACGTCGACGATTCGCTCGATTCTATCATGGAACTGGCGCGCTCGGAAGCGATGCTCTTCAAGTTCGGGAGCGGGAGCGGGACGGACCTCTCGTCGATTCGCTCAACCCGGGAGAAGCTTTCCGGCGGCGGAAAACCCAGCGGTCCACTGAGCTTTCTCGCCGTTTACGACAGCGTCGCAGGTGTCGTCAAAAGCGGGGGCAAGACGCGCCGCGCCGCCAAGATGAATACACTCCGGGACTGGCACCCCGATATCGAGGAATTCATCGTCGCAAAACGCCGGGAAGAGGAGAAAGCATGGGCGCTCATCGAACAGGGTTACGATCCTTCCTTTAACGGAGAAGCCTACGGCTCCGTCCGTTTTCAGAACGAGAACCTCTCGGTCCGGGCCAGCGACGCATTCATGCGCGCCGCCGAGACGGACGGCGAATGGTGGACACGCCGAGTCACCGACCAACAGCCATGCGAGAAAAAGCGTGCTGGCGCCCTCCTCGACGCCATCGCCGAAGGGACCCATCTCTGCGGGGATCCCGGTATGCAGTTTGATGATACGATTCACCGCTGGCATACCTGCAAAGCCTCCGGTCGACAGAATTGCACGAACCCCTGCAGCGAATACCTCTTTCTCGACAACACGGCCTGCAATCTGGCGTCGCTGAACCTCATGAAATTCGTCCAGGGGGGCCGGTTCGACGGCAAGCGCTTCGCCGCTGCCTGCCGCCTCTTCATTATCGCGCAGGAGATCATCGTTGATCGATCCTCCTACCCCACCGAAGGCATTGCGCATAACTCCCATTGGTACCGCACCCTCGGCCTCGGATATGCCAATC
>CAZVQJ010000213.1:0-3472 GCA_964629165.1 uncultured Puniceicoccaceae bacterium
ACGGGTCAGAGAGGGCATCGCCGCCCTCCTCCAAAAGACACACGCAGACGAACTCATGATCAGCAGCCCGATTCATGATCCGGCCGCACGCCATCACTCCCTTTCCATCGTCGCCCAGACAGAGGATTTCCGGGAACCGCCATCCCGCCCGCCGGAAAACATACAACCGGGGCTCTCGCGAAGCCCCGGTTGTGAGTAAGTGTCGATGGTGTGCGGTCCTATCTCCGTTCGTCGCTGTCACTGATCTCTTTAACCATGCCGCTCTCGCCACATGGCTGCACACCAAACAACTAGACCGATCGTTCAATACGGGATTTCATCTTTCAATCAAAATCTGAGTGAATCGCGATTTTTATTTACGGGGTTAATCCTCAGGAGAGGCGGCAGGGCGCGCCGCGTGTTTCCAATACACGTCTCCGTAGTCAAAAAAGATCTCTTCGCCGGGAGAAATCGGTCGGATGGCTTCGAAGCGGCCCGTTTTCCAGCGGGAGGAGACGATCAGAAAGGCGTTCGGGGAGGCGCTGTGGTTGATATACCGGGTATAGTTGGCCTTGGGCCCCTCTGCCACGATGAGGTCGCGGGAAGTGACCGCGAGGATGTAGTCTGAGCCAGCGAATCGTCCGGCCTCCAGTTCGTCCATCGTGATCAGTTCGCCGGTGTAGCGGCCGATTGTATCCTCGACCGCAATCCTCACCCGGGCAAAGAGACCGAGCCCTGCTCCGGGAATACCTGAAGGACGGACCTCGAAATCGCCGGGCCCCCAGGACCGTGGACCTGAGAAATTCTTCGAGCGTTTTGGTGAGCGCGCCATGGAGGTATTTACGGGTGCCCGGGAGACCGAACGTCAATGATGGAACGGAACCAGATTTTACTGTTCAGGGCCGTCGCTGGCGACTAGCATCGTCAGACGATGGAAGTTCGGGAATTTCTCAATAACCTATGGGCTGAAACCGTTGAGCTTGCGCGCTTCCTTTCGGAAGAACCCTACCGCTATTGGGTTCTTGGGTTCGTCGGATTGGTCGTGGTCCTGATCGTGATTCGCAGAATCCGGAGGGTCCGGCGCCCGATTCTCCTCTACAAGAGCCAGGGCGGGAACGTCGAGATCGCCAACTCGACCCTGCGCGGACTGATCATCGGCGCTTCCGAACGGGTCATGGGCGTCGAACGGGCGACGTGTTCCTACGGGCAGCGGCGGCGCAAATTGCGTATCCGCCTGGCCATTCACCTCTCCGGCGACGCGCAGCTCAAGCGCGTGGAAGAAGAGCTGAAACGCAACATTCGCCGCGCCCTCGAGCAACACGTTGCCTACAATCCGGGCGACGTGCAGCCGATCGATATCCGGGTCACCCGTATTGTGGGCGAGGCGAGGCAGCCGATCGAGGTGCAGCCGGTGGAGGACCCGCTTCCGATCGAGGTGGAGGCAGAATCCGCCCGGACCGGCCCTTCACCCGAATTCACGCCCGAGCCGGACGACGCGGAGAATGAGCCTGATCGATGGGCCACGGACACAGATGAGATTGACCCGGAAAAGCCAGACGAGCGAGCCTGAGAAGGCATGAAGACTTCTTCTCCCCTCCACTCCTCGCGCCTCTATGGAATTCTCGACACGACCTGTGTCGATACCCGCGGTGATGCCTGGGAACGCATCTGCGCCGCGATCCTTGCCGGGGGGGTCGATCTCGTTCAGCTGCGGGCCAAGCAGTCGGATGCAAACGAACGCCGAGAATTGCTCGAACGCATTCTCCCCCTTTTCGCAGGCCGTTCCACGCCTCTCATCATCAACGATGATCTGGAACTGGCCCTGAGCCACCCCGGCCTCGGCCTCCATGTCGGCCAGGACGATGTTCCCATTGCTGAAGCCCGTGCGGCTCTCGGTCCGGACCGCTTGCTCGGGCTCTCGACGCATACCCCTGACCAGGCCGCCGAGGCGATCGGGAACGCCGGCCTTCTGTCTTATTTTGCGGTCGGGCCGGTCTTTGCCACCCCGACCAAACCAGAAGCCACACCGGTCGGGCTGGCCCTCGTCAGTCATGTCTCCAGCCTCCGCCCACCGCTCCCCTGGTTCTGTATCGGAGGAATCAAATTGCACAACTGGAACGAGGTCCAGGCAGCGGGAGGGAGGCGCGCCGTGGTCGTTTCCGAGATCCTTCAATCGCCCGATCCCGCTGGCCACGTCCGAGCCCTGAAAGCAGTCATCGATTTCTAGAAGCCTGACAGACCGTTTTCCCGGTCTTCCGCATTTCCGCTCCCTCGAGCTTGGCAATACACCTCCCTGCGGCGCACCCGGAAAGGATCCCCGCCGAGTGATGTTCGGTCGGGCAACGACGATGCATCAAACCTTGCTCAGATTGCCATGACCGCTCCACGCTCTGCCCATGTCTTTTACTCTGGGGTGGAACAAGCGCGACGAGGAAGGCCGGCGCATCAAGATCGAGTGCTCGCTCGTGCGCACAAAGCTGACCTGGAAGTGGCAGTCCGCCCGCTTTGAACAATGGGAATTGATGGACCCCGCCGAGGAGGACTGGGAGAGGCTCTTCGACACGATCCAACGCAATCTCCGCCGGGGCAAAGTGGACCCTACCGACGTCGAATACGTGCGCCGTCTCTACAAGCAGCAATCCACCTGACAGCTGGTCCGGGACGACTCGTTCAAGCACCGCCCCCGCCCACTCAGGCGCCGACAACGCTCGCAAGGTTGAAGATCGGCAGGAACATCGCCATCACGATGGAACCGATGACGACACCGAGCACGCAGATCAGGATCGGCTCCATAAGCGATGTCAGGGAATCGACCGTCGTTTCGATCTCCGCGTCATAGAAGTCGCCGATCTTGTTCATCATGCCGTCGACATTGCCCGTCTGTTCGCCCGCACGGGACATGTGCTTGATCGTCGGAGGAAAATAATTCAGGTGGGCGACCACATCGCTCAACTGTCCTCCCTGGCTGATGTTGCGCGAAATATCCCGACACGCATCCTCCACAAACGTGTTTCCGCTCGCCGATGAAACAATTTCGATGGCGCGCAGGATGGGCACGCCGGAGCGCAGCAGAATCGCATAGGTACGGCAGAATCGGGACAACGAAATCTTTTGCACGAGATTGCCCACAATCGGGAGCCGATAGAGGAACTTGTCCTTTGCCCGGCGCCCTTTCGGCGTGGCGATGATCTTCTTGAGAATGAAGAAGGCGACCACCGTCCCCGCGATAAGATAAAGAATGTAGGCCTTCAGAAACGCCGACAGGTCGATGAGCATCTGGGTCGGTTTGGGAAGATCCTTCCCGAAGCTCGTGAACATTTCTGCAAAGACAGGAATGACAAAGATCAGGAGAACCTGCACCAGCGCCACCGCCAGACCAATAACCGCAACCGGATAGGTCATCGCACTCTTGACCTTTTTCACGAGTTTGACCGTGTCTTCGAAATAGGTCGCCACCTTTTTCAGGATCTCCGCCAGGCCGCCCGACGCTTCC
>CAZVQJ010000214.1:0-3259 GCA_964629165.1 uncultured Puniceicoccaceae bacterium
GGCCGAATACGTTCTCTTCGACCGCGTTCAGGAGTGGAGTTTTGAGACACCGACGACGGCAAGCTCCTGCCGGATTTCCCTGACAATCGAATACCCGCGCCTCGGCAAAAAGAACGGACAGATTGAAGTCGATCGGCAGGTCGCACCGCGCACGCAAAGATGAACCGGCAGACACATTCTTCCCCCCGTTCGGGAGCAGCCCTTCTCATCACCTTGATGGTCGCCGCCGCCCTCGCCGTGCTGGCGGCTTCAACCTTGCCGATGGTCATGACCGACTACCGGATGCAGATCCGGCGCACGATGGAAATCTCCGCTCATCATCTCGCCGAGAGCGGGATCGAACGTGCCCTCTGGATCCTCTCCCAATCCACCCGCAAGGAAGATCTGGAAGCCGACGGCTGGACCCTTGACGCGCATTCCGACGACTTCTACCACCGCGATATTCCGCTCTCCGCGTTTGGCTCGGACTCTCTCGAGAATCTCACACCCAACCTGCGCGTGGTCTTCGAAAATCCGGCCGGAGAAAGCAGCATCCGTGTGATCTCGATCGCCCGCGTGAGCAATCCCGCGGCAGGAGAACACGCCACCCGGCGCATCGTCGTCGAAGTGGCGATCACCGCCAGCGGCGTACGGTCTTCACCGTTCATCGGGCTCGTGACGAACGCCGGAATCCGGTTCAACAACGAGAACTTTTTCGACAGCTACGATTCGTCCGTTTTCCCCTACCGATATGCGCCGGAGAACAAGGGATACAACATCAACCTTGCAACCACACGGACCGGTGCCGAGGCGATCCAATTGGGACGCTCGACGGTGCACGGAAATCTGCTTCTGCCGACAAAGAACCCGCAGGCCGTCCAGGGTCATGGCTATCGTGTCTCCGGGGAGACCCGGACCGACTTCGACTTCGAATTCACACCGGTATCCCCGCCGAATACGGATGGCTGGGCGAGTGACTTCGGACCTGACAATGTCATCGGAACGCCCGGTGCAACCGAACCCGAGAGATACGTTCTCCCCCATGGCATGCAGCTTTCCCAGGACCTCATCATCAACGGACCGGTCGAAATCGTCGTCAGCGGTGACCTCAACCCGAATGGACACGACATCAAACTGAAGGAAGGCTCCGGTTCCCTCACCCTCTACGCCGGGAGCAATATCAACATGCACGGCGGTGCCCGGTTCATCAATCCCAACGTCCCGGCGAACCTCATGATCATCGGCACGTCCACCAGCCAATGGGGGCAGGATTTCGTCGTCACCGACTGGACCGACTTTACCGGGGTGGTCTACGCGCCCAATGCGCATGTCATGTTCAACGGAGGGAACGGCGCGACCGCGCCGAGCTACTCCGGCGGCATTTCAGCCAAAAATGTGACCTTCAACGCGCAAAATGTTTCTTTCCATTTCGATGAATCCCTCCGAGACCTCACCCTCACGGTCAACGGCTTTCAGTCCCAGTCCAGAAGTTTCACGGTGAAAAGTTACGCCATCGTGGACCGTGCCGATGAGACGATTGAGATCGGGGGCTCCGAAGAAGCACTCGACGCCTTCGTCGACGGATTGTTCGGGACTTGAACCCGCATGCGGAGGAGCCTGGCATGCGGAGGAGCCTGGCGCCCTACGACAGTTGTCTTTTTTCGATCGGGATGCCGCGAATTTCGGAACAGAAACGACTCGGCACGTCGTTTTCGGGGAGCGACCGCCCCACTCCACCCGAGCGACTCCATCCCCCTCGGCTGGAATCTGTTCTCTTGCCGGGATCCGAAGGATTAATCCCTTGACGGCGTCATCCGATTGCCTCTTTCTCCGCTGTTTTTCGAGGTCCCTTCTTTTATAGATTTTCAGTCATGGCCCAGCCGAAACGCAAACAATCCAAAGCCCGCTCGCGCAAGCGCCGCGGAGCCAATCAATTCTCCCGTCCGCAGCTGGCGAAAGATCCGACCGACGGCACGCTTTTTCGCCCCCACCGGGTGAATCCGGCGAACGGTCTCTACCGCGGGCGACAGGTTCTCGACGTCGAGATCTAAATCGTTGATCATTTGAAGCTTGAGCGGTCTCTTCGAGGCCGCTTTTTTTTGGCGGGATGTCAGCCGTAACGCGGAAAATCGCAGTCGATGCGATGGGTTCTGACCGGGGACCGGAAGAGGTTGTCGCCGCCGTCAAGATCGCCCTCGAAGAATTCGATGTGCTCGATGGCATCGTCATCGTCGGGCATGATGATGTCCTCCTGCCCCTGCTCGAGAAGGCCGGCATCGCGGACAACCCAAAACTCGCCACCTTTCACGCTTCCGAGGTGATCGAGATGGGTGAAAAGCCGATCAAGAGCCTGAAGGAGAAAAAGGATTCCTCGCTCGTGCGGGCGGTCGAGCTGGTCAAGCTCGGCCAGTGTGCGGCTGCCGTGAGCTGCGGCAATACGGGAAGCCTGATGGCCTGTGCCACCCTGCGCCTCCGACCGCTTCCCGGCGTGGGCAAACCCGCTCTCGCCACCGTCTGGCCGACCCGGACTGGCCATTTTGTGCTCCTTGACGCTGGCGCCAACCCCCAGGCAAAACCGGTCAATCTCGTGCACAACGCGATCCTCGGGCACGAGTATGCCCGCGCCGCCCTCGGCATCCAGAAGCCCCTCGTCGGCCTGCTCAGCATCGGCACCGAGGAAGGCAAAGGCAACGATCTCGTGAACGATGCGCACGCGATGCTCCTGAAGCTCGACGGGCTTATCGACTACGCGGGGCTGATCGAAGGCTTTGACGTTTTTGCGCATAAGGTCGACGTGGTCGTCACGGACGGATTCACCGGAAACGTCGTCCTGAAGACCTGCGAAGGCCTCTGGGATACCTTGAAGGGGCTCATGAAGGAGGAGTTCACCAGCTCGCTCCCGCGCAAACTCGGGGCCGGCATGCTCCGCGGAGCCCTCCGGAACATCAAGCACCGCCTCGATCCCAACCAGTTTGCCGGGGCGCCTCTTCTCGGGTTGCAGGGCAATGTCGTGAAGGCTCATGGTTCTTCTTCACGCGAGGCCATCTCGAATGCCATCCGCATCGCGGGCATGATTGTGAAGAACGAACTTACCCAACACACCCTCGCGGATATCCAGACCACGAACCGTAAAATCGGCGAGAGCCCCTCCGCTAAGTAGATTCCGGACAAACTCTTCGCCGGGCGCTCTTCCGCCCATTCCTTGACACTGCCTACGCGAACTCTCTTGCTCACCGTTTTTTAAGTGCACGCCGCATGAGCTTTTCCGATCGATCGGTCA
>CAZVQJ010000215.1:0-3222 GCA_964629165.1 uncultured Puniceicoccaceae bacterium
AGGCAGTTTGATGGGCGCGAAGCGCATTTATCATCGTTTATCTCGTGATTCTAACAGTATTATTGTGCCGCAAAAACGCGGGAATTGCTTCCCGTGTTATTCAAGTAGAAATCCGGGGCTAGATGGGGATAACATTTGCAGGGAGAGGATATTCCGGACTGTAGACGGGAATAACGGTAGTTGACGAGCAGGATATTTTGCTGGTTTGCTAACGTTTGTGGGTGAGGAAAAGCAACGACCGTGGTGGATTGATTGTGCCCGGGCGGCGATCAAGGGCGGGAAGGGACCTGAAGGTGTGCAGCCGAAGTGGGCGTTGCGGTGGGTTGACCGGCTGGTTGTCTATGTGGAACGACGGAACGAGGGAGAGCTGCCGGACGATGCGCCCGGGCCGCGGATGACGGAGGCATTCGTGCGGTTTTTGGCGAAGAACTGGACTCTGTCGGAATTCGCCCTTGAGCAGGCGCGCACGACGATGGAATGGCTGAAAACTCAATGGAAGGAAGCCGACTATGTGCACCGGGGTGGTCGAACCTGGGCTACGGGATCGGCCATTCCGTGTCGTGAACGGGTGGTCGTGCCGGGGCGGGCATTGGTTCCGCTGGTTTGCGTGCGTGAGCACACGGCATCCGGTGCGCCGTGGCCGGCGGTTGTGCTTGAGGCATGTCGCCGACGCGGCCTGGCACTGCGCACCGAGAAGACCTACGTGCAGTGGGTGCGCCGCTTTCTGTCGTGGTGGGAGAAGGGGGCTCAATCGGCGACGCAGCCGGTGGCAGATGAGTCGGAAGCCCTCCGTGCGCTGGAACAGGCGGTATCGGGGTACCTTGACCATCTGTCGGTGGAACGAGACACCTCCCTGGCCACCCAGCGGCAAGCGCTCAATGCGCTGGTATTCCTGGTGAGAGAGCTTTTTGGCGAAGACCGGTGTTTGTTGCCGGATTTCAATGCAGCTCGCCGGGGAAAACCGATGCCGGTAGTGCTGACACAATCGGAGGTGAGCAAGCTGCTTGCCTGCATTGAACCGAGGTCGCGCCTTGTGGCGGAACTGCTGTATGGTGGCGGCCTCAGGTTGATGGAGGGACTGCGCTTGCGGGTGAAGGATCTCGATTTCGAACGAGGCACGATTCACGTGATTGCCGGCAAGGGTGGCAAGAATCGCCACACGGTACTGCCCCAACGCATCATCCATCCGTTCAGGGAGCATCTGGAGACGGTGCGGTGGCTTTTCGAGCGGGACCGGCACGACGGGTGGGACGGTGTCTATCTGCCTCACGAGCTGGAACGAAAGTATCCGAAAGCTCCGCGGGAATGGATCTGGCAGTATGTTTTTCCGTCGGCGCGGATTCAACGGGACCCGCGCAGCGGGAAACGTCGGCGTCATCACCTCCATGAGGGGCAGATCCAGAGCGCGGTGAAAGCCGCAGCGCAGAGTCTCGAGTTGAACAAGCGGGTGACGCCGCATGTGCTCAGGCACTCGTTCGCAACTCATTTGCTTGAGGATGGATACGACATCCGGACCGTGCAGGAGCTACTGGGTCATGCGCATGTGCAGACAACGATGATCTACACCCACGTGATGAATCGGCCCGGCATGCACGTGCGGAGTCCCTTGGATCGCTGAGGGGGGGGATCTCTCGATGATCGGCGCATCGGCGTATCACCGTGCGTTGGCACGCTGCCGCCCTTGGTCAGGGGCGGATCCCGGCCGGAGCGAGCGATGCATGAGGGGGTTTCGAGCGAAGGCTGTGCTGGGGACGGCTGACGCTCGGGAGCCAGTTGAACGCACCTTCCGTGCGTTAGCAAGTCGGATTCTTCAGCCTTCGAGCGGGAGGTGGTCGACGATCTCGAGGCCATAACTTTGCAGCGCCACGAGCTTCTTTTTCCGGCTGGTGAGGAGGCGGATCTTACGCAGGCCGAGATCGCCGAGGATCTGTGCACCGATGCCGTAGTGGCGCAACTGTCGATCATTGGAGGCCACGGCATCTTCGACCACATGGCTGATGCCAGGGTGCGTCCGATCCCCCTGAAGGTAGACCAGAGCCCCCTGCCCTGCTGCTGAGATCTGACGGAGTGCGTTTTCGATCGAGCGGTGACCACTGGCGCCCTCTTCCTGGAAAACGTCCGAAAGCAGATGCTCCACCTGCACCCGCACGAGGACGGGTTGCTCGTTCAGTTCTCCCATCGTCAGGGCGTTGTGCAGCCGCCCATCACTCCGCGACCGATAGCGGTGCAACGTGAACTCGCCATGTGGACAGGTAAAGGGCCGGGACTCCAGCCGGTCGACGAGGCGTTCGCGCCCGAGCCGATATTCGATCAACTGTGCGACGGAAACCATCGGCAGACCGTGCGCTTCCTTCATTTTCCGCAGGTCGGGCAGCCGCGCCATGGACCCGTCCTCGGCGAGGATTTCACAAATCACCGCGCAGGGTTCCATCCCGGCCATGCCCAGAAGGTCGATCGCGGCCTCGGTGTGGCCCGCACGTTCGAGGACTCCACCGGGCTTTGCCCGCAGCGGGAAAATATGGCCCGGCTGCACAAGATCGTCTGGCCGGGTTTCCGGAGACGCGAGCGCAAGGATCGTCTGGGTACGGTCGAAGGCGCTGATCCCGGTGGTGATCCCGTGGGTGGCATCGACGGAGACGGTGAAAGCCGTGCGGAAGGATTCTCGGTTTTCCGGCACCATGTCCGAGATCCCCAGCCGATGGAGCCGCTGGTCCAGCATCGGCACGCAGATCAGTCCGCGAGCGTGCCGGATCATGAAGTTGACCGTCTCGGGCGTTGCGGTGGTCGCCGCGAGGACGAGATCCCCTTCATTTTCGCGCTCTTCATCATCCGTGACGATGATCAACCGGCCGGCTGCCAACGCGTTCACGGCGGTCTCGAGGGAATCAAAGCTTTTGTCCACTGAACTACTCATGCGCTGCTGATAAGAGCCCGCCCTCTCGGAACGGTCAACAGCGGCGACGACCGGAGCGGTGCGGAGGTTTCCCATTTAATGTTTTGTCAGGTCGATCCGGGTGAACAGAAATTGCCTGACTCATGGCATACACACCCGCTTCCGATCGCTACGCAAAGACCGAATTGTACAAACGCTGCGGGCGCAGCGGCCTTCGCCTGCCCCGCGTCTCTCTCGGCCTGTGGCACAACTTTGGCGAAAACGCCGATTTTTCGGCAGGACGCGAAATTGTCCTGGGTGCTTTCGACCGCGGGATCACCCATTTCGAC
>CAZVQJ010000216.1:0-3158 GCA_964629165.1 uncultured Puniceicoccaceae bacterium
GCACCTTGCCGCGCACGCGGGCGCCGACCGGGTAATTGTGGCGGGCCATATCCCACGGATTCGGCTCGAGCTGGCGAAGGGAGAGGCTGATCTTCTGCTCTTCCTTGTTGATGCCGAGCACCACGGCCTCCACTTCCTGGCTGACCTTGAGGAGTTCGCCGGGCTTGTTGACGCGTTTGGTCCAAGAAAGCTCGGTGATGTGCACGAGGCCTTCCACGCCTTCTTCGAGCTCCACGAAGGCGCCGTAGTTGACGAGGTTGACGACGCGTCCACGCACCTTTGCGTTGACCGGGTAACGGCTCTCGATGCCTTCCCACGGATTTTCCGTGGTCTGCTTCAGACCGAGCGAGACGCGCTCGCGGTCGCGGTCCACCTCGATGATCATGACGCTGACCTCTTCGCCCACCTTGAGCATCTCGGTGGGATGGCTGATCCGTCCCCACGACATGTCGGTGATGTGAAGGAGGCCGTCGAGACCGTCGAGATCGACGAACGCACCGTAATCGGTGATGTTCTTCACGCTGCCGCGGCGGATGTCGCCCGGCTTGATGTCGGCGAGCAATTTGCGACGCTTTTCGAGGCGCTGTTCTTCGATCAGCTCGCGACGCGAAATGACGATGTTCTTGCGGTCGAAATTGATCTTCAGAACCTTGAAGTCGTAGGTCTGGCCCACGTACTGGTCGAGGTTCTTGGGCGGCTGGATATCGATCTGGGAGGCGGGGAGGAACGCGTCGACCCCGATGTTCACAATGAGACCACCCTTCACCTTGCCGCGGACGCGCCCGCTGAGCACGGTGCCTTCCTCGGTCTTGGAGAGGATGTTTTCCCAGTTCTTCTTCTGCTGTGCCTTGTCGTAGGAGACGATCGGATTGCCGTCGCGGTCTTCAAGGCGTTCGAGGAAGACTTCGATCTCCTCCCCAATCTGCAGTTCACCCACGTCCAGAAATTCGTGGGCCGGAACGATGCCCTCGGATTTCGCGTTGATGTCGAGGATGACCTCGTTTTCGCGAATCTCGGTGATCGTTCCCTTGATGATCGTACCCTCGGTGAGGGCCTCGAGCTGGCTTTGCGCCAGCAGTTCTTCCATTACGGATGACATGATGTATAGGTTGTACTCCGATGAATAATGCCGCTACGAGACCCAGGCCGGAGTGTTCACAATCGGGCGACAGGCAGCGGGTTGAGTTGACTGACTTGATGCTCTGATCTCCCTCCCGGAAACCGGGAGAAAAGAAGCCGTGAAACGTCGGGCAGGAACGGCCTGCACGCAAGGTTAATTGAGTGCGGCCCCGTAAATTGCACGCAAGCCGGGATGCGCGCACCGCGCTCAAGGGAGTTCTCCGCACCGAGTCTGTCTCCGCGCGGAGCGTATGGCGAAACCGGCGTTTCCCTCAACCGCGGAGGACCCACCGCATCAACTCCTTCCAGCCCGGCGTCGTTCCCTGCGCGAGAATACCGATACGGAAGACACGTGCACCAGCCCACACCGCGACAGCGGCAAAGGTGAGGTTGATCACGAGTGCAAGCACCGGCTCCCAGAGCATCGGCCCTGGCGGGATCGCAAGCCTGAGGGTCATGATCATCGGCGAAAACGGCGGAATGAAAGACATTACTCGCGCAAATGTGCTCTCCGGCGCACCTACAATCGCCATCGAAAGGACCATGGGCACGACGAGGAGCATGATCACCGATCCAGCCATGTTCTGCGAGTCCTTGAGGTCTTGGCAGGCCGCGCTGATCCCCCCCAGAAGGGCTCCGAAGGTCAGGAGCGTCACGAGGAGGAAAAGAAAGAAGAACGGCAGGAAAGCCACCGGCAGGTAGTCCGCCCGCCCGAACTGTGCCAAGGCGGTCAGGGCAGTGAAGGTATAGGCGATGGAAAAAGTGAGTCCTACGCTCACCCCGGCGAGCAACTTACCCCACAACAACTGCATCGCCGTCAGGTTGGAAAGGAGAAGCTCGGCAATTCGCTGCATCTTTTCCTCGATGATGGAGCTGAGGAGGACGGGCGTGACCATCTGAACCGCCATGAAAAGCATGAGGACGGCCACGACCGGCACGATGGCGCTGAAGATTTCGTTTTCAGCCTTCGGCTTCACGATGGATCCGTCCGGTGCCTGCTCGGCGAGGTTGAAACGCTGGAGTTCGTTGTGACTAAATATCCGGCGGGTTTCGCGGGGGTCCAATCCGGCGGCCTCCATCCGCCATGCTTCAACCCGATCCTTCACCGCGGCCGCGAGCCACCACGGCATCGCGTTGAAGGTTGGAGAGTTGGAATAATAGGCAAGGTAGTCGTCTTTGCCACCCTCCAGCGAGAGGTAGTCGCTCCCGATAATTGCAAAAGCGAACAGGTCGGTCGAACGGACCCGATCGGAGAGCGCGATTTCAAGTTCTGTGTCACTCTGTCCAGCCGGATCGACGTATTCGACTTCGAACCTCGGGCCGATCTGTTGCCCTTGTGCGTTGAAGACCTGCTCGCCGCGATTGTGGTTCATGACGGCAACTTTCAAGGCCTCTTCGATCTCGCCTGTCCGGTCGACGACGACCAACTTTCGAGGGCTCAGGTCCGTCGTGCCGCTGGCAAAGACCATGATCAGAATCATGCCGCCGTAGATCACGATCGGGAGGAAAAGCCCGATGATAAACGACTTCGTGAAGACGACGTTGCGGTATTCGTTCCACGCGACGGTGAGGATCTTTTTCATCGGGAGGCCCCCTCGATGCCAGTGATCTCTGTCGCAGACGGATTCGCAATACGGACAAAGATATCGTGGAGGGAGGGGCTCATCACCTCAAACCGCTCAACCGGAGCCAGCTCCAGCGAGTCCCGGAGAATACGTTGGGGATCGCCCTTGAAGTGCAGATCCCATTCCTGCCCCCATTCCTTTGCTTCGATAACGCCGGCCAGCTGGCTGGGGTCCGGCCGTCCACCGCCGCAAAACCGCAACCGCACGGTGTCGTTCCCGTAATTCCGGCGGATTTCCTCGAGCGACCCGTCGAGGACCTTGCGGCCTTGATAGATCATGAATATGCGGTCGCACATGACCTCCGCCGTATTCATGTCATGGGTCGAAAAGATGACGGTCGTCCCGGCCCGCCGAAGATCCACGATCGCGTTTCGGATGGCCTCGAGGTTCACCGGGTCGAGCCCCGAGAAAGGT
>CAZVQJ010000217.1:0-3098 GCA_964629165.1 uncultured Puniceicoccaceae bacterium
GATCGTCTTCCTTGAGCAGGGCAAAGGCCTGCTCGTAGGTAAGCCGCTTGTCCGAACGAATGACGGTGTTGGCAAAGTCCGATTTGACCAATACGCCGCGCGGTGTGAATTCGAGAAAGACCGTTTTCGTGAGCCGATCTTCTTCCTCCACGAGAGAGCAGATTCCATTGGAAAGCTCCGAGGGGAGCATCGGGATGACCTTGCCCACGAGATAGGTGGAGTTTCCTCGTTCGTAGGCTTCGCGATCGAGCGCGCTCCGGGGCCGCACGTAGGCGCTGACATCGGCAATATGCACACCGATCCGGTAGTTTCCCGAATCGAGGAGCTCGAGCGAGAGGGCGTCGTCGAAGTCCTTGGCATCCTGCGGGTCGATCGTGAACGTGAAAACTTCGCGGTGGTCGATACGGCCCTTGAGGGCGTCCTTGGCAACTTTCCCGGGAGTGGAACGAACTTCCCGGAGAACGTCGTCGGGAAAGTCCGGATCGAGGTTGTATTGGTGAAGAAGCGCCTTGTATTCGGCACCGGGCGTATGCGTGACCCCGAGAACTTCAATGATTTCGCCCTCGGGATTGAGATGACGTTTTTCCCATGGGGCCAGTCGCACGACGACTTTGTCATTGATCTGCGGGGGCGGCCGGATGCCCGATTCTTTGGGGTGGGGAACGAGGATGTCCTGGAGGATGCGCGGTTCGCCCGGGACGACATAGTAGAACATCCGACTGCGCTGAAGCGTCCCGGCGAGAGTTTCGTTTGCCCGTTCGAGTATCCGGATGACCCGTGCGGTCGGTTCGTCGGTCCGCTTATGGTTCAGGTTGCGCCCTTTCTGATTCTTGTGCCGCTCCTGATTCATCCGGGCGACCACTCGATCGCCGTGCATCGCGACCCAGGTATCCTCTGCGCGGACGAGGATGGGTTCGATCCGTTGCTGCCGGGGATCCGCGCTTTCGGGGAAGAGGAGGGCGGCACCGCTTTGACGAAAGCGCATTTTCCCCGTTACGAGATCGGCATCCCGCGGCAGGCAGAGCCGGTTTTTCTTCAGCTTGACGAGGGTGCCCTGCTTGAGGTGTTGGGCAATCTCATCCTTGAAGGCGGGAAGATCATCGGGTGGGACCTCCAGCTGTTCGGCAACACGCTCAAGGGGTAAGGGAATGTAGTCGCGCTGCTTCATGAGCGCAAAGATCTGAGGCAGGAAGGCCATCCGGCCAACGTTGCCGCGCGACGGAATACGCACAAGCGGAAAGCAAGATTCTTTTGGTGGGTACGGAGTCGGAAAGTCGTCTTTCAACCGGCTGGTCCGCTCCAGCCTCGGGCGCGTTCGATCGCTTCTGACCATCCTGATCGCAAGGAATCGAGGGCAGTTGAATCCCGTTTCGGATCGAGACGAAGATCTTCTTTCCAATGGCGTGAGATTGCCTCCCGGTCTTCCCAGAAGCCTATCGCAAGGCCGGCGAGGTAGGCGGCACCGAGGGCGGTGGTTTCGATGCAGGCCGGTCGGATGACCGACCGCTGCAGGAGATCCGCCTGGAACTGCAACATCGGAAGGCTCCGCGCGACCCCGCCGTCCACCCGGAGTTCCGTGAGCGGGAGCCCGGAATCCTGTTCCATCGTGCTCACGAGATCGGCGGTCTGGAAGGCGATCGCCTCGAGGGCGGCCCGGCAGAAATGAGCGCGGTTTGTGCCGCGGGTCAGACCGATCGCCACTCCGCGCGCATAGGGATCCCAGTGCGGCGCGCCGAGTCCGGCAAAGGCGGGAACGAGGAACATGCCGTTCGCATCTTCGACCGAGGCTGCCAAGGCATCACATTCTTCGGCACTGCGGATGAGCTGGAGTTCGTCGCGTAGCCACTGCACGACGGCGCCCGCGATGAAAACCGACCCTTCCAGCGCGTATTCGGTGGTTCCTCCAATCTGCCAGGCGAGCGTTGTGAGCAAGCCGCTGGGAGAATCGATGGGCTGGTTTCCGGTGTGCATGAGCAAGAAGGAGCCGGTGCCGTAGGTGCTTTTTGCCATGCCGGGAGAAAAACAGGCCTGCCCGAAAAGGGCCGCGTGCTGGTCCCCGGCAACGCCTGCGATCGGCACGTTTCCCGGAAACAGCTGCGGGTCGATGTGCCCGTAGATTTCGCTCGAAGACCGGACTTCCGGGAGCATCTTGCGGGGAATCCCGAGGATCGAGAGGAGCTCGTCGTCCCAGGCGAGTTCATGAATATTGAAGAGCAGTGTGCGGCAGGCGTTTGTGGCGTCGGTCGCATGCACGCGCCCGCCGGTGAGTTTCCAGACGAGCCATGTATCGATGGTCCCGAAAAGCAGTTCGCCCGCTTCCGCTCGCGCCCGGGCGCCTGCGGTCTGGTCGAGGATCCATTTCAGCTTGGTTCCGGAGAAGTAGGGGTCGAGAAGGAGCCCCGTTTTCTGACGAAAGACACTTTCCAGCCCCTGCTCCTTGAGAAGACCGCATTCATCTGCCGTGCGGCGGTCCTGCCAGACGATCGCGCGAGACAGTGGTTGACCACTTTTCCGGTCCCAGACGATGACCGTTTCGCGTTGGTTCGTGATCCCGACAGCGCCGATCTCCTCCCATCCAATCCCTGTGCGGGTGAGCGATTCGGTGAGCGCCGCGCTTTGACTGGACCAGATTTCGACCGGATCATGTTCGACCCAGCCGGGGCGCGGATAGTGCTGATTCAAGCCACGCTGTGCGGAACCGACCGGACGCCCGGAATGATCGAAGAGGATTGCGCGCGAGCTGGTGGTGCCTTGGTCGAGGGCGAGAATATATCGGGCTGCCATGGGACCGCCGGATGGTGGGCGCCGCTTCCTCGAGGGTCGAGCCTTCTTCGCGCGACAAACTCAGTCTCGCTCAGCCAGTTTTTTCAGTTTCGGCGCGATGACGAACCGGCAGTAGGGCGCGTTCTTGTTGTTCGCATAGTAGTCCTGGTGGTAGCTTTCCGCTGGAAAGAACGCCTCCAGTGGAACGATTTCCGTCACGATGGGATCCTTGAAACGTGCCGATGCCTCGTCGCGCGATCGAATGGCAGCGTCACGTTGCTCCTCATCCTGATAGAGGATAATAGAGCGATATTGGGGACCGACGTCGGCTCCCT
>CAZVQJ010000218.1:0-3060 GCA_964629165.1 uncultured Puniceicoccaceae bacterium
CAGTGGACATTTCGGAGGGTTTCATCCCGAGCACGCCGCGCATGAGATCGTAGGCTTCGCAGATCATCTGCATGTCGCCGTATTCGATGCCGTTGTGAACCATTTTCACATAGTGACCCGCTCCGTCCGGCCCGATATAGGCGGTGCAAGGGACGCCGCCTTCAACCGGCTTGCCGGGTTCCGCACCCTTCAGTTCCCGACCGGTCTCGGCGTCGACCTTGGCGGCAATCGCCTCCCAGATCGGCTTGAGATGGTTCCAGGCTTCCTCGCTTCCACCTGGCATCAGGGACGGGCCGAAACGGGCGCCTTCTTCTCCGCCGCTCACGCCGCTCCCGATGAACCGGAGGCCCTGCGCGGTCAGTGATTTTTCGCGACGGATCGTGTCCGTCCACTTCGCGTTTCCGCCATCGATGATGATGTCTCCTTTTTCGAGGAGGGGCACGAGGCCCTCGATCACCGCGTCGGTCGCGCCGCCCGCCTTGACGAGAATGATGATCTTGCGGGGTCGTGAAAGCGATTGTACGAACGACTCAAGGGATTCACAGCCAACGAGACCGCCCGGGGTATCCGGGTTTTCTTCGACGAAAGACTGCATCGTGCTCGTCGTGCGGTTGTAGACCGAGATTTTGAAGCCGTGGTCGGCGATGTTGAGGGCAAGGTTCTGGCCCATGACGGCCAGTCCAATGAGTCCAATGTCGGAGTCGCTCATGGTGTTTGTTTTCGAATTCAGAATCAGATTTTGTTTGCCTGGGCGATGGGAGCTTCGCCGTTCAGAAAGCGGATCAGGTTGTCACAGGCCATCCCCGCCTGGCGTTGCACGCTCTCAAAAGTGCGTGATCCGATATGCGGTGTGACGATGCAGTTGGGGGCGTGGAGGAGCGGGTGCTCCGGGGACGGGGGTTCCTCTTCAAGCACGTCGGTGCCGTAACCGCCGACCCGGCCGGACTTGAGCGCCTCGGACATCGCGACGGCATCGACAAGTTCACCCCGGGCGCAGTTGAGGACGATCACGCCATTCTTCATCTTTGCGAGGCTCGCTTCGTTGATGAGGTGGTGGGTTTCCTCGGAGAGGTTTGTGTGGATCGAAATGATGTCCGCGACGGGCCAGAGGTCTTCGAGCCTGTCGGCTCGCGTGACGTCGTGCTTTTCGGCAAATTCGGCGTCCCAGTAGATGTCGTAGGCGATCACATCGAGGCCAAATGCGCGGGCGCGCAAAGCCACCTCTTTCCCGATGCGACCGAGACCGATGATCCCGATCGTGGAACCCATGATCTCGTGACCGGTGAGTCGCTTCCATTCGCCCAGGCGCGTGTTGTTCGCGTGCTCCACAATCTGGCGCTTGAGCGCAAGGAGCAGGCCGAAAGTATGTTCTGCGACGGTCGTATGGTTCACCCCCGGCGTGAACAGGACGGGAATCTTCCGCGCGGTGGCGGCTTTTACATCGATCTTGTCGAGTCCAATCCCGTATTTGCTGATGACCTTCAAACGGGGCAGGGCTTTTTCAATGACGGCCTCCGTGATGGCGTCGTCTCCGCAGATCATGCCGTCAATCTCGCCCACGAGCGCAAGCATGCGAGCCTCCGGCAGAGGCCCTCGTTCGCGGATCACTTCGTAACCGGCGTCCGCGAGTTTTGCATGGTGGGGACCCGGAGTATCCTGGAAAGAGGTCGTCGTGAGGAGAATGCGGGGAGTCGCCATTTCAAGAGAGTAACATGAATGGCGGCGGAAGGAACGCTCATATTGCGCATATTGTTTCGCAGTTTGCGCAGGCAGGTTGGGTGCCAGGTTTATCCCGCTGCGCTCCGCTCCACTCACGGAGCGGTTCGCGGGCTGGACCAAATTCTCCCTTGCCAGCAATTGCCGAGCCCGGGAGGTTTTCAGGCACCATGGTGACACGTTTCGCATCTCCCTACGGAGAGGTCCGGATGCTGGATCTCGAGGATATTTTCCGCGCCACCGTTCGGTTCATCGAGGATGCGGTGGCGGACGGCGAAAACCGGAGCATCGGTCTGACCGGTGGATCCACGCCGAAGGCATTCTACGCTTGGGCGGCGGAGAATCGGCCGTTTTCGGCGTCGGTCATGAGCGAGGCGCTTTGGTATACGAGCGATGAACGGATGGTTCCGCTCGAGAGCGAAGAGAGCAATTTTGGCGTCGCTGACCGCGGGATGCTGACGCCGCTCGGAATCACCGCCGAAAAGAAATGTCCGTGGGAGGTGGGAGTCGATCCGCATTCCGCCGCCAATGTGGTCAATAGCCGCTGGAACGAACGGCACGGCGCCCACTCGGCCTTCGACCTATGCCTCCTCGGGATGGGCGACGATGGGCACACCGCATCGATTTTTCCGGGCAGCCCGCTGCTCCACACGCCGATTCCGGAACTGTTCACATGTGTCGATGTGCCTGGGAAAGGCTGGCGTCTGACGATCAGTCGAAACGGCCTCAATCGTTGTCGGAAGATTGTCATTACCGTGACCGGAGCGAACAAGGCGAACGTCCTGAAGGCCGTCTTCGAGGGGGCCGATGACCAGTATCCGGTGCAGATCCTGAAGGATGTTCAGGAACGGGTCACGTGGTTGCTCGACAAGGACGCTGCCGCCGGGTTATCCGCGCTTCGCCAGACGGATCAAGAGTAGCGAGCACGCTCGACGACGTCGGCAGGGTGGCCGGAGGATCGCACGGTTCGATGGGCAATCGGAGGGTGGCTCGAAGGGAGCGGTGCGGGGGCGACTGCGGTGGTTGAAAGCCTTGCGGTGGACGCCTCGAGATCCCAGTTTGCCGCCATGGAATTGCAGAAGAAGGCGACCGCGATCGAGGAAGCTTATGGCATCCTGCCGGACCCGCAGGAACGATTTGCGTATCTTATGGAGCAAAGCGCGGCGGCCGAGGGTTTATCGTCGGCGGAACGCACCGAGGAAAACCGGGTGCAGGGATGTATCTCCCTCGTGTGGGTGGTGGCGGAGAGTCGCGACGGGGTCGTCCGCTACCGGACGGATGCAGATTCGCCTCTCGTAAAAGGGCTGGCGTGGCTCCTCGAGGACTTTTACAGCGGTTCGCAGG
>CAZVQJ010000219.1:0-3046 GCA_964629165.1 uncultured Puniceicoccaceae bacterium
CGTGTTACCCCTTGTATGTGTTCTCTGCCGGCCCCTTTCGGGTCGGCTTTTTTTTTGATCCGGGGGAACAGTCCGGCGTACAACCTGCCTCAGCCTGAGAAAGAGCAGCCATGTTTACGATCAAGCGTCCCGACCGCGACTACGCGGCCTTCATTTTCGACAACGATGGAACCCTCGCCCACTCCATGCCGCTTCACATGGAAGCCTGGAATGCGGGGCTCGCGGAGGGGGAAGCCCCGTTTCGGCTCGACCGTGACCGGTTCATGGAAGTCGCCGGGATGGCCCTTCGCCAGACCATCGATCATTGGAACGCGCACCACCGGCTGCAGCTCGACGCGGATCTGATCATCCAGACCAAGAACGAGTTTTTCGCCACAAACCGGCATCGGGTGGCGCCGCTGGCTCCGACCGTAGCCTACGCGCGCGAGCTGCGGGAAAACGGGAAACTTGTCGCGGTCGCGTCCGGAGGGACCCGAGAGGACGTCGAGGAGACGTTGCGCATCATCGACGTGCGCACTCTCTTTGACGTGGTCGTGACGGCGGACGACGTCGAGCACGGGAAACCGGAACCCGACCTCTTTCTGCTGGCGGCGAAACGACTCGGGGTCGACCCGAAGGAGTGCTGCGTCGTCGAGGACAGCGAGCTGGGTATTCAGGCCGCGGAGGCCTGCGGGATGGGCTGGATTCGTATCCCGGTCCTGCTCTGATCGCCGTCCCGTTTTTATCGTCGGATCGATGCGATCGCCACGGTTTCGGGGTGCCGGTTGGCGCGCACGATGTTTGGCCCGCCGTTGATGTCCGCGCTTGCGATGCGTGTCATCTCTCCGATGATCCCTGATGAAATTGTGCTCTCTGCCGTCGTTCTCCGGTCCTCCCATGCACCTGTATTCGTTCGCCCGTCTCCTCCTTGTTTTCGCGCTCGTTCCGGGCATTCTTCCGGCACAATCGGTCACCTTGCCCGATGTCAGTCCCGCCGCTTACGTCAGGCAGACAATCGGCATCACAGAAGTATCCGTGGATTACCATCGGCCCGCTGTCCGGGGTCGCGAAATCTGGGGCAGCCTCGTGCCCTATGGCTTCACTGATCCCGGATTTGGGACGGCGGATGCGGCCCCTTGGCGCGCCGGCGCCAATCTCAACACGATCTTTCGAACATCGACCGAGCTCTTTGTCGCCGGTGCGGCCCTCCCCGCAGGCACCTATGGGCTTCACATGGCGATCGAGGAGTCCGGGGAAGTGACGGTGATTTTTTCCGCCAACAGCACATCCTGGGGCAGCTACTTCTACGATTCCGCCGAAGACGCCTTGCGGGTGACGGTAGCCTGGGAGGACGCTTCGTTCCGCGAGGGCCTCACTTACGAATTCACGGCTGTCACGGTCGATTCTGCGACACTTTCGCTGCTCTGGGAAAAGAAGAGGATCCCCATTCCACTGACGGTCGAGACGCCTTCCCTCGTCATGCAGTCGCTCAAGGACGAACTGCGCGGACCGAAAGGCTTTGTCACGGCGTCCTGGGTGGACGCTGCACTCTATGCGGCCCAGCACAATATCGAGCTCGAGGTGGCCCTTGGCTGGATCGACCATGCGCTTTCCGGGCCATTTGTCGGACAGAAGAGTTTTCGGTCGTATGAGATCAAGGCTCAGATCCTCGAGCAGATGGACAGGCCTGCCGAAGCCCGGGAGACGATGCAGCAGGCTATCAGGATCGGCTCCGCCGGCGATCTCTACAACTACGGCCGCCAGCTTCTCGCACAAGGCGACCGCGAACATGCCCGGGAAGTATTCGAGCTGAATGCGGAACGTCACCCGGAGTCTGAACCCGCCCGGGCAGGTCTCCGGTTGATCGAGGAGGCATCCGAATCATGAGACGGCAGGCCGGGCGTCGCACGTTCACCGATTGAGGGAAGAAGACAACAGGTCTCTCCGCCGCTGAACCCGGTCCAGGCCTACGTGCCGATCAGTTCCCGATAGAGCGCCTCATACTGCGGGACGATGCGTGCTGCGCTGAAACATGCATGGGCCCGTTCGGCGGCGGCTTTGCCCATGCGCTGCCGAAGATCGGCATCGTCGACGAGACGATCGAGCTGGTCGGTCGCCGCAGAGACGTCTCCAAAGGGCACGAGGAATCCGCTGTGCCCATCTTCCACCACTTCAGGAATGCCGCCGACCGCAAAGGCGATCACCGGTACGCCATAGAACATGCCTTCGAGCAGGCTGAGACCAAACGACTCGGATTCCGATGTATAGAGCGCGAGATCGGCCGCCCCGAGATAGTCCTCCACGTTCCCCACATTTTCACGGACAATCACTTCACGGTCCAGTCCAAGGCTCCGGATCTGTGCCCGGTAGGGCCCGATGCTCCCGCCCGCGAGAATCACGAGTCGCAGTTTCCCCCGGCTCTTCGCCCCCGCAATCGTCTGTAGAAGGAGATCGATCCGCTTCACCGGTCGCAGGTTTGACATGTGCAGAACCATGACGTCGTCGTCCTGCACACCCAGTTCGGCACGCACCTCTCGACCCTTTCGCGTCGAAATCCCGGGTGCGAAAAAATTGTGGATCACGCGAATCGGACGTTGGAGCCGAAACGTGGAAGCGGTCTGTGCGCGGAGGTTCTCCGATACCGTTGTGACGCAATCGGATTGGGCGAGTGCATGTTCGATCGCGGCCTGATAATTCGGGTCCTGCCCGAGGAGCGTCGTATCCGTCCCGTGCAAGGTCGTGAGAATCCTTGGTCGATTTCCACCGATCAGCTGGCGCGCGAGAAAGGCGGCCGTGGCATGGGGAACCGCGTAATGCACGTGCCACAGATCCAGCCTTTCGCTTTTCGACACTTCTGCCAGGCGCACAGCGAGCGGAAGGGTATAGTCGGGATATTTGAAAAGCGCGTATTCACTTACCTGGACGGGATGAAAATAAACCCTTGGAGCGGAGACCTGCAGGCGCACCGGTTGTGCGTAGGCAAAAAAATGTACGGTGTGTCCTCGCTCGGCGAGTTCATGACCCAGTTCCGTCGCCAGGATTCCACTACCGCCGATCAGCGGGTAGC
>CAZVQJ010000220.1:0-2961 GCA_964629165.1 uncultured Puniceicoccaceae bacterium
CATCCGAAACCGCCGGAGCCTGATGGAGGGCGTGGAGCAGTGCCTGGGCATCGCGCCGGAGAGAGTCCCGGAACACGCGGTAGCCGGGACTTTCGAAGCGGTCAAAGTAGGCGGACAGATCCCAATCCATGGCCAGGGAAGATGCAGCCGAGCCCCGGCCCCGGCAAGTCCGGTCATGCGGCATCACCGGCTCGCGTCAAAAGTCATCGCCGGAGGCTGTTCCTGGGGCCACCCGGCGCTGCGGATTCTGAGCAAAGAACGCGAACACCGCCACCAGCAGGTAGCTGGCGCCCATCACGCGGAAGACAGCATCATAGCTCCCCGAGTAGGCCTGTCCCCGGGCAAAAAAGGCCGGACCGAGCGCACTTCCCCAGACCATGAACGACATCGCCATTCCGCTGATCGCCCCGAGGTGGCGACGCCCGAAGTAGCGGGCAAAAGTGACGCTCGTGAGAACCGGATACGTTCCCCAGGCAACCCCCATCCCTCCGATCAGCAACCACTGCGCCCACAGTGCCGGGAGGTGGAGAGCCCCGACCGCCATGACCGTTCCGGCCAGGCCGAGCAGGATCAAAACGAAACGCAATCGCACATACTCGATGATGTATCCGCACAATAAGTTCGTCGGAATCGAGAAAAATAGCGCGAGCGCGAAGAACGACAGGATGCGGGTTGATTCGATTCCCTTCTCCCGCCCGATATCGAGCACATGAAACGTGTAGCTCGTGGCGTACAACGCCTGCGCCGCCATACCCAGTGCAAAGACCCAGAACGAGTAGGTTCTGACCGCCTCCTGCAGGTTGAAGTCGCGATGGATCACCATGTCCGCATTGCGCGGTTCATCCGCCTCCTTCGCGTACGGTCCGTCCATGCGAAGACCGCATTCTTCCGGGTTATCCCGGAAAAAGAGCCACACGATCAACGGCATGGCGGTCATGAGGAGTCCGCCATTGACGATCCAGGCACCCCGCCACCCGAACCGTTCCGCCTCCCAGTTGAGGATCACCGGTGCGACCGAGAACCCGGCGGCAATCGCCAAACCACTTAACGAAATGACAAGGCCCCGCTTCCGGTCCCACCATTTGGCCAGCATCGAACGGGAGCCGACCGTGACCATTCCCTGTCCTAAAAAACGGACCGCGAAAAAGCCCAGAGCAAAGACGCCCATTGTAACCAGCGGACTTTCGCCGAGAACCCGTTGCGCCTGCGCGGCCACCCGATCGACCTGGCTCATCAGCATCACCGCAGTCCCGAACAGGATGCAGGCAATGATGCTGAAGAGACGCGCTCCGAACCGATCAAAAAGGGAGCCACCGTAGGAGATGAGCATGCCGCTCACCCCGGTTCCGATGAGGTAGGCATCCGCCAGGCGCGTTCTCGAGATCGAGGCCGCCTCGACAAAACGATCCGCGAACACGCTCATCATCATCGTTTGTCCGGGGATGCTCGCGAGCACTCCGATCGTGGCCACAATGGTGATCGTCCATCCGTAAAAGAATGGCCACCGCGCGGGAGAGAAGGGCTTGTCCGGGTGAAATCGCATCAACAAAAAGTCATCAGGATACAGGACGCGGCGATCCCTCCGCGAGCCTCGGGAGCATCTTTACCCCTCGATCCGGTGGGAGAACGACGGCCATTCGGGTGCGTCGCCGCAGGATCTCCGTGCGATTTTCCGCACGCTGTTTGCCCACTAATTGGCCGCTTTCACACGATCCCAGGCCGCGCTGTACTTTGCGAGATGTTCACCGACGTCGAGCACCTGTTCGCTTCGGCTCATCAACTCATCGGGAACAAACACGATCGGATCATTTCTCATTTCCTCATCGAGCAGTTCGTAGGCAGCTTCATTCGGGCACAGGTAGTAGTTGAAGGTCATGTTTGCGGCAGCAACATCGGGCCGGTGGAGGAAATTGATAAAGGCTTCGGCCAGTGCGACGTTGTCGGCGGTAGCGGGGATCGCGACGGTGTCCTCCCAGACCGGGAATCCCTCGCGGGGGAGCGCAAAAACGATGTCGGGGTCATTGTTCGCCTCGATCACCTGCATGACGTCGCCGCTCCATCCCTGGACGAGGAAAAACTCCTGCGACGCAATCCCGGCCTTGTAGGCCTCCGAATCAAACCGGGCGATGTGGCGTTTCCACTCGATGACAAGATCCGCTGCCTCGTTGATTTCGACCTCGCTGGTTGTGTTGAGGCTGTAGCCAAGGACTTTCAGGGCCGCACCGAGCACTTCGCGCGGATCATTCAGGAGCGTCATGCGTCCGGCCAGATCCGCGCACTCGAAGATTCTCCAGGTCGGCTCAAAATCTTGCACCGAATCCGCGCGATAGGCGATGCCGGTGGTGCCACTCATATAGGGCACGCTGTGGACCATGCCTTTATCGAGGGAAACGTTCTCGATGAAATCCCGGTCGATATTCGCGAGGTTGGGCAGGTTGTCGTGATCGAGCACACGCAGCAGGCCGTCCTGCACCATCCGGGGAACGACATAGCTTGAGGGAAAAATAACGTCGTACCCGGAAGCACCCGCCTGCAACTTGCTCACCATGAATTCGTTCGAGTCGTAAGTATCGAGGATCACCCTGCAGTCGAACTCCTCCTCGAATTGTTCAAGCAGTCCCTCCGCGAAATAGTCACTCCAGTTATAGACATGGAGGACGGGTTTGGAGGGGCCGCAGGCGATGAAAGCGGCGAGAGCCGTGGTGAGCAAGACGCCGGTGCAAAGACGGAGGATATGGTGGTTCATGGACGCAATCGGGTGAATCGTTGACTAAGCAGGACAATCGTAAAGGTGGCCGCCATGAAGAGCACGCTCAGGGCATTGATTACCTGGGGCGAGCTGCGGCGCATCATACTGAAAATCTTGACCGGAAGGGTGGTATTTCCCGGCCCGGAAACGAGGAAAGTGATGACAAAGTCGTCGATGCTCAGGGTGAAGGCGAGAAGACCGCCCGCCGCCAA
>CAZVQJ010000221.1:0-2697 GCA_964629165.1 uncultured Puniceicoccaceae bacterium
AAGGCGGATCCCCTGTGCAGCTTTGAAATCGAGCGGGCCGAAGGGACGGTCGATCGCGAACCGGGGGAACCGCCCCCGTCAGTTTAAAAAAGGCTTGCCTGTCGATCCCCACGCTGCCTTCTTTCTCGGCTTTCTTCCACGCACCCGTAGATCAATTGGATAGATCGTCTGACTACGGATCAGAAGGTTGGAGGTTCGAGTCCTCCCGGGTGTGCCATTTTGAAAACCGCTACTGTCGCAGCGGTTTTTTCGTGTCTACAATGCACCCGCCAACTCGCGGCAGTGCGCTTCACATTCCCGGCAGATCTGCGCGCAATGGGCGCAATGCGCGTGCATCTGAGCGTGCATTTCGCACGCTTTCGCACAGCGCCGGCACGCACTCTCGCAGGCTTGCGCAGCCGCCTTCAGGATCGCTTTGTCCGGTGCCGTCTGCTGGAGGAGAAGATGCGAGAGGGCATTGCAGACGGACGCACATGCCTGATCGGTGCTGATACAGGAGCGTAGCTGATCCACCGTCTCCTCGGCAAGGCAGGCGTCTGCACACGCGAGGCAGCTGAGGGCACATTCAGAGACACTGGCGAGAATTTCGTGCAATCTTTCGGGATCCACGCCCTGAGGCTTCGGGTGGGACTGCAGGATTTTTGCGATATGGTGCATGATCTGGTGGGAACGGTGGTTCGTCGTTCGCAACAGCGCGCAGAATATATGCCACTCCGGTTTCCTCTATTCTCCCGATCGGCCGATCGGCTGCCGCTCAAAAACCGCAGATTAGCAAAGACTTTGCTGAAGCGGACCCCTCAACACGTCGATTTACAATCTATCACCATGAATCATTTCTCCAACGCCTTGCCCCTTCGGGAGCGTTTCTGCGTATGCCATCCGGCGGGGCGTTTGCGGGTTGCTTTGGCATGGACAGCTTTCGCGTTCTTTGTCCCTCCGGTCGCGGCGATCAATCTCGAGGAGTTGAAGAACGCATTCGACGATAGAGATGAGCCCGCGAAGCAGATCCCTCTCGCGGAAATGGATCAGGTTGCCGAGACGATCGCTGAAGCGTGGACCCGAGCCGAAACAGATGGATTTATCGGCGATTTTCACATGGTTTACGTCGATGCGGCGTGGAACCAGGCATGGATTTCCGATGCGGAAGGTTTTGCCAGCTACATCGCTCTCCAGAACAACGAAACCTCCCTTCAAACCGGTTCGTGGGTTCGTATGCGAGTGGTTCCCGGGAATGATGGAGTCCTCCGCGAATCCGAGGGTGAATTTCTCGTTCTGCCCTCGAGGGACGACGACGCGCCTCCGTTCATCCCCTTCCGTTCCGTCGCGGAGAACGTCGACAACGATGCACGATATTTTCGCATGGAAGGGCTGGTAACGCAGCAATCGACCCTTTTTGAAGATCATCTTGAGTTGACGATATCGATTGATGACCACCCATGGGTGGTGTTTCTGCAGGTCGATCCGGATGAACCTCCTCCCGCTCTGACCGGGAAATCCATCCGCTTCAAGGCGGTCTACTCTCCGGCAGGACAATCGAACGCCACCCGCATTCCCGGCGCCCTCTTGATCTCGCGTAGTACGCCACCGGAGGTCATTGGCCTGCTGGCGACGGATCCAGCTTTTGAACGGGAAGCCACCTTGATCTCCGATCTGGTGGAAACCGACGCGTTTGTGCGATTGGAAGGAGAGGTTGTCGCCCAGGTCCCGGGCGAGTCCGTGACAATTGAGGACGCCACCGGAAGAGCTCTCGTGCTCACGGGGCAGACGAACGTGCTGGATCGCGGCCACCATGTGGAAGCGATTGGGATTCCCCATGTCGAGGGAGTCTCCTGGCGATTGAAGCAGGGGCGGTTTCGCCCGAAAGAACGCACACATGATACGCAGTCCGCCGCTGGACTGAGTGTCCTGCGCAGTGCAAAGGACGTCATCCGCCTGGAGAACGACGAGGCCGAAGTGGCTCAACCAGTCGATCTTTCCGGCGTCATTACCTGGTCGGACGGCGAGAGTGGACGAGCCTTCTTTCTGGACAGCACCACCGGGGTGTCCCTCCAGTGGATACCCGGCGAGCAACCGCCCGCACCCGGAGTCAGTATTCGAATCAAGGGCGTCACCGCCGTCGTGAACACCGTGCCCGTGGTGAAAGTCGAGGCGGCGATCCAAGGGCAAACCTACAGCCTGCCACCGCCACGTCAGGTCTCACTCGAGCAGATTGAAACGGGGATGGAGCAGGCGCAGTGGATCGAAATCCACGCCTACCTCAAGGAAGTCGAAAACACGCCCGGAGGGACCCGGATCACCCTCGTCACGGGTGCCGGTGAAATCTCCGCGCGGGTCCCCGCCAGCGATCGATGGAAGTCCCTTGTCGGCTCCCTTGTCCGCGTCCGTGCGGTCAGCACACGCCACCAGAGCACCACCCTCAACCAAGGGGAGTCTGTGCTGCTTGTACCCACTATCGATGACGTCACCCTGGATGAGGCGCCCGCCGATGATCCCTTCGCACACGTTCATAGCCGGATCGAGGACCTCCTCTCTTCCGGAAGGACGAGCTACCGCACCCGTTGGGCCAAAGTTCGTGGCACGCTCGCCTATCAGGAACCCGGAAGGTACTTCTATATGCAAGCAAATGGCCGCGCCATTCAGGTTCTCCCCCGCGAAACCCGGAAGCTACCCTCCGGGACTGAAGTGGAGGCGGTCGGG
>CAZVQJ010000222.1:0-2676 GCA_964629165.1 uncultured Puniceicoccaceae bacterium
GATGACAACGCGCAGCGGGCCGTAAGCAAGACCGGAAGATTCGGGAGAGGAACCGAACCTCTTCGGGAGGAGAATGCCGGTGGGGGTGCGTGGCGGGCTGTGAGGCAGGGGGGGCGGACCGGCATGTGCTGACGGGCCCGGCACCTGCGAGGGTGTCTCGCCGACCCCAACCGACCCCGAAAGACGATGATTTCGGCGGGAGCTGAACCTTTCAGGGTGGAAGCTGACGAACCCGGTCTTTTGCCCTTGCGGGAGAGGGTGGAAGGCATCCAGAAACGGCCCTTTTTCAGCGATGCACATTCAGGAACTTTCTCTCGAACAAATTGATATTTACGGTGGGACGCAGGCACGGGTGCAGACCAGTGACGACGCGATTGCGAGCTACGCCGAAGAGATGGCGAACGGCGCGGAATTTCCGCCCGTTGTGGCCTACTATGATGGTGTGAACCACTGGCTGGCGGACGGTTTCCACCGTTATCTTGCGGCCCGGCGTAACAACGCGGGCACGATCGCGGCCGAGGTTCATCCGGGAGGTCGGAGCGACGCGCTCACTCATGCCCTCGGTGCCAATGCAACAAACGGTGTCTACCGGACAAACGCGGACAAGCGAAATGCGGTCGAGATCGCCTTGGAAGAATGGCCGGAGAAGGCGAACCCGGTGATTGCAGAGATCTGTCGGGTGTCGATTGAGCTGGTCCGCAAATGTCGTCTCGAGATGACGCGGTTGGAAAAGATCGGGCAGCCTCGTACCGTCACCGGCCGGGACGGGAAGGAATATCCCTCGCAGATCGAGCGTCAGCCCCGGGGGGTGACCGAAAAGTCATCGAGCGAGCAGTCCTCGGGGGGAGGCGGCGGCCGCGGGGGCAAGGCGAAGGGTGATTTCGGCGCTCCGGGCGGAAGCAACCGGGAGATCGAGGCGGAAGCACGGGCGATGATCCGGCGGGGTGAAATCAACCCATTCGAACTGACGACGCTGCATTCTGCAAATGCTCATGATTACGCCGAATCCGTGATCAACCTGCTCGGGAGGATCAAGCCGGAGGATCCGATGCGCGTGGAAGGCCTCCAGCGTATTCGCCGCTGGATCGAGGAGGCCCTTGCGGAAGAGCCGAATCGGCTGTCCGACCGCGGGGCGGTGGCCGGGGAGGCCTGACGGCGCGGTTGATCAATCGGCCGCAACCGCTTCCTCTCCCCATGCGCGCAAGCGATCGCCGGGAGCGACGACTTCGGCATCGGGAACGGCGATGCCGGCAAGGACCTGTGCGAAGCGGAGGCGCTTGCCAGCGGACGCCCCGAGTTCCAGGACGGCGATGGGATGCAGCTTTTCGTTGCGAACGACGGCGTGGCCACGGGGAAGGGTGGTGATGTGGGGGTCGATCTCGACGAGGACCTCCCGCCCTGGACCCATCCATGAAACCCGCCCGATGCGCAGGTTCGGGCTCAGCGTGATCTCCGGAGGGTCCGCCGTCGGCGGGATCGCAACGGCCGGAGGCCCTGCCTGGCGACAGCTGCTCAGGAGTGCGGCTGCAGCCAAGAGAAGGCTAAAAAAAAGCGGCCGAAACCGATCGTTTCGTCCGCTTTGAAAGCTGGGCATGCGCCTGCTCGAGAGGGGGCTATGAACGGCTGGCGCCGCCGGGGCTGCCGCCGCCATTTCCACCGTTCCCGCCTCCGATGAAGTCCTGGGCGCCGGGTCCTTCGAGGTTTCCCGAGCCTTCGTTCTCGAAGAACCCGTGCAACTGACGGATCCGGGTCGGGTGGCGCATTTTGCGCAGGGCCTTTGCCTCGATCTGGCGGATGCGCTCGCGGGTCACATTAAACTGGCGCCCGACTTCCTCGAGCGTGCGACTATACCCATCGACGAGTCCGAAGCGAAGGCTGAGAACGCGGCGCTCGCGATCAGTGAGAGAATCGAGGACGTCCATGATCTTCTCTCGCAGGAGCGAGTATGCCGTCATGTCGTAGGGGTTTTCGGCAGCCTTGTCCTCGATGAAGTCACCAAAGTTGGTGTCGTCACTATCTCCCACCGGGCTTTGCAGGGAGATCGGTTGTTGCGCCATTTTCATGATCGCCTGCACGCGATCGACGGGCAGATCCATTTCGTCCGCGACTTCCTCCGCGGTCGGCTCGTGACCGAGCTCCTGGAGAAGCTGCTTCTGCACCTGCATCACCTTGTTGAGCGTCTCGATCATATGGACCGGAATGCGGATTGTCCGCGCCTGGTCGGCGATCGAGCGGGTGATTGCCTGGCGGATCCACCAGGTCGCGTAGGTCGAAAACTTGTATCCGCGACGATACTCGAATTTCTCCACCGCCTTCATCAGCCCCATGTTGCCCTCCTGGATCAGGTCGAGAAAGGAGAGGCCACGGTTCGTGTATTTCTTGGCGATCGAGATGACGAGCCGGAGGTTCGCTTCGACCATCTCGGTTTTTGCCCGATGCGCCTGGCGCATCGCTTGGCGGGTGCCCTGGATGACATTGAGGAATTCCTGGGGCTCAAGCCGGATCTGATGGTGGATCTCCGTCAGGCGGCGCTGGACACGTTCGACATCGATCGGCCGACGTTTGCGCGTATGGGCACGTTCGGCGAGGTCGAGGCTACTGATCAGTTTGCCGACTTCGCGGATCAAGGGGTCGAGCGTTTCAAGGTATTCCTCGAAGACCTTCAACTTGAAGCAG
>CAZVQJ010000223.1:0-2494 GCA_964629165.1 uncultured Puniceicoccaceae bacterium
CCGCGGGCGCTCGGCGAGGCGCAGGAACAGATCGCAGACCCCAAAGTTCGCGAGAACGCACGCGTCCAGACACACCCGAAAGTCAGCCTTCATCCTCCCGTATAGTCCGAATCGTAGAGGTCGGCTTCATCGACTTCGGCCGAGAGCTGGTCGAGCGCCCCCCGGCGCGTCTGATCCCGTTCCCGTTCGTAGGCAATCAGATCCTTGAACGAAATTCTCCGGTGCGAGCCCACCTTATGATGCGGAATGGCGTCCCTGCCAAGCAGGTCGACGAGATGCTGGCGCGACATGCCGAGATAATTAGCTGCCGCCTGCGTCGTGAATGTCTCGTCCTCCGGCAGCAGAATGACGGCCCGACCGCCCTTCATCAGCGTGAGCATGCGGAGGATGTGGCGGTAGATGGGTTCGGGGATCTCCGTTCGCCGCCCCTTGCCATCGATCAAGGCGACATGTCCCTCGGCGGAAAACGCAGCCACCAGGCGATCCAGCTCCTCGCGGTTGAGCAGGGAGGGATCGAGACGGTTGTTCCGGGTCGTGATCATAGGGAGCAAATTCGGACAAAAAGCATTCTCGCACAAGCAATAAACGCTATATTCACCATGGATTCTGTATCCGGGCTACATCGCTGCGAATAATGTGTCACGGGGTTTCGTGGGTGCTTCCCCCGTCGACCAGCTCCCACGTTTCCTCCGGATAACGCCGCCGCTTGATCGAGAGGAAGGGGAGGAACGGTTGTGTTCGTGGTTCGGGTTGCTGGGCTTGACTGCGTTTGATAAAGTGATTGCATTGATTGCACAATGACTTCCATCACCATCAGGCGACTCCCGGCGGCGACGAAAGAAAAGTTGCGCCTGCGGGCGGCGCGGGCGGGTCTCTCCCTAGAGAGCTACACGCGACAGATTTTACAGACGGCGGCGGAGGCGGATCCAAGCGACGCGCCCAATCTGGCGGAATTGGCGGAAGCCTGCTTTGGAGAGGGCAATGGGGTCGATCTGGAGCTTCCCCCGCGAGGAGGGAATCGTCCACTCCTCTCATTTGATTGAGCGAGGATGATCATTCTTGATACGAACGTGGTCTCCGAGCTGATGCGGAAGCGCCCGGACGAGACGGTTCTGGATTGGCTGCGGAAGCAGAGTTCAGCCCAACTCCGCCTCACGGCTCTCACGGTGGCTGAGATTCGACGGGGTATAGGATTGTTACCCAATAGTCGCCGCAAAACCGGGCTGGAACACGCATTCGAAACCTTTCTGGCCAGAGGATTTGAGGAACGCATTCTGCCATTCACGGAAAACACCGCCCGGGTTTACGCGCCGATCTACAATGCGCGGGTGCGAGCCGGGTTGGGCGTGGGCGAACTTGATCTCCTCATCGCCGCCATCGCCAGAGAGTATGATGCCCGCTTGGCCACCCGAAATACCGCCGATTTTGAATCCTGCGGCCTGCGCTTGATCAATCCTTGGTTGTCTTGATCGGTGCTGGTGCGAGGGCCGAGGTCGCGGAAAACTACCCCCGGAAATGCGGTCTGATTCTCGATTGCAGCGGGGGGATTGAACAGCCGCACTGACTATTCGCCAACCAGATGAAGGGCTGGAAACACCTCGAAATCTTTTGGGTTCCAGGTCTTGAGATGGCTGAGGCCGTGGCTGCGCATCGTGGCGACGATCCCGGCGCCGGGGATGCGTTTTCCGCGGAGAGCGAGGGTGGACACGAGGGATCGCAGCTCGCTGCGCTCAGCGTCCGTCATCGTCGTAGAGATCCTTCCGCGACCAGTTGAACTCGGCTTCGCCCGTCTCGACATAATTCAGCCTTTCCAAGGGCGATGTTTCCAGGGGGGACTCCGGCGGGATCATCCGGGCGGCGTCCGTGAGGAGCACGGTCACTTCTTTCTGGAGGGAACGGTGGTGGCGCTTGGCCCGCCGCTTAAGACCGGCAATCACCGACTCATCCAGATCCCGGATGTGAATCGATTTCATGCGGCTATTGAAAGGATCCCGGTATCTCAGTCAATGCGGTCCCCTTTGAGGCGCAACAGCGATGCTTTTACTCCGCTTTTCGTTTTTGGAGAATCGCTTGAAGCCTCTCGGTGTTGCCGGGGTGGGTGGTGAACATGTAGGCCCACTCCGGTCTTTCCCGCTGCTGCGCGAGCACCTCGAATAGCCGTTCGGCTCCTTCGGTTTTGCCGTAGAGGGCTTCCACCGCACGCAGCCCGAAGGAGTCGGCCGCCCGTTCCTGTTCCCGGGAGTATTTCAAAAGGCCCATGTCGAGGGCGCGCGAGGAGAGGGCATCTCCCTGACCGAAGATGATAAAAAATGCGGCCCGAACACCCAGCTGCCGGCCGATCCCGCGTAAGTGGTCGCGATGCGCAAAATGTCCCAGCTCGTGACCCAGCACAAAGGCGATCGCGATTTCTTCGTCGAGCGCGGTGAGCAGACCCTCGGTTACGCCGATGGTCCCTCCGGGGAAAGCCAATGCGTTCGGCTTGGGATCCGGGAGG
>CAZVQJ010000224.1:0-2426 GCA_964629165.1 uncultured Puniceicoccaceae bacterium
GATTCGACTTCTTCCAGGACAGCTCCGCCCGGTGGGAGGAAAGGCGACCGTTCATCGAGTCGTTGCCCCATTCCCATGTCCTCCTGCGCGGAGAGGGTGAGCCCGAGCAACCCGAGGGCGGAAGCCACGAGGAGTGGACTCGGCAGGTAAAGGCGGAAAATCGGCATGCTCGAACCCAAGGTGATGAGATCCTGAGGTGGGTCAAAGTGAAACCCGGCCCGCGCTCGGGAGTTGCAACTGCCATGACGCCCCGCACGATCGCTCCTTTTGCGGCAAGAGTGGAAAATTCGACGATGAACGATCATGCCATCCGGGTGAGCGATCTCACAAAGGTCTACACGATCTGGGAGCGTCCCCGGTCGCGTCTCACGGGGGTCATGGCAGAGAGATTGGCCTCGGCTCGCATCGTGCCTCAAGGGGTCAGGGATCGCTTGCGGTCACACCGCCAACGGGTCGGGCGCGAATTCCGGGCGCTCGACGGGATCAGCTTTACAGTGCCTCGGGGTGAAAGCGTCGGCATCATCGGTTACAACGGATCGGGGAAGTCCACGCTGCTGAAGATCATTACCGGCGTGCTGCGTCCAAGCTCCGGCCGGGCGGAGGTCTGCGGCCGGGTCGGAGCCCTTCTGGAACTCGGTACGGGCTTTAATCCGGACTTCACAGGCGCCGAGAATGTGCGGCTCAACGCCGCGATATTTGGAATGGGCTCTCGTGAGGTGGAAGCAAAATTTGCCGAGATTGCGGCGTTCGCGGAAATCGGCCCGTTCATCCATCAGCCGGTGAAAACCTACAGCAGCGGCATGATGGTGCGGCTGGCGTTTGCGGTGCACACCGCATTGGACCCGGAGATCCTGATCATCGACGAAGCCTTGTCGGTGGGTGACGAAGCCTTCCAGAGGAAGTGTTTTGCCCGCCTCGAACGGCTCCGCGAAGCCGGGACGACGATCCTTTTTGTCTCCCACGATCTTGGTTCCGTTCTCAATCTCACCCGGCATGCATTGTTTCTGCATGAGGGGCGCGTGATTGTCCAAGGTTCCCCCAAGGCCGTGGTTGATGCCTATGTACGCTTTTCTCATGCTCCACGTGACGAACAGGCTGCGGTCCTGGAGGAGCTGCGGGCCGATTCTTCGGGCGCGGCCAGTGTGGTGTCGGATGAGGGGGAATTGGAGAGGGTCGAGGCGGAAGAAGAGCGGAAGGGGCTGGCCGACGATGGATTCGACCCACAGCTCGAGGCGGCCGCACCGATCAGCTATGATCGGCAGGGAGCGGAAATCCATCGGGTCGGATTGTTTTCGCTTGATGGGCGCCGGGTGAATCAGCTCCGCCGCGGCCGGCAATACCGCTTTTGCTACCGCGTCAACTTTGAGCGGGAATGCCACAACGTCGCCTTTGCGATGCTGATCAAAACACTCCGGGGAACCGAGCTCGGCGGGAGCCGTTCGCTTCCCGATGGCGAGTTCCATCCGCGCATGGAAGCGGGGGAGACGCACGATGTTTGTTTTACCTTTCACTGCCGTCTCCTGCCGGGTGTCTACCTCCTGAATGCCGGCGTCGAAGGCGACCTCGAAGCTCGGCGTTCCTATGTGCACCGTCTGATCGATGCGGCCATGTTCCGGGTTCTCGACGAGTCCGGCATGCTGCCGACGGGCGTGATCGACTTCGGAATCGAATCGGAGGTTTTCCCGGTTAACGACGGAGAGGTCGTTCGCAGATGACGATGAAATCCCCACCGATTCTCGTGCTTGGCATGCACCGGAGCGGGACGTCGTATCTGGCGAGCCTTCTTCGCGCGATGGGTGCAGAGATCGGCCATGATCTCCTCGGGGCCGCTAACGGCAACCCGCACGGGCACTTTGAAGACCGTGAATTAGTCGAGTTTCACGAGCGGTTGCTCAGACAGCGGGCTCTCGACGACCCCCGGATGACTACCCGGACAACGATGGTGACCCGCGCCTTCGACGGCCGTTTCGGTCCCGACGAACGCCGCGAAGCACAAGCGTTGCTCCAGAGTCGGGCAAGCAAGGCGCCCTGGGGGTGGAAGGATCCACGCACGGCGCTTTTCATCGACGGTTGGAAGACGCTGTGTCCCGACCTGCGGGGCATTGTGATTTACCGCCATCCATGGGCCGTGCATGATTCGCTGCTCCGGCGCGATCATTGGGAATTGTTCATCTTTCCACTCCAGGTGCTCCGGAGCTACGCAGTCTATAACCGTGCCTTGATTCGGGCCATCCGACGCGACCGATCCCACTTCCTCGTGCTTCACGCCGATAGCGCGTTCGCAAATTTCGATCGCCTGATGGCGCAGCTTCGAGAGTTTGCGAGCCTTCCGTCGGAGAAGGTGGAACCACCGCCTTTTTATCGATCGGAGTTTCGGGCAAGGCCTTTGCCTTCATTTGCGGACGAGGCCCTCCGGTGGCTCGTGC
>CAZVQJ010000225.1:0-2185 GCA_964629165.1 uncultured Puniceicoccaceae bacterium
CCTTTCGGCTCTTCGCACCGCGTGCGCGCTGCGTACGCCTTCACCTTTCCGAGGGATTGCGGGCAGTCCCGGTCGAGGGAATCGAGATGCGGACGCACGACAATCTTGTGTGGGAGACGGTCGTGCCGGGGAATCGAAATGGCTGGTTTTACCACTACACCGTCTCCGGCGATGAGGAGGACGGCTTCAGCTATTTCGACGGCAGTTTTCCGATCCTCGACCCGTACGCAAAGGCCTGCGTCGGGCCGCTGGGGCCGGGGATTGTCGTGGAGCCGGAACGATTCGAGCGGCGACACCGCGAACGCTTTCATCCGCCGGCATGGCATGATCTCGTCATCGCCGAGATCCATCTAAGGGATGTCCTGGCGCGCGCTGCCATCGAGCTGACGGAGGATGAGCGTCTCGGCTACCGGGGCCTGACGGCATGGCTCCAGGAGGAGGCCTGCTACCTGCGCGAGCTAAGCATCAATGCGGTCGAACTCCAGCCGATCCAGGAATTTGATACGGTCGATCCAAAGGAATACGGCTGGGGATACATGCCGGTGAATTATTTTTCACCCGCCAGTCAGTATGCGGGAGCTCCTCAGGAGGGTTCCCAGATCGAGGAGTTTCGGGCCCTCGTGGATGCCTTTCACAGAGCGGGCATTGCGGTCATCATCGACGTTGTTTACAACCACGTCGGCAATCCGAACTACCTCCAGTTTATTGATAAGGGCTACTATTTCCTTCTCGACGGGAACGGCGAATACATGAACTTCAGCGGCTGCGGCAACACGATCGATCCGGACACGCCGATGGCGCGCCGCCTGATGATCGAGAGCCTTGTGCACTTCCTCGAGGCCTACGATGTGGATGGTTTTCGCTTCGATCTCGGCGAGCTCATCGGGATTGATTGCCTCCAGGAGATCGAACAAGCGGTGAAGGCGGTCAAGCCGGGCGTCTTTCTTGTCGCGGAGCCGTGGAGCTTCCGGGCGCACCTCGGAGCGCGCATGATGGAAACCGGGATCGCCGCGTGGAACGACGGGTTTCGTGAGTGTATCCGGGGCTACGTGCTCGGCCACGAGAATCCGGAGGGGCTTCTGCACTTCATGCAGGGCTCACGCGGCACGCTCGCTGCCTTTCCCGCGCAGACCGTGAACTACCTCTGCTCGCATGACGATCGCGTCTGGATCGACAAGATCACGGAGAACCCGGCCTGCGATGGAACCGCTCCCACTCCCCATGACCGGAGGCGCACCCATCTCGCCATTTCCGTCCTGATGATGTCAGTCGGGATTCCCATGCTGCACGCCGGTGACGACTTTCTCTTTTCAAAGGGGGGACGCAACAACACCTACCTCGATGGCCCGGCGAACGAACTGCCGTATGAGCGCCTCCGATTTTTTTCCGGTACCCACGATTACTGCCGGTCGTGGATCCGCTTCCGTCACTCGGAAGCCGGTCGGTTGCTGCGTCTCGATGGGCATCCGGAGCCCGGATTCTTTGTGTCCTGGAGCGAAGGAAAGGGGGTCGGCATGCTCTATAACGCCGCTCTTCAAATGGGCCGCGAACAACTGATTTTCGCGGTCAATCCTGATCCTGATACCGCTCGGTTGCGTCTTGAGGGAGTCGCCCTGCGGCATTTTCAGCAGTGGGCGGATCACGAGCGGTTCGTCCATGGCGGGCTGCCCACCGCACGCTTTATATGTGGTGAAGATTGGATCGAACTGCCGCCGATGAGCTGTGGCCTGTGGGTGCGTGACTCTGGTTGACCCTCCGTCCGGGGACGGGTTCACGCCCCCGTTTCGATCGGCGAGTTGCGCCCGCGTTTGTGAATCAACCGGACCGTGCTGGCCTGCGGACCGTTGTCTCCCTGGGCGGCGGTGAAATGCACGCCTGCGCCCAGCTCGAGATCCTCGAAGCGGCCGTTGAGGACGGCGGTGTCGCGAAAATAGATTTCACGTCCGTCATCCGCGAGGAAGAAGCCGTACCCTTCGCCGGGAAACAATTTCGTAATGATCGCCTGTGGCTCCTGCTGCGGGTGGTGCTTTTCCTCCCCGCGCTGTTTCGCCGAGAGCTTTTCAAGCTGTTTTTCCGCACCTTCAAAGGCGCGCGTGATGGCGAGGTTCAGGGGGACCGGCGTGTCCAACTTGTTTTCCTCGTACGATGAAACGATCTCATGCCCGGGAGGGACTGTCACATCGAC
>CAZVQJ010000226.1:0-2178 GCA_964629165.1 uncultured Puniceicoccaceae bacterium
GCGACTTTGTTTGTTTCCGCGAGGATCACGCCGATCCCCTGGGTCCCCGAGAGAAGCTTGATGACGACAGGAGCGCCTCCCATCGAATGGATGGCGTTTAGAACGTCCTCCTGACTGCGCACGAACGCCGTTTCCGCGATCCCGATGTCATGTCGGCTCAGCGCCTGCAGGGAGGCCAGCTTGTCTCGTGATGCCATGATGGCCTCGGCCGTGTTGAGGCAGAACACCCCCATTTTCCCGAACTGCCGGACGACCGCAGTTCCAAACAAAGTGACTGAATTCCCAATCCGCGGAACGACTGCGTCGTAATGAGGGACCGGTTTTCCGCGGTAGGTCAGATCCGGCTGCCCGGACTCCAGATAAATTCCGAACTGCAAGGTATCGAGGACCTTGACCTTGTGTCCACGCGCCGCCGCCGCCTCCCGCAGGCGCGTTGTGCTGTAGAGGCGTGGCCCACGTGAGAGGATGCCGATTTTCAATGCCATGATGAACGTTTCTCCTCGAGCAGCCGCATCTTTCTGCGCGGTCGTGTGAGAAAGGATTTCTCAACATCGACGATCACGTCACCTTCCAGCGCCTTTCGCCCAAGGAGCACACGATACTGCATGTCCCGACGACTCACCAGACTCAACTCGATCACTTTTTCCACTTTCCCGAGGCGAATCCTGGTCTGCACAAAATAGCGTTCATGCGCCAGCCCGTTGCTGGACCGCACATGGGTCACGTGGGCGATTTCGCAGCGGACGGTGCGGGCATACACCCCGCCTTCGTCTCGCTTGAGCACGATCTCGAACTCGATCTCATTTTCGCCGACTTCTTTCACGACCCCCACATCCACCGCCGAGCGGCGAGCTCCCGTGTCTGCTTTCGCGACGACGTTGAAGATGCCCCAGTCCGGCAGGTCGATCGACTCCTTCCATCCAATGGTAACCTTTTTTTCTGCCATGTCAGGTGCTTCAGCCGGGAAAACGCGCCGCGGTGCATGACCGTCCCCGATCAACCGACGGCTGGACCTCCACCTCCGGCGAGAATAGAAGCCAAATCGATCCTGCCCTCGTAAAGAGCCTTTCCGGTAATCACGCCGTCGAGGTTCGGATGTTCTGCCGCCAAGGCGGCCAGATTCTCGATATCTGCGGGATAGCTGACCCCTCCCGATGCGATGACACCACAGGAAACGGCATCGAGCATTGCCTTCTGGGCGGGGAGATTCGGGCCGCTGAGCATCCCGTCGCGACTGATATCGGTGTAAATGATCGTCCCGGCCCCAAGGTCGGCAACCTGCCGCGCCAGCTCGAGAGCGTCCAGTTCCATCGTTTCCACCCATCCCCGGATGGCCACCTTGCCATCGCGTGCATCAATCCCGACCGCGATCCACGCCGATCCAAATGCCTCCACCAGCTCACCCACAAAGGCTGGATCGGTAGCCGCACGAGTGCCAATCACGACGCGCGTGATGCCGGACGTGAGCGCCCGCTCGACCGATTCAAGCGTGCGGAGGCCGCCGCCGAGTTGCACCCGCATCCCCGTCGCCACAATCCGCTCGATCGCCTCCCGGTTGGCACCCTCCCCGTCGAACGCACCGTCGAGATCAACGACGTGCACCCACTCCGCCCCGGCCTCGTGCCACTGGCGGGCAGGTTCCGCAGGATCCTCAAAGTAAACGGTTTCGGCGTCGGCGCGGCCTTGCAGCAGGCGGACCACACGGCCGCGACGTAGATCGATGGCTGGATAAATAATCATTCTGAGAAGGCACCAGAAAAAACTAGCCCACCGGAAGGGGAAGCCCAAACTCACCTCCATGAGTTCTGAAAATTACGATGTGCCGACATTCCTTACCGACCTTCTGACCGCGCGCTCGCCCTCCGGCTACGAATTCGAGGCCCAGGCAGTGGTCGATCGGCACCTCCAGTCGGTCGCCGATACCTACGAGACAGATCCACTCGGCCAGCGAATTGCGACGCTCAATCCCGAGGGATCGCCTTCCGTCCTCCTTGCCGGCCACATGGATGAGCTGGGGTTCATCATCACCTACGTCGACGCCCGCGGATTCCTCTACTTTGACACGATCGGAGGGATCGACCTGAACACGATCGCGGGTCGCCGCGTCGAGATCCTTACCCGGGACGGCGTCGTCAAGGGAGTCACCGGCAAACGCGCGATTCACCTTCTCACCACGAA